>JBBDMO010000117.1:0-14200 GCA_040878255.1 Ilumatobacteraceae bacterium
CACGTTCGCTGGCATGGCGTCTTGCTGGCATTGCGCCTAGATGGCGTCGGGGCCTTCCTCACCTGTGCGGATACGGATGATCCGCTCGACGTCGGTGACCCAGATCTTGCCGTCACCGATCTTGCCGGTGACCGCCGAAGCCTTGATCGCCTCGATGGCCCCATCGGCAGCGCCGTCGTCAACGACGATCTCGACCTGGATCTTGGGGACGAACTCGATCTTGTACTCGGCGCCGCGGTAGGTCTCGGTGTGTCCACCCTGACGGCCGAAGCCGCGGACCTCTCCGACGGTGATGCCTTGGATGCCGATGGCCTTCAACGCGTCTTTGACGTCGTCGACCTTGAACGGTTTGATGATTGCAGTGATCAGTTTCATGAGTCGAAGCCTCCGTGAGAAGAGAGTGTAGATCGTGATGGGAAACGCCCCCGGGTCGCCGCCTCGTGAGGTGGCCGACCCGGGGACTGCCCCTACCGGGGTCAGCGCTTTCGGAGCTGGTCCCCGTGCGCATGGACGGCTCGTGGTCGTCCATGCTCGTGGTCCGGCAGGTGCCGGTCAGCTCATGCCGAGCAGTTCGCTCGAGTAGCCGGGTGAGCCGTGTTCGTGGACGTCGAGGCCCTCCATCTCCTCCTGCTGGGTCACCCGGAGACCGATGGTCTTCTTGATGATCGTGAAGGTGATGAGCGACATGATGCCGACCCAAGCGATGATGATCAGGCCCATCAGTGCCTGCACGGCGAGCTGGTCGAAGCCTCCGCCGTAGAACAGGCCGGCCTTCTCGCGACCGAGGAAGGCGTCGTCGTAGCGGGCGAAGAGGCCCACGGCGAGCAGGCCCCAGAGGCCGCAGACGCCGTGCACCGAGACAGCGCCCACCGGATCGTCGATGCCGCGGCGGTCGATGAACAGCACTGCCAGCACGACGATGATTCCTGCAACCGCACCGGCGATGAACGCACCGAGGAAGTTGAGCGCACCGCAGCCGGCGGTGATGCCGACGAGGCCGGCGAGTACGCCGTTGCCTGCCATGCCGACATCGGGCTTGCCGCTCTTCAGCCACACCGTCGCCGTGGCGAACACACCGCCGGCAGCGCCGGCGATCAAGGTGTTGGCGGCCACGAACATCACCAGCGAGTCGGCGGCGAGCTCGGAGCCGGCGTTGAAGCCGAACCAGCCGAGCCACAGGATGAACACGCCGATCACGGCGAAGGGGATGTTGTGACCGGGGATGGCGCGGGGCTTGCCGTTGGCGTCGTACTTGCCGAGGCGGGGGCCGAGCAGTGCCGCGCCCACCAGGGCGGCGACGCCACCGGTGAGGTGCACCACGCCCGAGCCGGCGAAGTCGGAGTAGACGGCGTCGCCGATGTTGATCCGCTTGATCAGGCCACCACCCCAGGTCCAGTGCACGACGACCGGGTAGATGACGGCGGTCATCACGGCGCTGAAGAACAGGTACGAGACGAACTTCGTGCGCTCGGCCATGGCCCCCGATGCGATCGTCACGGCCGTGGCGGCGAACACCACCTGGAAGAAGAAGAAGGTCGACGTGCTCAGGTTCAGTACGCCACTCGAACCCCAGTCGAACGGCGCCTGGCCGGACAGGAAGAACTTGCTCGTGCCGATGAACCAGCCGTCACCGCCGAACGCGAAGGCGTAGCCGACGGCGAGGAAGCAGAGGATGCCGATCAGTGCATCGGCCATGTTCTTGGCCATGATGTTGACGACGTTCTTGGCCCGGGTCAGTCCTGCCTCGACGAGCGCGAAGCCGGCCTGCATGAAGAACACCAGAATGCCGGCGACGAGCACCCAGATGTTGTCGAGCACTGCTTGCACGGTCTCGGCGGCGAGCGGTTCGTCCTCGGCGAAAGCGCTGCCGGTGGCGATGAACACGGGTAGGGCGGCACCGAGAGCGGCACCGACGGCGTATCTGAAGGGTTTGAATGTGCGCACGAGATCCTCCTGCGACGAGGTGGAAGGGGTAGGGACGATGCCCGCCACGCCGTTGGGGTGAGCGGCACGGACCGTAGGGACATCAGTTTTCGGCGACGATGCCGGATTGTTTCCGACGTGTGGCGATTCAGTGCGTCAGTCGAGGGCTGCTGCGATGGCTGGTGTCGCCACCGGATTCAGCATCCAGCCACGGGAGCGGACCGTCACGATCGCATCGGCGCCGAGGTGGCGGCGCAGCACCACGATGATGCTGTCGCAACGCCGCTCGTTCAAGTTGGCCAAACCGGCCTGGCGAGACAGTTCGCGACGACTGACCACACGACCGCAATGGGCGAGGAGGATCCCGAGAACTGCCCGCTCCTGCGCTCCGAGGGACACCGATCCGAGGGGGTTGGACCGGGTCACGACCGACGGAGCAGGAGCGGGCATTCCCATTGGTTCGACCGTAAGCAGGCCAGGTTTCCCGACTGTCAGGTGGCTGTGAACGGGCTGTGAACGGGCGTCACAAGCGTCCGGTTTCCCATCACTTGACCCATGGGTCAATACTGGTGCTCATGGACCTGAGCTATCCCGCCGACGCCGAAGCCTTCCGCACCGAGATCCGCACCTGGCTCGCGGAGAACCTCCCGCAGGGGTGGACCGACGACGACTTCGAGATGACGCCGGCCGAGCGCAAGGCATTCAACGAGGGGTGGCCGGCCAAGCTGTTCGAGGGCGGCTGGATCTGTGCCACCTGGCCGACCGAGTACGGCGGCAAGGGCCTCACCACGATGCAGGGCGTCGTGTTGTCCGAGGAGTTCGCTCGTGCGAAGGCACCGTTGCGCGCCGATTTCTTCGGTGACACGCTCGTGGGTCCCACCATCCTCCAATGGGGCACCGAGGAGCAGAAGCAGGAGTTCCTGCCCCGCATCCTCAACGGCAGCATGCGCTGGTGCCAGGGCTTCAGCGAGCCGAACAGCGGCTCCGACCTCGCGTCGCTCAAGACCAGTGCCGTGCTCGACGGCGACGAGTGGGTCATCAACGGTCAGAAGGTCTGGACCACCGGCGGCCACCACGCCGACTACTGCTTCCTGCTCACCCGCACCGACCCCGACTCGCCGAAGCACAAGGGCATCAGCTACCTGCTGGTGCCGATGCGCCAGCCCGGCGTCGAGGTGCGCGGCATCGTCCAGCCCGACGGCACCGCCGAGTTCTGCGAGGTCTTCTTCACCGACGCACGCTGCCCGAAGGACAACGTGGTGGGCGGCGTGAACAACGGCTGGAAGGTCGCCAACTCCACCCTCGCATTCGAGCGCGGCATGAGCGCCACCACGGGGTACCGGCGCTTCGAGGAGGAGTACAAGCTCATGCTGTCGGCGGCCACGCAGAACGGTGCGATCCACGATCCGCTCGTGCGTCAGCAACTCATGCAGTTCTTCACCAAGATCCAGATCCTGCGTATCAACGGTCTCCGCTCGCTGTCGTCCACCCTCACCGGCTCGAAGGACCTCGGCGTCATGGCGCTCGGCGCCACGAACAAGATGTTCTGGACCGAGATGCACAAGGCGGCGATGGAGCTCGCGCTCGACATCTTCGGTGCGGCATCGATGCTCATCGACACCGGCCCCGAGGCAGGCTCATGGCCTGGCGCGGCACGCGACAAGCGCCGCGACGGCTACCCCGTCAGCCCGATGATGAGCTCGTTCTTTTTCAGCCGCAGCGAGACCATCTGGGGCGGCACGAGCCAGATCCAGCGCAACATCGTGGGCGAGCGCGTGCTCGGCCTCCCCAAGGAGCCCCAGGTCGCCGGAGCCTGATCGGCGGCGCGTCCACGGGGCGTCGTTCACACGGCTGACATAGTGTCGTGACGAGCCGGACACCCGTTCGGGCCAGGGTTGGGGAATGACGATGGCACACGTGCGTGCCCAGGCTCACGCCTGGGATGAGTTGGTGGCCGCGGACGGATCACCCCGGCCTGCGGCCCGAGCGCTCCTCGAGCAACTCGCCGCGCTCGAGCACGCCGAACTCCAGGAGCGCCAGAACCTGGCCGAGCTCGACATCCTGGCGATGGGCATCACCTTCACCGTCTACTCCGACGGTCGCGGCATCGATCGCGCCTGGCCGTTCGACATCATTCCTCGCGTCATTGCCGCGTCGGAGTGGCGGCGCATCGAGGTCGGATTGAAGCAGCGCCTGCGGGCGATCAACATGTTCATCGACGACCTGTACCACGACCAGCGCATCGTCGCCGACGGCGTGTTCCCGGCAGAGCTGCTCGAGCAATCGGTCAACTTCCGGCCCGAATGCGTCGGGGCGAACCCGCTCCACGGCGTGTGGGCGCACATCTCCGGCAGCGATCTCGTGCGCGACGGAGACGGCACCATGTACGTCCTCGAGGACAACCTGCGGGTCCCGTCCGGCGTCAGCTACGTGCTCGAGAACCGGGCGATCAGCAAGCGGGTGTTCGCCGACCTCTTCGCCCAACAGAGCATCCTGCCGGTCGACAGCTACACCGACGAGCTGAACCGGATGCTGTGCTCGATCGCCCCCGAGGGTGTCTCGCACCCCACCATCGCCGTGCTGACGCCCGGCATCTTCAACTCGGCCTACTTCGAGCACTCGTTCCTCGCGCAGCGCATGGGTGCGGCGCTCGTCGAGGGTGCCGACCTCGTGGTGAGCAGTGACGACTGCGTGTACATGCGCACGATCGGTGGCCTCGAGCGTGTGCACGTCATCTACCGCCGCGTCGACGACGCGTTCCTCGACCCCGAGGCGTTCCGCCCCGACAGCACGCTGGGTGTGCGCGGGCTGATGCGGTCGTGGCGTGCCGGCAGGGTGGCCATCGCCAACGCGCCGGGCGCCGGCGTGGCCGACGACAAGGTCGTCTACGCCTGGGTGCCCGACATCATCCGGTACTACCTCGACGAGGAGCCGATCCTGCCGAACGTGCCGACGTACCGCTGTGTCTACCCCGACGAGTGTGCGTACGTCATCGAGCACATCGCCGAGCTCGTCGTGAAGCCGGCCAACGAGAGCGGCGGCTACGGCCTGCTCATCGGTGACCGCGCCACGCGCAGCGAGCTCGATGCGCACATCGCACTCATCGAGGCCGATCCGCGCAACTGGGTCGCCCAGCCGATCCTCTCGCTCAGCACCGTGCCCACGCTGTGCGACGGCGAGATCGAGCCTCGCCACGTCGACCTCCGCCCCTTCATCCTCAGCGGTGCGCAGAGCTACGTCACCGCCGGCGGCCTCACCCGTGTGGCGCTGCGGCCCGGGTCCTTGATCGTCAACTCGTCCCAGGGTGGCGGCAGCAAGGACACCTGGATCGTCGAGGCCGACTGATGCTGCTGTCGCGGGTCGCCGACAACCTCTACTGGGGTGCCCGCTACCTCGAGCGTGCCGAGGACACGGCCCGTCTCGTGCGCAGCTACACCGAACTGGTCATCGACCTGCCCACCAGCGCGCTGTCGAGCTGGGAGCCGCTGCTCGCGGTGGCGGGGAACGGCGTCATGCTCCAGCGTCTCGGCGAGCACCATGGTGCCGCCGGCGGCGAGATGTCGATCGTGCGGTTCCTGATTGCCGACCTCGGGAATCCCGGGAGCATCGCATCCTCGATCGAGCTGGCCCGCGAGAACCTGCGCACGACCCGTGAGGTGATGCCGCGCGAGGCGTGGCAGACCGTGAACGACCTGTTCCTGTACGCCGGATCGAATGCTGCCAGCGGCGTCGAGCGGCGGAGCCGCGCGCGGTTCCTCGGCCATGTCATCGGTGAATGTCAGCGGCTCGACGGGGTACTCACGACGGTGATGAACCGCGACGAGGCCTACGAGCTGTGGCGGCTCGGGCAGTCGATCGAGCGTGCCGACATGACCACTCGCGTGGTGGGTGTTCGTGCCGCCACGCTCCTCGCCAGCGATGGTCCGGACTCGAAGGTCGACGTACACGACGACGTGCAGTGGATGGGCCTGCTGCGGTCGGTCAGTGCGCTGCAGATGTACCAGCGCGTCACCCGCGGACCGATCGAGGGCTCGACGGCGGTCGATTTCCTGCTGTTCGCCCCGTCGTTTCCGCGCTCGGTGGCGAGCTGTGCGACGCGCATCCGCGAGGCGCTGTCGCGCCTGCCGCAGTCGTCGATCACCCTGCCCGCCGTCGACCACCTCGACGCGGTGCTCGACGATCTGCAGACCCGCGCCGACGACGGTGCCGAGCTCGATGCGGCCATGGAGGAAGTGCAGGCGGCGCTCGTCGGCATCGACGACACGGTGCGCGACGCCTTCGTGCGGGCCGCCGCCTGATGGTCGACATCTCGAACTCCGCCGTTGGGTACCGGGCGCCATCGGGCCGCTTCGACGAGGCCATCGCGCCCGATGGCAGCATCCGCCCGGTGTGGGCGTCGGTGGGGGCGGCCTTCGGTTCGCTCCACCCGGGTGAGCTGCGCGAGCACCAGCGACAGGCCGACCGATTGCTCGATGCCGAGGGTGCCGGCCACCTGGTGCACGAACTGGCTGCCCCCGATTCGGCCGATGATGCGTCGATCGCCGACAGTCGGCCATGGCGGCTCGATCCCGTGCCGCTGGTGATCGGCCACGACGAGTTCGCGGTGCTGTCGCACGGAGTGGCCCAGCGGGCCCGTCTCGTCGAAGCGCTCCTCGGGGACCTCTACGGCGACGGCACGCTGGTCCGTTCGGGTGTGGTGCCGGCATCGGTGCTGTTCTCGGCACCGTCGCTGCGCACCACCATGGCGCACCACACCCCGGCCCGGTGGGTCGTGCACTACTCGGTCGATCTGGTCCGTACCGCCGACGGCGCATGGCGCGTGGTGCAGGACCTCACCGACGCGCCGTCGGGTGCGGGCTACGCCCTGTTGAACCGTTCGGTGATGGCACGCGTGATGCCCGAGGCGATGCGGCAGGCGGGTGTCGCCCCGATCACCACCTACACCGACGCGCTGCGTCGCGCGCTGGCGGCGCAGTCGCCGCCCGGGCGCCGCAGCCCGCGCACCGTCGTGCTGACCGGCGGGCCGACGCACCCCACCTACGTCGAGCACTCGTACCTCGCGATGCAGATGGGGTTCCATCTCGCCGAGGGGTCCGACCTCGTGGTGCGCAAGAACCGGGTGTGGTTGCGGGCGCTCGACGGCGTCGAGCCCGTCGACGTGATCTATCGACGGCTCGAGGACGCGCGTCTCGACCCGCTCGACTCGCGCACGATGGGCGGTGCGGGTGTACCGGCCATCACGTGGGCCGCCCAGGCGGGGGGTGTGGTACTCGCGAATGCGTTCGGTTCACGGCTCGTCGAGGAGCCGGCGCTGGCATCGTGCTTCGACGACGCCGCTCGTTCGCTGCTGGGTGAGACGCTCGAGTTGCAGCGCTGGGACGGCACTGAGGCGCTCGGCACCACGCCCTGCCACGCCGGCACGAACGACGACGTTCTGGTGCCCGGCCGCGTGGTGCTCCGACTGCACGCCGCAATCGGACCCGATGGCGTCACGCTGATGGACGGTGGCGTCGGCCGCGTCCTGGCTCTGGACGACCATCCCACCGAGCCGACCACCCGCATGGTGAAAGACGTCTGGGTGGTCGGGGGTCCGGCCGCGCAACGGGTTCCCGTGCGGGTGTCGCATCCGCAGGTCGACTTCGGTTCGTCGGTCCCGAAGCGGGCCGCCGATGCCCTGTACTGGATGGGCCGGGCGGCCGAGCGTGCCGAGGTCGGGGCGCGCACGGTGCGCGTGGTGGCAGGTCAGCTGCAGCAGGACGCGTCGCTCGTGTCCGTCGGTGGGGGTGGCTGGGCCCTGGGGGCCATCGGGCTGCTGCGCGCTGCGCAGATGCTGCCGATGTCGATCGGCGACGGTGATGGCAACACCAGCCTCACCGACCGTGTGCACCACGAGGTCGTCACCGGCCAGGTGGCGGTGGCCGAACAGATCCGGTCGCTCGTCGACGAGGCGACGTCGGTGCGTCAGTACCTGTCGACGACCACCGGTCGCGTGCTCGGGCGGCTCACCAGGCTGCGGGCAGACCTCGTGCGCGCCGATGCTGCCCCCGACGACCTCGACATCGTGCTGGTCGACCTCGCCGCACTCGCCGGCCTCGCCATGGAGAGCACCGTTCGCGGGCCGGCGTGGCGCTTCCTCGACCTCGCCCGGCGGCTCGAGCGGGCGCTCGCCGTCCTCGGCTCGATCGAGGCTGCCGCCGGCCGCGCGGTCGAACCGCTCGCTTTCCAGCCGCTCGCCGAGACGTTGCTGTCGGTGAACGAGAGCCTCGTCGCCTACCGCCGCCGCTACCGCAGCGACGTCGAGCTCGGTGCCGTCATCGAGCTGCTCGTGCACGACGATGCCAACCCGCGCAGCCTGGCGTTCCAGCTCGACCGCCTGCGCGAGCACATGGCGTCGCTGGCGTGGCAGCAGGGCAGCGATCTGGTGCAGCAGGCGAGCCTCGGGGCCCTCGGCGCCGTCGATGACGTCGTGGCCGGTGGGCGGCGCATTTCGGTCGACTCGCTCGTGCTCGCCGCTCGGGGCCCGTTGCTCGAGCTCGGCAATGCGGTCGTGCAGCGCTGGTTCGCCGATCCGGTGAACCCGATGGTGCTCGGGTCGGCGATCGGCTCGACGTTCGGCGAGCCCCGGTGATCGAGTCCTCGCCCGTGGTGCGGTTCAGCATCCAGCACCGCACCGAGTACCGGTACGGGTTGCCGATGAGTGATGGGTACACGGTCGCGCACCTACTGCCGCGCGACACCGCGCACCAGCGGGTGGTCAGCGCGCACGTCGAGGTCGAACCCGTCGCCGATGAGTACGAGGAGCACATCGACCTGTTCGGCAACCGGGTCGTGCGCATCGGCATCCACCACCGCCACGACGCGCTCACCGTCGTCGGTCACTGCGTGGTCGACGTCGACGTGGTGCCCGATGACGGTGGGCTTCCCGTCTCGTCACCCGCCTGGGAAGATGTCGCGGCCGCCGTGGCTGGCGCCCGGGGCGACCTGGCCGCCGAGGTCGCGCCCTTCGCTGCCGTGACCGAGGCGACGCCTGCCCTGCCCGCCCTCGACCATCTGGTCGGCGACCTGTTCTGGCCCGGCCGGCCGATTCTCGACGTGGTGGCTGCTGTGAGTTCGCGCATCTACGGCGAGTTCGTGTTCGACGCCGAGTTCAGCGACGTCTCGACGCCGATCGCAGCGGTCATCGCGGCACGGCGCGGCGTCTGTCAGGACTTCGCCCACCTGATGCTCGCGTGTCTTCGCTCGCGTGGCCTGGCCGCCCGGTATGTCAGCGGCTACATCGAGACGTTCCCCGCGCCGGGTGAGGTGAAGCTCACGGGCACCGATGCGTCGCACGCGTGGTGCAGTGTGTGGTCACCCGGCATCGGTTGGCTCGATGCCGACCCGACGAACGACCAGGTGCCACCCCGCCGTCACATCACCGTCGGGTGGGGTCGCGATTACGCCGACGTGCCACCCGTGCGCGGGGTGGTCATCGGTCCGTCGTCGTGGCAGACGCTCGACGTCGGGGTCGACGTCGCCGCGGTCTGAATGCCACGCTCCCGCCCGGGTGCCGCGAGACTCGATCAGTGACCTCACTCGACCGCGCTGTCGCACCCGCCGACGCGCGGCTGGTCACGCGGCCGTTCGTGATCGTCTCCGCGGTCACCTTCCTGTTCTTCGTCTATGTCGGCGTGCTGATCCCCCTGATTCCCCGGCTGATCGAGGAGCAACTCGGCGGTACCGAGCTCGACATCGGCCTGAACCTCGCCGTGTTCAGCATCGCTGCGGTGGCGATGCGGCCGTGGCTGGGGAGGTGGGGTGACCGGCACGGGCGGCGAGCGCTGATCGTCGGTGGTGCGCTGGTGACCACCCTCGCCGTGTTCGCGGCCACGTTGGTTGCCGACCGCTGGGCGTTGCTGCCCCTGCGAGCCGTGATGGGCGCCGGTGAGGGAGCGCTCTTCGTGGGGGCTGCCACCCTGGTCAACGATCTGGCACCTGCGCGTCGTCGTGCCGAGGCGGCCAGCTACTTCTCGGCAGCCGTATTCCTGGGCATCGGCATCGGCCCCATCATCAGCGAGCAACTCATCGGTGACTCGGGTTTCGATCGGGGGCTCGTCGCCGCGGGGATGTTCACCCTGGCGGCGGCCTCGGTGGCAATGCTGTTGGCCGATGACCGACCGGTGCGTGCGCCCGATGCACCGCCACCCGCGGCACCGCTGAACAAGTTCCATCGGGCTGCACTGCGGCCCGGCGCCGTGCTCGCCTGCGGCATCGGTGGATTCGCAACGTTCAATGCGTTCGTGCCCGAGCATGCCCGAGCCGTGGGCCTCGAGGGCTCGAAATGGGTGTTCGCGCTGTACAGCGTCATCTGCATCGTGGTGCGCGTCGTCGGCGCACGGTTGCCCGAGCGGATCGGGTTGGCGGCGGCCGTATCGATCGCACTGGCCGGCCTGGCGATCGGCCTCGCCACCATCGGCATCGTCGCCACCCCGGTGGGGCTCTTCGCCGGCACAGCGGTCATCGGCGTCGGCATGTCGTTCATGTACCCGTCGCTGTCGGCGATCGCGGTGAACTCGGCGCCGTCGTCGGACCGAACGCAGGTGGTGTCGACGTTCACGATGTTCTTCGAGGTCGGTTCGGCGATCGGGGGCCTGCTCTTCGGATTGGTAGCCGAGCTGACGTCGAAGCGCGGCGGTTTCATCGGTGGCTCGCTTGCTGCGGCCGCAGGGCTTGTCGTGCTGTGGATGGTGCTGCTCCCGTGGGCGAGGACCAGCGCGAGCGACTCGTCCGATTTCCGCTAGCCGGGCGGGTGGGCCGGCGGCAGACTGGCGGGGTGCTCGACGACCAGTGCTACCGAGCGGTGCAGAGCCGTGACAGTCGGTTCGACGGTTGGTTCGTGACGGCCGTGTCCACCACGGGCATCTACTGCCGTCCGTCGTGTCCGGCCACGACACCCAAGCGGGGCAACGTGTCGTTCTTCCCGACGGCAGCGGCCGCGCAGCAGCGGGGCTACCGGGCGTGCAAGCGTTGCCGGCCCGACGCATCGCCCGGCTCGCCCGAGTGGAACGTGCGCGCCGATGCCGTGGCCCGTGCGATGCGCCTGATCGCCGACGGCGTGATCGACCGCGAGGGCGTGCGCGGCCTGGCCCTGCGGCTCGGCTACAGCGAGCGGCACCTCAACCGGCTGATGACCGACGAGCTCGGCGCCGGTCCGCTGGCAATCGCCCGTGCGCAGCGGGCGCAGACCGCCCGAATCCTCATCGAGACCACCGACATGGCGATGACCGATGTGGCCTTCGCCGCAGGCTTCGCCAGCGTGCGCCAGTTCAACGACACGGTGCGGATGGTCTTCGCCTCGGCGCCCACCGACCTGCGCCGGACTCGCCGCGGCACCGCACCGGCCGACGCGGGTTCGCCCGGTGCGATCACACTGCGACTGCCGGTGCGGCAGCCGTTCGAGCCGCACACGTTGTTCGCCTTCCTGCGGGCGCGTGCGGTGCCGGGCGTCGAGTCGTGGGACGGCCACACCTATCGCCGGTCGCTCCGACTCCCTGCGGGGCCGGGTGTGGTGGCGCTGGCGCCGGGTGACGGCGCCGTGGCGTGCACCCTGTGGCTGACGTCGGTGACCGATCTGCAGGCGGCGGTGCAACGGTGCCGTCGGCTGCTCGACCTCGATGCCGACCCGGTGGCTGTCGATGCGCACCTCGGCGCCGACCCGGTACTCGCGCCGCTGGTGGCCGTCCGGCCGGGGCTGCGGTCGCCCGGCTCACCGGACGGACCCGAGTTGCTGGTGCGCGGCATCATCGGCCAACAGATCTCGGTGGCCGGTGCCCGCACGGTCGCCGGCCGGCTGGTCGAGCGGGCCGGTGATCGTGTCGACCTCGGCGTCGACACGACCGACGGCGTGCGGTTCCTCTTCCCGTCGTCGGAGGCGCTCGCCGCGCTGCCCGTCGACGCCTACCCGATGCCGGTGGCGCGTGCCCGGGCCCTGATCGGTGCGTCGGCTGCGGTGGCCGAGGGCCGGTTGCACATCGACCACGGCGCCGACCGAGCCCTGCTCGAGCGCGACCTGCTCGAATTGCCCGGCATCGGGCCGTGGACGGCGCAGTACGTGGCGATGCGCGGCATCGGCGACCCGGACGTGTTCATGCCGACCGACCTGGGGGTGCGCCACGCGATGGAACGCCTCGGCCTCGACGCCACCCCGGCGGCAGCCGCCGCGCACGCAGCTCGCTGGAGCCCGTGGCGGTCGTACGCCCTCCACCACCTCTGGCGCAGCGCCGTGCCCTCACCCACCAGGAGCGCCTCATGACCACGATCACCACCATGGAATCGCCGATCGGCCCGCTCACCGTCGGCGCCACCGACCGGGGTATCCGCTTCGTGATGTGGCACGACGATCAGCGCCGTCCACCCGACGACGGCGATGCGGGCCGCGCAGCCGATGCGATCCTGGCAGCAGGGTGCGCGCAGTTGGCTGAGTACTTCCGGGGTGAGCGCACCGAGTTCGACCTCCCGCTCGACCCGGTGGGCACGCCGTTCCAGCACACGGCGTGGGCGGCGCTGCGAACGATCGACTACGGCAGCACCGTCAGCTACGGCGAGCAAGCACGTCGGATGGGTGACGCTCGCAAGGCACGAGCCGTGGGCGCAGCGAACGGCCGCAACCCGATCGGGATCATCGTGCCCTGCCACCGAGTGGTGGGTGCCGACGGCTCACTGACGGGGTTCGCCGGAGGTCTGTCGTCGAAGGCGTGGCTGCTCGATCATGAGCGCCAGGTGCTGGCCGGGGCGTGAATCCGGCCGGCCGACTGGCCGGGCGGGTCAGGCGCGGTTGCGGGCCTTGGCCTGCTGCTCGCGGCGGGCACGGCTCTCGGCCTGCTTGCGCTCCTTGGCCGCTTTGCGCTTCGCCTTGGTGTCGGCGTCGGCCTCGTTCACGAGCACCACGGGCGTGACGGGCGCGACGGCGGCCGGCAGGGCGAGCACCTCGTCGGACTTCAACAGGCGGGTGAGGGTGACCGAGGCGGCTGCTTCGCCGGCGATCGATGCGGCGAAGGTGAGCCGCACCGTGGCTACGCCGTGGGTCTCGACGAGGCCCGGCACGACGGCCTGGATCTGGTCCTCACTGGGGTTGTCGGACGACTCGCCGAGCGCAGTGATGCAGTCGGCGAGACACGGATCGGTGAGGACCGTCGCCAGTTGCTCGAGGACCCCGCTCATGCGGCCACGTGCGGCGGCCGAGCGGACGGCAAGCGTGCGCGCTGCCGGGTCCTCGAAACCACCCTCGCGTGCGCCGCACAGGGTGTCGATCGCGCCACGGTGATCGTCGGGCACGGTGGCCACGAGTGTCTCGAGCTCCTCGTCGGTCATGGCGAGCAGCGCCCGGTCGAGCAGCGACAACGCCTGGAGACGATTCTTCATCTGATTCACGGCCGATGAGGTTACCGACCGACCGGCCCCGATCAGTTCGGGCCGGTCTCCTCGGCCACCTGACGATGCACCTCGGCCATGTCGAGGCCCTTGATCTGGGTGATCAGGTCCTCGAGAACGTGGCCGGGCAGGGCGCCCGCCTGCGAGAACACGAGCACGCCCTCGCGGAACGCCATCAGCATCGGGATCGAGCGGATGTTCGCCGACGCGGCGAGCTGTTGCTCGGCCTCGGTGTCGACCTTGCCGAACACGACGTCGGGGTGCTTGGTGCTGGCCTCGTCGAAGATCGGACCGAACATCTTGCACGGGCCGCACCACTCGGCCCAGAAGTCGACGAGAACGATGTCGTTGTCGCTGACCGTCTGTTCGAAGTCGGCGGTGGTGAGGTTGCGGGTGGGCATGACGGCTCCAGTCGTGAAGGTGCGAGTCGTGCAACACACTGCGGTGGGACCGTGTTCCCAGCGCGCGGTGGGGCGGCAGCGCCGCGTCGTGGCGCCCTCGGAAGGATTCGAACCTCCGACACATGGTTCCGGAAACCATTGCTCTATCCCCTGAGCTACGAGGGCGGGATGCAGCGAGGATAGCGAGCGCCCAGGCCTATCGACACCGGTCGCGAAGGGGTCGGCCGGTACGATCGGGCGCCCATGGCTGATCCGCTCGTCTCCGTCGCACGTCTGCTCGCTCCCGCGTTCGAGCAGGTGGCTGGCCGTTCGGTCGATCCGGTCGTCCGGCCGAGCGACCGGGCCGACGCCCAGGCCAACGGAGCCCTCGCGCTGGCGAAAGAACTCGGCCGCAGTCCACGTGACGTCGCCGCCGACGTCGTGGCAGCGTCGGACCTGGCGGGCGTAGCCACGCTCGACGTCGCCGG
>JBBDMO010000118.1:0-14154 GCA_040878255.1 Ilumatobacteraceae bacterium
CCGCCAGCCGCACCGGCCCCCGCGGGCGGGTCGGCCGACGGCGCTGCCACGACCTCGCCCCTGCCCCCGACCCTCGACGACGACTCCGTGCTCGTCGTGCGTGGGGACAGCGAGATGAGGCGCCAGGTCCGCGACGGCTCGCTCCGACTCGTGACGACCCTGACCGAGGCCGAGCGCGCCGCCGTTGCCGGGGCCGAGACCGAGGCACTCGCCGTGGTCGTCATCGACCCCGATGGTGCCGTCGGCCCGCCCGGCGACCACTACCTGATGACCCCTGGCCGCCTCGAGTTCCTCGGCAGTTCCACGACGACGACGCCGGCCGCCACATCGGTCGGCACATCGATCACGACGACACCACCGGTGGCCGCACCGCAGACCGATGAGCACCAGGCAGCGTTGCTGGGCCTGCCGGGTGTGGTCAGTGCCGAGGCCGTTACGGCCGACACCTATGCCGTGGCCACATCGGGCGACCGCGCTTCGATCGAGGCGCTGCCGGGGGTCACCTCGGTGGCAGAGGACATCGTCCTCGGTCTCGCGGACGACCCCGGCCAGTCGCAGCAGTGGTGGCTCGAGAACACGGGCACCGCCGATGCGGGCGGCACCGTCGGCCTGGTCGGCGCCGACGTGAACGCACGCGTCGGCTGGCGCGTCTCTCGCGGCGCGGGCACCGTGGTCGCCGTGCTCGACACCGGTGTCGACGCGACCCACCCCGACCTGATCGACCGGATGTGGACGAACCGGAACGAGGTGTGCGGCAACGGCGTCGATGACGACCGCAACGGACGGGTCGACGACTGCACCGGCTGGGACTTCGGCAACAACGACAACGCCCCGTCGCCCGATTCAGGTGTCAGCGGGTGGACCCACGGAACCCACGTGGCCGGCATCATCGCCGCGTCGGCCAACGGCGTCGGTGTTGTCGGACTGGCTCCGGAGGCCACGATCATGCCGCTGAAGGTGATGTCGACCACTGGAGCGATCTCGTCCTCGGCCCTCTACGGCGCGCTGGTCTATGCGGCCGACAACGGGGCCACCGTGGTGAACCTCAGCATCGCCACCGGTCCGAACACCGCCCGCTCCGCCGCTTCGACGATCGAGTCCGGCATCGCCTACGCCCGTTCGAAGGGCGTCACCGTCGTCGCCGCTGCCGGCAACAACGGCGTCGACATCGGCGTGCAGCCGGTGTGGCCGGCGAACTTCTCCCTCTACTACGACAACGTCATCACCGTCGCCGCGTCGACCAACCGCGATGTGCGTGCCTCGTTCTCGAACTACGGCACACCCGTGGTGATCGCCGCACCCGGCCTCCACCTGTACTCGACGCTGCCGGGTGCCACCTGGGGCAACATGTCGGGCACGTCGATGGCGACACCCGCGGTGGCAGGCGCCGTGGCCGATCTCGTCGCTTCGCCGCTCTCATCCGGTCCGAGCACCGTGCGTGCCCGGCTCGTCGGCACCGCCAAGGTGACGGCGATCGGGCCTCGCCTCGATCTCGGTGCGGCGCTCGGCGGCGACGACACACGCCTCGTGCGCGCCACCTACGAGGGGGCCAACACCCTGGTGGCCGACCAGACCGGAACGCTCGGGGTGCGTCTGCAGGCGACGCAGGTGCCGCCGGGCGTTGCCGGTGTGCGGATGCACCTCGCCACGCTGGTCGGTGGGCAGGTTTACGCCGTCGCCTCGCTCCCAGCCGTGGTGTCGACAACAGCGGGCAGCACGCCGGTGACGTCGGGAGACGACGGAGCGTTCACGGTGGCCCTCACCGACACCTCCGCACTCGCCTCCACCACCGGGCTCCGCCTCGATCTTGCCATGGAGCTCCCAGCCGGCGACTTCGCCGTGGTCACCGAGCTCGTCGACGCGACCGGGGCGGTGGCCGGCGGCACGAGCGTCGGCTACCTCACCGTCAGCACACCGGCGACCGACGGCGGCACCACGACCACTGCTGCTCCGGGCCCCAATGCTCCGAGCACGACGTCGGCGCCGGGCACGACAGTTGCCGGGCCGGGGACGACCGTTGCCGGGCCGACGACTACGGCGAGCGCCGGCACGGGGACCACCGCTCCGAAGGCCACGACCACCACAGCACCGGGCAACACAGCACCTGGCACGACGCAAGCACCGGGCACGACAGCACCGGGCACAACGCAAGCACCGGGGACGACGGCGGCACCGTGGACGACGTCACCGGGCACGACGCTGCCCGATACCACGTCACCGGGCACGACCGCGCCTGGCACCACATCGCCCGCACCGGGAACGACCACGGCGACGACGGCACCCGGGACGACGCCGCCCGACACGACGACGCCTGGCACCACGACGCCTGGCACCACGGCGCCGGAGCCCACCACGCCACCGCCGGACCCCGACTCGTCGGGCCCGTGGCGGGTGGACTCGATGAGTCCGCGGCTGGCCACCATCGACGGCGGCACAACCGTGACGCTGAACGGTGTCTTCCCGACCACCGTGCCGGTCTTCGTGTGGTTCGGTGAGCTTGCCATCGTGCAGGCGGTGTCGACCGGTTCGACCCTGACGGTGCAGACACCGGCCGTGCCGACCCCGGCGATCACCGATGTGTCGGTGCGCTTCCGGACGAACACGACCCACACCCTCACCTTGGCCGACGCATTCACCTTCATCGACCGCAGCCCATCGACCAACACCACCACGACCGTGGTCGAAGCCACGACCACCACATCCGGCGGCGGCGGCGGCGGTGGCACAGCCCCGACGACGACCTCGCGCGGCACGGGAACCACCGCACCGGGAACGACTGCGCCGGGCACCACCGCGCCGGGCACCACCGCGCCGGGAACGACTGCACCGGGCACGACCGCGCCAGGTTCCACGACGCCGATCGCCGTCACGACCACCACGCCGGCCCCACCGCCGACGCTGGGCTCGCTCACGCTGCGGCCGGCACCCGGTTCGGGGTCGCTGGCACGGCTGTCGGGAGCGGCGTGGCCGATGGGCTGTCGGACCGCTTCGTGTTCGAGCAGTCAGCTCTGAGCGGCTGCGACGACGTCAGACGACGTCAGACGACGATGACGGGCGTGCCGACCTGGGCGAACTCCCAGAGGAAGTCGGCATCGCGAGGAGCCTGCCGCTGACAGCCGCCGGAGAGGCGGGTACCGAGCTCGGCCTCGGTCTGGTACGGCGAGTTGTCCTCGATGTGCAGGGGGATCGAGTGAAAGCCGATCGCGCCGATGTCGGTCTTGAGCCAGCGCACCATCTGGGGCAGGTACGCCTTGCCGTTCCAGGCGGTCGACATGTCGGAGCGGCTGTACACCTCGTGCACGCCCGGCAGTTCGTTGCTGTACTTGCTGCCCGACACGAGCCACGAGCGAATGATCTGGCCATCCTTGCCGACGGCCCACACGCGCTGGCCGGCACGGTCGTAGACGAGTCGGCGGCCCGAGCCCGAGTTCGGTGGGAGTGCCGGGGCGTCGGCACCTGCCGACGCGACCGATGAGAGCGGGAACCCCATCAGGTCGACCGCACCGGCCGAAGGCTTCGGTGTGCGGACGACGAACGACTCCTCGTCCGGCCAGATGCCGAGCGAGATGGCGGACTCGCGACCGACCACGCCATCGACGAACAGATCACGATCGCCCTGCATCGACTCGACAGCATCGAACGTCGCTGCATCGAACTGGCCGGTGATCGATCCGCCATAGAAGCCGCCTGCGGCCAGCGCCTGCTGGAGGCACGAGACGCTGTCGTTGGTGTCGCCGAAACGCACGGACAGCACCTTCATGAGGCAGCTGTCCTCGACGGTGAGATCGCTGCCGTCGAGGTCCGGCAGCTCGGTGCTGGCGGCGCCGGTGGGTGCGGTCGTGGTTGCCGCTGCGACGACGGGCTGGACGAGCGCAGCGGGAGCGACGGTGGTGGTGGGCTCTGCCGCCTCGACGGCGCCGACGCCGTCGTCGCTGCCTGATGTGAGCGCGAACACAGCGCAGAGCACCGTTGCAACGATGCCGACGACGACCAGTGGTCGTCGGTCGAGGCGTTGGGGCTCGCCGGCGGGGTGCAACTTCGGGTCGTTCATGCCAGGTTCAGAGTACCGGCTCGGTCCGTCGTGGCGAGGTCACACAGCCGTCTCGCGTTGCCACCCACCCGCACCCGGCAGGAAGGTTTCAGCCGGCCATCAGCGCGGCGAGCTCGACCAGGGCGGGCACGTCGTGGACGTCGTGGTCGAGCAACGCCACCTCGCACAGCGGCGCGCCACGTGCGAGCAGTCGCAGACCTTCGAGCTCGTCGCGCTCGGCCAGGGCCAGCGTGCGCAGGTCGTGGTGGTAGGCGAGGTGGTCGGCCAGCGGGCCGTCGACGTCATCCGCAGCGAACTTCGCCGGGAGCGCCGGCGGCAGGGGATGCACCATGTTGGCGACCACGCCGCCGAGGCGGAACCCACCATCGTGCAGCGCTGTTGCCAGGAAGCCCGCCTCGTCGACGGCTTCCGCACGCGGGCTCGACACGAGGACGAACGCCGTCCGCTCGTCGCGCAGCAGCGCCGACATCTCGGCGGCACGCTGGCGGAGCCCGGCCTCCATGCCCGACAGCGAACGGAAGAACTGCAGTGTTTCCTCGACGATGCTCGGGCCGGCCAGGCGCTTGACCGTCCACAGGAACGCCCCGGACGCTGCGTTCGTGACGCGAGCCAGCGACCGCGTCGGCAGCGTGAGGGTGCGGTACAACGGGTTCGAGAGGAACCGGACGAGGCGGTCGGGCGCCTCGAGCACATCGATGGCATGGCGCGACGGTGGCGTGTCGATGACGACCAGGTCGAAATCGCCGCTGTGGTGCAGTTGGTGCAGGCGCTCGATCGCCATGTACTCCTGTGCGCCGGACAGCGAGCCGGCGATGCTGCGGTACACCTTGTTGTCGAGCACCGCCTGTGCACCGTCGCCGGCGCGCTCGATGATGAGCTCGTCGAAGGTCTTCTCGGCGTCGAGCATGAGCGCCGAGAACGACCCCGGGCCCTCGACCGCGCCGACGACCTCGTGGGGCAGGTTCGACGATGCGGCAGCGACGCCGAGGGCATCGGCCAACCGGCGCGCCGGATCGATGGTGACGACGCACACCCGGCGGCCCGAGCGTGCGGCGGCCAGGCCGAGGGCGGCTGCGGTGGTGGTCTTGCCCACGCCCCCCGGCCCGCAGGTGACGAGCAGCTGAGCGCCGGCCAGGACGGCGGCGAGGGATTCCGTCATCGGAGCGACTCCGCGTGTTCGAGCGCGTCGGCCAACAGGTCGAGGTGATGTGGCATGAGCCGAGGGGTAGGCACTCGGGGAAGCACGACGGCATCGTGCGGGTACGCCTCGGCGAGCCTGCGGAGTTGCTCGCGCTGGACCTCGAGCCGAGCCCGGCCGAAGGCGCTCGAGCCGACGAGTGCCGACCGCACTGCGGCCGGCAGCGTGACACCGCTCTCGCGGGCGGCTGCGGTGACGCTGAGCGCAAGGCCGGCGCGGTCGGGCCAGCAGGCGTTCACGACGATGGGCCGCAGCGCCAGGTGCAGGTCGTCTTCGACCTCGGTGGCCAGCTCGATGATCTCGTTGACCGGGGTCTCCTCGGGCAGCGTGACGAGCAGCGCCTCGGCGCGCCGCGGGTCGGCGAGCATCTCGGCGACCTCGTCGGCCTGCTGGCGAACGGGACCACTGCTGACCACGGCCTGCAGCCCACGAGCCGCGCGGATGAAGGGGGCGGCGTGGCCAGCGGGCGGAGCATCGACCACGATGAGGTCGGCTGCGCGCGTGCGCTCGAGCTCTTTGATCTTGCCGAGCACGAGGAGGTGCTCGAGCCCCGGGGTGGAGGCAGCGACGATGTCGAGCGAGGTGGCCGACACCGCCTTACGGACGATGCCGCCGAGGCCCTTCAGGTCGAGGTAGTCACCGAATGCCTGCTCGGGCGGGATCGTCCGCCCGCGGATGCGGCCACCGCTCGCGAAGGTGCGCAGGACGTGCTCGGTGGGTCCGAGCGGTTGCCCTCCGAGGAGCGGACCGAGGCCCGGCTTACCGTCGACGGCCACCAGCAGGACGTCGGCACCGCTGCGGGCCGCCCACAACGACAGGGCTGCGGCGACGGTGCTCGACCCCACGCCCCCCTTGCCGGCCACGAGCACGACATGCGCCGTGCCGACCGTGCTGCGCCGGCTCGTTCCCACGTCAATGAGGGTAGTCGTGACCAGGTCCGATCGGGGTGACCACTGCGGTGGCATCCGCCACCGGGGAACTCGTGATCAGGGCAGAGCGCCCACGTGGCCGAGGGCGATGCGCAGCAGACGATCCTGGCCACCGGTCATGTCGCGTCGGACGCCCGCGCTGACGGCTTCCTCGGGGGTGTACCACTCGAGGTCGAGGGCCTGCTGGGTGGGGGTGCAGTCGCCGGCCACCGGCACGACGTAGGCCAGGCTGACCGCGTGGTGGCGTGGATCGTGGAAGCCGCTGACATCGGGGTCGGGGAAGTACTCGACCACGGTGAACGGCGAGGGGGACGGCGGGATCTGCGGCAGCGCCACCGGGCCGAGGTCCTTCTCGAGGTGGCGGATGAGCGCGTCGCGGATCCGCTCGCCGTACATGACGCGGCCGCTGACCACCATCCGGCTGAGGGACCCGCCGGCTGCCTGGCGCAGCAGCAGGCCCACCTTGACGACGTTGCCCACCTCGTCGACGCGCACGGGGACCGCGTCGACGTACACGAGGGGCACGTTGGCGCGGATGTTCTGGAGGGTCTCGGTCTCGAGCCAGCCGGTCTTGATGTCGAGTTGGTCGCTCACGCGTTCATCCTGTGGAGTAGCCGTTGCCGTCGATGATGACATGCGAGGTCGTCTCCGACGGGGCATTCACTGCAGAGCCTCATCGCCGTCGTCGGCTGCGACTTCGCGCCGGGGCGACCGTGGGCGGCGTGCGTGGCAGCGCGGGGGCGATCATGGCACTGCCGTCGTCGAGCGCGACCGCGATGCCGTCGGTGTCGATGTCGACCGGGTCGCTGTTCGACGACACGACGATGGGTGCTTCTTCACGCGGCTTGCGACCAAGCACCTGATCGATGCCGAGCATGCCGGCGGCCATCGCGGCGCCGAGCGCTCCGTGTCGTCGGCGCGCATTGGCGACCATGTCGACCTCGACGGAGATGTCGATCGGCGCATCGATCGGCTCAGGGGGCATGGGCGCACGCTAGCGGTGGGACGCAGTGCGTGGGTATCGCACGGCGGGGTGTGGCCGGTTGCGTAGTCTTGGGTTCGTGCCTGAGGGGGACGGACTCCACCGAGCGGCCGCTGCGTTGCGGACCGCGCTCGTCGGCAAGCCGACGGTACGGTTCGACGCCCATGGTCTGGTCGGTCCAGCACCGACGCTCGGCCGGGTGGTCGAGCGCGTCGAGAGCCACGGCCGCCACCTCGAGATCGTGTGGGACGACGGCCTCGTGCTCCACACCGGCCTGCGCCTCGCCGGCACGTGGCACCTGTATCGCGAAGGCGAGCGCTGGCGTCGCTCGGTCGCCGACAAGTGCGTCGAGGTCGGCAACCGGTCGTGGGTGGCCGTCTGCTTCGCTGCGCCGATCGTCGAGACGTACCGCCAACTCGACCGTTCACGCCACCCGGGTCTCGGCACGCTCGGCCCCGACCTTTCGCGGCCCGACGCCGACGTCGACGAGAGCATCAACCGCCTCTACCACCACCGCCACCAGTCGGCCCCGGTGGCCGAGGTGCTGCTCGACGACCACGTCGCCACGGGTGTCGGCAACGTCTACCGCTGCGAATCGCTGTGGGCCGCAGGCATCCACCCGTTCGCCCCGGTGTCATCGCTCGATGCCGACGACTGCGCACGGGTCATCGAGAACGTCGTGCGGCTCGCACGCGCCAACCTGCGTCAGCCGACCCGTGTCCCGACGCCGTTCGTCGAGCTCGGCCTCGCGGTGTACGGCCGCAACGGCCAGAACTGCGCCCGCTGCGGCGACACCGTCACGGTCTGCCGCTCCGGCGAGCACGAGCGGTTGCTCTACTGGTGCGCAGGCTGCCAGACCCATCGGTCGCCGATCGTCGACACGATGGACCACCAGGACGACACGCGCGAGATGGACCCGCATCCGGCGGCGATGAAGTTCCTGCACAGCCTGCCCTGGCGCCGCAGCGACCTCGCCGGCTGAATCAGCGCTTCTTGCGGGCGTTGTCCTTCGGGCGCATCTGGGTCGGCTTCTTCACGAACCGAACGGCGATCCACATGTCGTCGATGCCGACGACCTTCGTGTCGAGCCAGCCCTTCTTCAGCCGCGACGCCTTCAGCGAGTCTTCGGTGAGGTCGGTGGCGACGTCAGAATTCGGCTTGGGGTAGGCGATCCAGATGGCGCCGTCGGGCGGCAGTGGGGCGATGATCTTCGGCCACTCGAGGTCGAGCGCAGCACGACGGGTGTGGAACGTGACGATGACGTCGAGCGGCGGCATCAGGCTCTGCTGCCAGACGGCACCGCCGGCGTCACCGAGCAGTTCGCGGACGTGGCCCGGCGCGTTGCGCACGGTGAAGACGTGATCGTCGGCGATCTCGAGCTTCTTGTGCAGCGGGCTGCTCGTCGGTGCGGCGGTCATGGTTCCATCATGGCCCGGCCGCACAGCACCGCATCGATCTCGATGTGGATCGCGACTCGGTCGGCTCGCTCGGCGGGCTGGCGATAGCGCTCTGCGTAGCGCCGCACGGCTTCGGCCACGGCGTCCGGATCGTCGGTGACCTGCGCCGTTCCCTCGAGGCTGATCCAGCGGCCACCGTCGAACGAGCTGACGACGGCACGCCCGCCACGAGCCGCGTTGAGCGCCTTGACGGCACCGGCCCGGGTGATGACGCGCACCAGCGCAGTGGGCTCGTCGTAGGTGAAGCCGACGGGCACCACGTGCGGGCTGCCGTCGGCGCGCAGGGTGGTCAGGGTGGCGAGGTGGCGTTCGGTGAGGAATCGGCGGGCAGCGCCCGAGAGCTCGCGGGGTGGCAACGAGGGCATCAGGTGGTCGCGATCGCCTGGAGGATGTCGGCCTTGGCGGCCTTACGGGCGGGCACCCACGCCGCGACGACCGACACGGCAACGGATGCGATCACGAAGACGACGATCGAGATGATCGACACGCTGAACACGCGCAGGTCGTCGCTGAACGCCTTGACGACCACCCAGCCGAGGGTGATGCCGAGTGCCGTGCCGATGATCGCACCGAGCAGTGCGGTGATGAACGCCTCCCACCGGATGCTGCCGCGCACCTGTGGGCGCGTCATGCCGATGGCGCGCACCAGGCCGAGCTCGCGGCGCCGCTCGTAGACGGCGAGGAGCAGCGTGATGACGATGCCGAGGATGGCGATGAAGATCGACATCGCCAGCAGCGCATAGATGAAGTTCAGGAAGCCGTCGACCTGCTTGGTCTGATCGTCGATGAACTCGACGCGCGTCTGGACCTTGCTGGTGGGGTAGCGGTCGGTGACGGTGCGGATCGCCTCCTCGGCGTCGACGGGTGTCGTGCCGGCCGTCGACTGCACGAGCACCTGCACGTCGAACAGGTCGGTGTCCTGCCCTGCGAAGAGGTCGCGGGCAACGATGAGGTTGCCGAAGTCCTCCGAGTCGAACAGCCCTGCGAGCCGCAGATCCTTGGACGTCTTGTCCTGCAGTTGGACCACCACCGTGTCGCCCACGGCCAGGCCGTCGCGCTCGGCCTTGTCGGTCGACATCAGGATCGACGTCGCGTCGAGGCCTTGCCAGCCACCGTCGGTGAACGGCAGATCGAACAGGTTGGCGGCCCGGTCGGGCTCGACGGTGAGCACCGTCTTGCCGGCCGGCCGGCCTTGCTCGACGACGTTGACGAGGTTGACGCCGATGCCCACGGCGTCGGCCACCTGCGGCAGCGCGTTCAGTTCGTCGACGAGGGTGGTGGGCAGGCCACCGAATCCGTTGCTGTCGCTCGTACTGATCGCGAAGTCTCCGCTGAAACCCTCGCCGACCGACGCGCGGATCGAGCTCTTGACCGACGACCCGAGGGTCGAGACCCCGATGAGCAGTGCGAGGCCGATCGCGAGGGCGCTGGCGGTGAGTGCCGTCCGCTTGGGGCTCGTTGCCGCGTTGCGTCCGGCCATCTCGCCGGTGACGCCGCGCAGCGCGGCGAGCGGTCGGGTGAGTGCTCGCGCGATGGGCGCGGCCATCAGCGGGCCGAGCACCACCAGCGCGACGAACAGCCCCACGATCCCCGGCCCGAGCCAGACCGACTTCACGGTGAGGCCGAGGGCGATGCCCAGCGCGGCGATGGCGACGAAGACGAAGCCGGTGACGAGGCGCCCACGGCTGAGCGCCGACCGGTCGACCGCCACGTCGCGCATGGCTGCGAGGGGTGGCACGCGACCCGAGCGGATCGCAGGCACGATGGCGCAGACCATCGTGACGACGACGCCCACGATCAGCGTGACGACGAAGGTCATCGGCTTGACGATGAGCTGCGAGTCGGATGGCCCGAATCCGATCGCGGTGAGGATCTTGATGATGACGGTGGCCAGCGCGACACCCGCTGCGAAGCCCAGCACGCCGCCGAGGACACCCACAGCGAGTGCCTCGGTGAAGAGCACGCGGGTGACCTGCGCACGGCTGGCACCGATGGCGCGGAGGAGGGCGTTCTCGCGCTGGCGTTGGGCAGCACTGATGCTGAACACGTTGTAGATGATGAAGCTGCCGACGAAGAGCGAGATGGCGGCGAAGATCGTCAGGAACAGCGTGAAGAAGCTCAGCCCCCGCTCGACGGCGCTCTGGTTCTCCTCGGTGATCTCGGTGCCGGTGAGTGCCTCGACCTCCTGGTCGCTGAACTGGTCGGCGATCTGCTGCGTGAGTTCGGTGGGGGTCATCGAACCGTCGCCGACCACGGCGATCGAGTCGACCTGGCCCGGCTGACCGAGCACGAACTCCTGGGCGGTCGGCAGGTCGAACAGCGCCCAGGTAGCGCCGCCGGAGGTGTCGGAGCCAGCGAAGGTGGCGATGCCGACCACGGTGAAGGGCCGAACGCCGACCTTGCCGGTGACATCGATCGTGTCGCCGACCTCGATCGTGCCTTCCTTGGCCGAACGGCGGTCGATGACGACCTCGGTGGGTCCGGATGCCACCCTGCCCTCGGCGAGGCTCCACGGCGAGCTCGCGGATGCGATGTAGACGCCGCCGTACTTCGGTGGCCCGTTCTGTCCGATGACCGTGCCGTCGGCGGTGGCGATACGGGCGAACCCCTGGATGTCGCCCTCGGCCTCGGCGACGCCGGGGACCGCGCGGATCTGTTCGATCAGCGTGTCCGGCAGGCGGTCACGGCTCTCGGCGCCGAAGTCGCCCTCGATGACGTTCGACGAACGGACGAACGCGTCGGTCTTTTCGTAGGCGTTCGCGAACAGTCGGTCGAAGCTGCCCCGGATCGTGTCGCTGAACACGAACACGCCGCTGAGGAAGGCGCAGCCGGCGATGATGGCCAGCGCTGTCAGGAGGAGGCGTCCCTTGCGTGCGAGTGCGCTCTTCAGTGCGATGCGGAACACGCGGTCACTCCCCGAAGTGCTTCATGCGGTCGAGCACGCGTTCTGCCGTCGGCTCGAGCATCTCGTCGACGATCCGGCCGTCGGCGAGGAAGATGACTCGGTCGGCGTAGCTGGCCGCGACGGGGTCGTGGGTCACCATGACGATGGTCTGGCCGAGCTCGCGGACGGCGAGGCGCATGAACGCCAGGATCTCGGCGCCGGTGCGGCTGTCGAGGTTGCCGGTGGGTTCGTCAGCGAAGATGATCGTGGGCTGGCTGGCGAGCGCACGGGCCACGGCGACGCGCTGTTGCTGACCGCCCGACAACTCGCTCGGCCGGTGGTGCAGGCGGTCGCGCAGGCCGACCGTGTCGATGACCCGGTCGATCCACTGCTGGTCGCCCTTCTGGCCGCCGAGCAGCAGCGGCAGGGTGATGTTCTCGAGCGCCGTGAGCGTGGGGACCAGGTTGTAGGCCTGGAAGATGAAGCCGACCGCCGTACGGCGCAGCTCGGTGAGCTGCTTGTCGTTCAGGGTGGCCAGGTAGGTGTCGCCAACGTACACCGCTCCGCCGGTGAGCGAGTCGAGTCCGGCGAGGCAGTGCATCAGCGTGCTCTTGCCGGATCCGGACGGCCCCATGATGGCTGTGAAGCGGCTCTTCTCGAACGCCACCGTGACGCCGTCGAGGGCACGCACCTCGCTGTCGCCGGAGCCGTACACCTTCGATGCGTCGACGGCGCCAGCGGCGGCCGACGTGGTCGCGGCGGGGTGGGGGAATGCGGCAGTCATGGCCATAGTTGTAGCGCGCGTCGGCGGCGTTGTGCTCTCGAGCCCCGTCGGGTTCACGTCGCGTTCAACATGAATGTGGCAGCGACGCGCCACCCGCCACCGGGGCGCGGACCTGCGTCGAGCACGCCATCGGCGAGGGCCACGCGCTCGCGCATGCCGGCGAGACCGAGTCCGGGCGGGCCGGATGCCTCGGTGCGAGCACCGTCGTCGTCGATCGTGACGGCGAGCGCTCGGTGGGAGGCTTCGATGCACACGTCGACCGAGGTGACCCGAGATGCGTGGCGACGGACGTTGGTGAGCGCCTCTTGCACCACGCGGTACGCGGCGAACTGCACCTGCGTCGGCACCGCACCGGCGTCGCCGCTGCGGCGGACACGAACAGGCAGGTGCACACCGGCCGCGGCGACAAGGCCGTCGATGGCGGCCAGGTCGGGTGCCGCGAACGGTGGCGGGTCGTCGGCGGCGCCCGGGTCGCGCAGGCCGCCGACGATGCGGCGCATCTCGGCCATCGCCTCGCGGCCGGCCACCTCGATCGCTTCGAGCGATTCGATCGCCCGGTCGGGTTCGCTGCGCACGGACCGTCGAGCAACGCCGGCCTGGACGATCATCAGGCTGATGCCGTGTGCGACCGTGTCGTGCAGCTCGCGGGCGAGCCTGTCGCGTTCGGTGTCCACGGCCGCGACGCTAGTGGGAAGCGTTCACCCTGCCGTGTGACGCCTACGATGCATCCCCATGCAGTGTCCCTCGTGTGCCGCTCCGCTGGCGCTGGGAGCGCGCTTCTGCTCGTCGTGCGGTCATGCCGTCGCGGCGGGGCAGGCAGAGGAGCGGCGGGTCGTCACGGTGCTCTTCGGTGACGTCGTCGGGTTCACCACGCTGGCCGAGCACCTCGATCCCGAGCAGGTCAAGCGCATGGTCGACGGTGTCTTCGCCCGCCTCGTCGACGACGTCACGTCCTTCGGGGGCCGCGTCGACAAGCTGCTGGGTGACGGCATCCTCGCCCTCTTCGGGGCACCCGTCGCCCACGAGGACGACGCCGAGCGCGCCGTGCGGGCCGCACTCCGGATGCAGCAGAGCATCGCCGACCACGCTGCGCAGCTCGGCCAGGGCGGCGTGCCGCTGCGGATGCGCATCGGCATCAACACCGGCGAGGTCCTCGTCGGCACGCTGGCCGGCACCGACTACACGGCCATGGGCGATGTGGTGAACACGGCGTCGCGTCTGCAGGCCGAGTCTCCGCCCGGCGGGATCCTGGTGGGCGAGGCCACCCATGCGCTCACCGCCGACGTGATCGAGTACGGCGAGGCCACCGTGTTGCAGCCCCGTGGCCGCGAGCAGTCGCTCACCACCTGGCTGGCACTCGGCTCGCTCGCCCCGCCGGGGGCGCGCACGCGCCGCAGCGATCTTCGCCTGGTGGGCCGCGACGCCGAGCTGACGCTGATGGCAGCGGCCGTGGCTCTGGCCTTCACCGAGCGGCGCAGCACCGTCGTGAACGTCGTCGGCGAGAGCGGCGTGGGCAAGAGCCGCCTGATCGAAGAGCTCATCGCCTCGCTCGACGACTTCGGTGCCGGTCACCCGCTGGTGCTCGAGGGTGCGTGCGCTCCCTACGGCGAGACGAACGTGTGGTCGCCCATCGCCACCGCGCTGGCCGGGCACCTCGACCTCGGCCCGCAGTCGACGGTCGACGACGTGCGGGCAGAGGCAGCCATCAAGGCTGCACATCTGATGTCCGACGATGGGTCGACACCGGGGTCCGAGGTCGCCCGGTCGGTCGAGGTGCTCCTGCACCTCCTCGGCTACGAGTCGTCACTCGACACCACCGACGTCGCCATGCGCCGCGACCTGGTGCATCGCTCGATCGCCAGGGTCGTC
>JBBDMO010000119.1:0-14033 GCA_040878255.1 Ilumatobacteraceae bacterium
CGCGCCGCAGGCATCGAGGCCGTGATCGGCGTGTGCGCCGACGAGGCCGCCGTTCAGCTGCGCCCGTACCTGCACCACCGTCGCACCGGCCGCCCGCACGTCGTGCTGAAGTTGGCCGCGACGCTCGACGGGCGCACTGCCGCGCCGGACGGCACGAGCCAGTGGATCACCGGGCCCGAGGCGCGGGCGCGGGTGCACCGACTGCGGGCCGAGAGCGGCGCCGTGGTGGTCGGGTCGGGCACTGTGCGTGCCGACGACCCGTCGCTCACCGTGCGCCACGTCGAGGGCCCCGACCCGCGCCGCGTCGTACTCGGCAGCGTCGCACCCGACGCACAGGTGCAGCCCTGCACCGAGTGGCACGGCAGCCTCACCGACCTCCTCGACCAACTGGGCTCCGAGGGCGTCCTGCAGGTGCTCATCGAGGGCGGCGCCAAGGTGGCGGCCAGCTTCCACCGCGAGCGCCTCGTCGACCGGTACGTCATCCATCTCGCCCCGGCGCTGATGGGCGGCGACGACGGCATGTCGATGCTGTCCGGCCTGGGCACGCCCACCATCGACCAACTCTGGCGCGGCCGCGTCGAAGCCATCACCCAGCTCGGAGCCGACATCGAGGTCGAGCTCGTCCCCCAGGAGTCACCATGACCGAACCCAACGATCCGTTCGCACCCATCGACGAGGTCGTCGCCGCCATCGCCGGCGGCGAGATCATCGTCATGGTCGATGACGAGGACCGAGAGAACGAAGGCGACCTGATCATGGCTGCCGAGCACGCCACGCCCGAGGCGATCGCCTTCTTCGTCCGCTACACGAGCGGCGTCATCTGCGCACCCCTCACCGGTGAGCGCTGCGCGGACCTGCGCCTGCCGCTCATGGTCGAGCAGAACACCGAGAGCCACCACACCGCGTTCACCGACTCGGTCGACCTCATCGAGGGCACGAGCACCGGCATCTCGGCCGCCGACCGCGCCGCGACGCTGCGCGGGCTGGCCGACAACGAGCGCTCGTTCTCGGCCTTCGCCCGACCCGGCCACATCTTCCCGCTCCGAGCGCGCGAGGGTGGCGTGTTGAAGCGGGCGGGTCACACCGAGGCTGCTGTCGATCTGGCCCGGTTGGCCGGCTGCTCGCCGGTCGGCGTGATCTGCGAGATCACCAACGACGACGGCTCGATGTCCCGGCTGCCTCAGCTGCAGGAGTTCTGCGCCACCCACGGGCTGCTGCTGTCATCGATCGCGAAACTCATCGAGCACCGCCGCCGTCACGAGAAGCTGGTCACACGTGTCGGTGCCGCCACGGTGCCCACCGAGTGGGGCACCTTCACCTGCGTCGCCTATCGCAGCGAGGTCGACGGCGTCGAGCACCTCGCCTTCGTCCGCGGCCCGATCGACGACGGTCAGCCCGTGCTCGTGCGCGTGCACAGCGAGTGCCTCACCGGCGACGTGTTCGGGTCGCGTCGCTGCGACTGCGGGCCGCAGCTCGGCGCAGCCATGCAGCGCATCGCCGACGAGGATCGCGGCGTGGTCGTGTACCTGCGCGGCCACGAGGGTCGCGGCATCGGCATCGGCCACAAGATCAGGGCGTACTCGCTCCAGGACGAGGGCCTCGACACCGTCGACGCCAACACCGAGCTCGGCCTGCCGGTCGACAGCCGCGAGTACGGCATCGGTGCGCAGATCCTGAGCGATCTCGGGGCACACGACCTCCGCATCATGACCAACAACCCGGCCAAGTACGGCGGCCTGGCGGGCTACGGCCTGTCGATCGTCGAACGCGTCTCCATGCCGAGCGTGGCGACCCCCGAGAACCTCCGGTACCTGCGCACCAAGCGTGACCGCATGGGCCACCTCATCGACATCACGGAAGGACAACCATGAACCACGGTTCCACCTACGAAGGCAGCCTCGACGGAGCGGGCCTCCGCATCGGGATCGTCTGCAGCCGTTTCAACGAGCTCGTCGTCGAGTCGCTGCTCGTCGGGGCGCGACGCGGGCTGCGCCGCCACGGCGTGGCCGACGAATCGGTCGACGTCGCCTGGGTGCCGGGTGCGTTCGAGATCCCACTCGCGGCGTCGACGATGGCCACGAGCGGTCGCTACGACGGCATCGTCACCCTCGGCGCGGTCATCCGTGGTGCCACCTCGCACTTCGAGTACGTCGCTGGGCCGTGCGCCAGCAGCATCGCGTCGGTGCAGCTGTCGACCGGCGTTCCGATCGGGTTCGGCGTGCTGACGGTCGAGTCGATCGAGCAGGCGCTCGAGCGCGCCGGCACGAAGGCCGGCAACAAGGGCGAGGAGGCGGCGATCGGCGTCATCGAGATGGTTCGCCTCCTGAGCACGTTGCGGAGCACCTGACCCTCTGCTTGACTGCGGCGAGTCGGGCATTCCCGCCCGTCAGCACACGAGGGAGCATTCATGAGGTCCAGCCTCCGAATGCTCGTCGCGGTCACGAGCGTCCTGACCGTCCTATCGCCGGCTGCTGCCGGCTCCGCCACATCGGCCCGCTCCGGGCCCACCGACCTGGCCGTCGTCGAGCAGTACCTGTACCGCACGTCGATCAGCTCGTTCCTCGCCGCAGCGCCGTCGGGTGACCGGTGGTTCGACTGGTCGAACGACGGGTGCTCTGCTCCGCTGGTCGGCAACACCGGTCGGAGCTTCAACTTCACGGCGTCGTGCAAGCGACACGACTTCGGGTACCGCAACCTGAAGTTGCTCGAGCAGCGATTCGGCTCGGGTCGCACCTACTGGAACGCCGCCAGCCGCCTGCGCGTCGACCGGCAGTTCCTGTCCGACATGCGCCGGCACTGCACCGACAGGCCGTGGTACGACGAGCCCACCTGCAACAACTGGGCGTTCACGTTCTACGGCGCGGTGCGGCTGGTGGGCGGACCCTAGGCACCCTCACCAGGCGAGCGGCTCCGGCCCGTCCACCCCGTGGGCGAGCCGGAGCAACTGGTGCAGCATGCGCGCCGTGGCACCCCAGATCGTCTCGTCGTCGAGCTCGAAGAAGAAGATCGGACGGGCGGTCGGGGGCACCCCCCACCACTCTTCGCGGTAGGTGTCGGGTGAGACGAGCTCGGCCAGCGGCACCCAGATGATCCGGTCCACCTCACCGGCGTGTGCCACCAGCGACGGCCGGTCCGCCACCGATGCCACCACCGGCACGATGTAGCTCTGGCTCACCACCGTCGACATGTGATCGAGCTCACCGTGCACCACGACCGAGGCGGGTTCGAGGGCGACTTCCTCCCACGCCTCGCGCAGCGCTGCATCGACGGGTGTCTCGCCGGGCTCGAGGCGACCACCGGGAAAGCTGATCTCGCCGCGATGGTTGCGCAGGTGCATGGCGCGCTTGGTGAAGAGCGCCTCTGGGCCGTCGGGGCCGTCGTGGAGCACGATCAGTACGGCCGAGTTGCGCGCATCGGGGAACGCCGGGGCGATCCGCCGCGTCGGCCGCCGCGCCACGACGGCGGTGAGGTCTGCCACGCTCCCGACGGACGCCGAGCCCAGCCAGGGAGCCGGCTCACCGAGCCGCCAGGCATCGGGCCTCGGGATGATCTGCCGACCACCGCGGGCCATCGGCATCAGCCCTTCGTGGGCGTCCAGCCTGCCTCGGCCAGCTGCGCCAGCACGATCGGCAGGCCGGCGGTCTTGAGCTTCGAGAGCACCTTGCCGGGCTGCTCGTCGCCACGCTCCCACTCGTCCCAGGCGGCGATCAGCTTGGCGAGGTCGGGGGCCGGGATATCGAACGACATGATGGTGAGGCTATGCGCTGGTGGTCCGGTTCAGCGCTTCCCGTATCGCTTGGCGGCATTGATGCCGTTGCCCACGAGCCGCCCGGCCTTGCGTCCCACGCCGGCACCGACGCCCACGTCATTCGGGGCCGCGGTGCCGGAGGCGACAACTGCCGCGCGCGGCGCCTTCGGCGGCTTCTCGGCGAAGTTGCTGTTCAGCCAGACGAAGCCGAGCACGACGACGATGCCACCCATGATCAGCCGGTCGGCGGGGATGACTTCGATCCAGGGCTGCACGATCAGCACGACGATGATGCCGAGCACCACGATGTCGAGCACCCGGTGCACCGAGCGCGACACGAGACGGAACGCCGACAGCGGGGCGCCGCGCACGATGGCGGCGTTGATGACGACGAGGCCGCCGGCCACCGAGGGTGCGAGCGGCGCCGGGCTCTGCAGGCCCTGCGCGACGAGGAGCAGCCCGACGATGTACTCGGCCACCTGGTGGATCCAGAACGGGCGCTTCACGGGCGGCACGCTATCGGTGCGATGGCTCCTGGAACGCGAACAGCCCCGGCGGCCATGAAGGCGGCACCGGGGCTGTCTGCAGTTGGTCCTATCGGCACGAAGCCGGCAGGTCTTTACATCATCCCGCCCATACCACCCATGCCGCCCATGCCGCCGCCGCCGGGCATCGACATGGCCGACGCCTTCTCCGGCTTGTCGGCAACGAGACACTCGGTGGTGAGGACGAGGGCCGCGATCGAGGCTGCATTCTGCAGCGCCGCACGGGTCACCTTGGCGGGATCGATGATGCCGGCCTTGACCAGGTCGACCATCTCGCCCGTTGCGGCGTTGAGGCCCATGTTGCCCTCGGCGGCCTCGACGGCCTGCGTGGTGACTGCACCCTCGAGGCCGGCGTTGTCGGCGATGAGACGGCAGGGGGCGACGAGCGCCTCCCACACGGTGCGGGCACCGGTGGCCTCGTCGCCCGTGAGCGACTCGACGACCTTCATCACCGCGGGGCGGGCCCGGACGAGGGCGGTGCCGCCACCGGCGACCACGCCTTCCTCGATGGCTGCACGAGTGGCCGAGACGGCGTCCTCGATGCGGTGCTTCTTCTCCTTGAGCTCCACCTCGGTGGCGGCGCCGACCTTGATGACGGCAACGCCGCCGGCCAGCTTCGCGAGGCGCTCCTGGAGCTTCTCGCGATCCCAGTCGGAGTCGGTGTTGTCGATCTCGGCCTTGATCTGGTTGATGCGGCCGGCGACATCGTCGTGGTCACCGCCACCATCGACGATGGTGGTGTTGTCCTTGGTGATGATGATGCGCTTGGCCGAACCGAGCAGGTCGAGCGTGACGGTGTCGAGCTTCAGCCCGACCTCTTCGCTGATGACCTGACCGCCCGTGAGCACGGCCATGTCCTGCAGCATCGCCTTGCGACGATCGCCGAAGCCCGGTGCCTTGACGGCGGCCGAGTTGAAGGTGCCGCGGATCTTGTTCACGACCAGCGTGGCGAGTGCCTCGCCCTCGATGTCCTCGGCGATGATGAGCAGCGGGCGGCCGCTCTTCATGACGAGCTCGAGGGTGGGGAGCAGCGCCTGGACCGTCGAGATCTTGCCGGCGTGGAACAGCAGGTACGCATCATCGAGGATGACTTCCTGGCGCTCGGCGTCGGTGACGAAGTACGGCGACAGGTAGCCCTTGTCGAACTGCATGCCCTCGGTGAACTCGAGCTCGGTGCCGAAGGTGTTGCTCTCCTCGACCGTGACCACGCCGTCCTTGCCGACCTTGTCGATCGCGTTGGCGATGACCTCGCCGACGGATGCATCGGCGGCCGAGATGGTGGCGACGGCAGCGATGTCGCTCTTGTCGTCGACTTCCTTGGCCTGGCTCTTGATCGACTCGACCGCAGCGGCGACCGCCTTCTCGATGCCCTTCTTCAGGCCCATCGGGTTGGCGCCGGCCGCGACGTTGCGGAGGCCGAGGTGCACGAGCGCCTGGGCCAGCACGGTGGCGGTGGTGGTGCCATCGCCGGCGACGTCGTTGGTCTTGGTGGCGACTTCCTTCACCAGCTGGGCGCCCATGTTCTCGAAGGGATCGTCGAGTTCGACTTCCTTCGCGATCGACACGCCGTCGTTGGTGATGGTGGGGGCGCCGAACTTCTTGTCGAGGACGACGTTGCGACCCTTCGGCCCGAGCGTGACCTTGACCGTGTCGGCCAACTTGTTCACGCCCGCTTCGAGGGCGCGGCGCGCCTCGTCATCGAACTTCAGTTGCTTTGCCATGGGTCAGGTCACTTCTCCACGATCGCGAGGACGTCGCGACTCGTGAGGATGAGGAGGTCCTCGCCCTCGATGGTGACCTCGGTGCCGCCGTACTTCGAGTACAGGACCGTGTCACCGACCTTCACGTCGAGCGGGCTGTGCGAGCCCTTGTCGTCGCTCCAGCGGCCTGGGCCGACGGCGATGACGGAGCCCTGTTGGGGCTTTTCCTTGGCGGTATCGGGGATCACCAGGCCGGATGCAGTGGTCTGCTCGGCTTCCTTGGGCTTCACGACGATGCGATCGTCCAGCGGCTTGAGTGACATGGTGCAGGCCTCCATTGGCAGTACACGGGGTGGGATCTGACGGAGGGACGGTTAGCACTCGCCCCTCGCGAGTGCCAAGGCTACGCGCACGAGGCGCTCGTTAGCAACCGGGAGGTGAGAGTGCTAACGGTGAGACCGTGCGAGAATCGACTCCATGGGTCGCGCCGCACGACAGCCCGACGAGCCAGCGATCGAGTTCGTCGCCGTCGATGAGCGTGCGTTCGGTGGTGCCGCCGGTGACGATCCGGTCTTCATGGGCTTCGATGACGACGACCCGTTCGACGATGACGCGCCCGTCTCGCGCTGGCTGATCGGCGTCAGCGCCGCGGTGCTCGTGGCGCTCGTCGGGGTGGGCGTGATCGCCGCCGCACCGTGGGCCGACGACACGGCAGCACCACCCGCCACCACGGTGCCGGCGCCGAGCACGACCACCAGCACGACCACGCCACCACGCAACCCGGCCACCGGCACCGGTCGGCCGGCAACAACGGCACCCGGCATCGTGCTCGACCCGGTGCCCGATGGGCTGGTGCTGATCGATGCGCAGACGGGTCCTGGCGCCGCCGCCCCGGTCGCGTTCGGTTGGAGCGAGGTGTGGTCGACATCCGGCGCGACGCGCACGTCGGGCCGTTGGTTCGCGGTCACCCTCCTGCCGTTCGTCTCGATGGACGACGCGACCGCACGCTTCGACGGCGAGGCCAGCACGATCGACGTCGGCGGACGCAGCGGCCGACTCACCACCACGACCACCGGGGTCGCGACACTGCGATTCGACACGGGACAGACCGACGCCAGCCGGCTACTCGTGGTGTCGGCGTTCGGTCTGACGCCCGACGAGCTGGTCACGTTGGCCGCATCGATCGGCATCGACGACGACCGCCCGCAACTGGTCGACGACCGGCCCATCTTCCTGCGGCCCGAACTGCTCGACGGCTTCACCCGGCTCGCTGCTGCAGCCGCCGCACGGGAACTGATCGACGACCTCCTCCAGCCACAGGACCTCTCGGCCGGCACGTTCTACACCGGCGGCATCGACGACGAGGACGTCGTGCTGCTGCAGCTGTCTGCCCTGCCCACCGGGCTCGACGTCCTCGCCGCACTCGCGCTCGACTCGACCGTCCCCACCGAACCACCGCTCGGCTTCGTCGGCGAGCGCCTGGTCGTCGGTACGCGCGTCTTTCAGGGCACACCGGCCAGCGTGGCGTGGTGGGACGTGGGCGACCAGCGCGTCACCGTGCTCAGCACCCTGGGCGTCGACGAGCTGATCGCACTCATCCCGGCGGTGCGGATCGCAGGCGGTGACGACGTCCCCTGGCTCCTCGAGCCGGGCACCGAGGGGTACATCGCCGTGGCCGCGGCCGACCCCGAGCCGTACCGCGCCGAGGTGCAACCCGCGGGCACGTTCGAACTGTGGTCGACACCCGGTGCCAGCCGCACGCAGGGCACCTGGGCGGCGATCCAGACTCTGCCATGGCGCGTGGGGGGGTCTGCTCCGGGGAGGCGGGTCGATGTGGGCGAGGGCACGGGCGTGCTCGACGAGGGTCCTGCGGTCACCACGCTGACGTGGTCGCCCGACGACGGGTCCACCATCACCGTCACCGCACACGGCCTCACGCCGGCCGAGATGGTGCTGGTGGCCGAACACCAGGCGCGCGGTGACGCAGCGTTCGATGGCGTCGTCGAAGCGATGTCGCCGGTGCTCGAACGGCCGACGACGAACAACCACCTCGGTGAGGAGCTCGTCGAACGGGCCCACTCGACCAGCACGTTCGTCCGGCCCGACGATCAGGCGACGGTGGTGGTCGAGTCTGCGCCGATCGATCTCGCCGACGAGATGCTCGTCCGATTCGTCCTCGACGGCGACCGGGGTGTGCTCGACGTCGATGGCTCGCGCACCTCGGTGATCACCTTCACCGACGGGCCCACCCGTGTGATCGTCCGGTCGGATCAGCCGCTCGACGACCTCGGCCGGCTCATCGCATCGGTGCGCCGTTCCACCGGCGGAGAATGGGACACGCTGGTGGCGGGCCCACCGAACTCCGTGAATGGTCCGGCGGTCATCGACTCCCGGCCGACCGAGCTCGCGGTCGGCGTCACCCAATCGGGCACCGTCTGGCGGGTGGGGGTCGATGCGGGTCGCCAGACGGTCACCCTCGACGATGCGGGTGCGCAGGATCGGTTCATGATCGGCGACCTGTTGGCCGGTCAAGCGATCACGCTGCGGTCGACCGCCTCGACCACCTTCGTCGTCGTTCGGGTGCGTGTCGAACTCGGCGCGGTCGTCGCCCGGGTGACGGCGGGGACCTCGTCACGGATCATCGCACTGTCGCCGGTGGACGGCGACGACCACCTGTACGGGGCGCTCGCATTCAGCGAGGATGGGGACGTGACGGTGCAGTTGCTCGACGAGGCTGGGCGGGTGATCGACGGTGCGTCGTGACGCGGCCGGAACCGAGACCGATATCGAGTTCCTACCGCCCGACAGTCGTGCCTTCGGCGAGTCCGGTCAGGTCGACTTCGTCGGCTTCGACGGCGACGCCGCCGCGGCGTTCGAAGTCGACGACGAACCGCGGTCGCGCTGGCTGACGGCGGTGGCCGCGGCGGTCGTGGGCGGGTTCATCGCCATCGGCGTGGTCGTTGCCGCACCGTGGGCCGAGGACGCAGTGGTCGCGCCGCCAACCACCACAACAGCCACCACCACGGCCACCGTGACCGCGCCGGTGCCCGCTCTCGACATCATGGAGGGTGTGCCTGTCTCGCCGCAGGGCTGGGTCGTCGACGACCCGCCGGCCGGCCTGCAGTTCTCGGGGGCATGGTCGAACCAGGAAGTCACGCCCCGGCAACCCCTCGAGATCTGGGTCGAACGCCCGGATGCCCCCGCAGCGGGCCGCTGGCTCACCGTGCGATGGAACGACGCCGGAGTCGCAGGGTTTCTCGTCGGTGATGGAACCAGGTTCGTCGTCGGTGACCGAGCAGCGGTCGCGTCGACCGACGCGAACGGCGTCACCGTCGTACGGGCTCGAGCCGGCGACGCCAGCATCGAGATCCGGTCGAGCGGCGTGGCCTTCGACGACCTCGCCGCCCTCGTCGGGGCGGTGCAGCGCGGCAGCACCAACTCGGGCATCACGTACGTCACCGACACGGCGCTGGCGGCCACCGACGGGCTCACCGCGGTCTGGGACCGCTCGACACCCACCGGGTGGTTCGGGGCGTTCGGGGCGTTCGATGCGCCCGAGGCCACCACCGGGCTGTACGACCCGGCCAACGGCAGCGGGATGCAGATCGAGCGCCGCCTGGTCGACCAGACGCTGCTCCCCTACCTGGCGATCCTGGCCACCGAGGTGCCGCTGGCCGACGACGTCGCCGCCGCCATGGAGGCGATCGGTCGGCCGACCCGCCTGTTCTCGGTTGCCCCGAACGCCGACGAGCGGTGGCTGGTGGCGGCCTGGGTCGACGGGGACGAAGCAGTCACCATCAGCGCGTACGACCTCGATGAGGACACCGTCCTGGCCGCGATGTCCGCGGTACGCCCGGCGACCCTGGCCGAGTGGACCGACCTCGTCGAGCAGAGCCAGCGCGGGATCAGCTTGAACGAGCCCGGCCCGTCACCTTCGGCATCGCAGCGGGGCACCTTGGCCGACGGCTCGGTGTGGACCGGCTCGTTCGCCGAGACCTTCTTCTGGGTCCAGACCGGTCAGAACGGGTGGTACAGCCCGATCCGCATCGCCGACGGTGCGACCATTCGCCGCTTCGCCGACGTCGACATCGACATCGTGGCCGCCACGGTCAGGTGGCCGAACCCAGCGCGCACGATGCGCATCACGACCGGTGACGCCGCACCGGTCGACATCGAGTTGGTCCAGATCGGCAAGCGGCCGATGTTCGCCGGCCTGTACGTCCGACAGGAGATCGGGCCGATCGGCGTCGAACTGCTCGACGCCGACGGCAACGTCGTCCCGGCCGGTTAGACCAGCTCGACGCCCAGTTGCCGGGCCAATGACACGACAGTGGTCAGCGGCAGGCCGACGACGTTGCTGACGCTTCCCTGCACGCTCGCCACGAACACGCCGCCGGCGCCCTGGATCGCGTAGGCGCCGGCCTTGCCGAACGGCTCACCCGTGGCGAGATACCACTCGATCGCGGTCGCCGTCACCGGCGCGAAGGTGACGAACGTGGTGGCGACCTCGGTGGCTGTTGCGTCACCGAGGCGCAGTGTGACCCCGGTGTGCACGCGGTGCGTGCGATCCGAGAGCGACCGCAGCATCGCCCGGACCTCGTCGTCGTCGGCCGGCTTCGCGAGGATGCGGCCGTCGAGATCGACCGTCGTGTCGGCAGCGACGACGAGCTCGTCGGGGTGTGCCTGCACGGCGTCGGCCTTCTCGATCGAGAGACGACGCACGTAGCTGACCGGATCTTCGCCCGGGTGCTCGGTCTCGTCGATGTCGGCCGGGCGGATGTCGAGATCGAGACCGAGTTGGGCGAGCAGGTCGCGTCGGCGCGGCGATGCCGAGCCCAGGACGATCCGCATCAGCCGCCGCTCAGTGCCATCACGTCGTCGTCGTCGGGGACGGCGTCGTCGTCGAGATGATCGAGGTAGCCGTCGGGCAGCGCGACCCGAATGGGGCCGTTCGTGTGGCCACGACGGATGCGCTCGCCACCCTCGACGATGGCGATGGTGCGGTCGACCTGAGCGATGAGGTCCTCGAGCTCGCCGATCGTGGAGATCATGGCGAAGCGCCCACGCATCTCGCCACCCACCGGGTAGCCGGTGAGGTACCACGACGTGTGCTTGCGGAAGTCGCGCATCGCGATCTGTGGGCCAAGGTGGTCGAGCAGCCGGATCGCATGGTCGTGCATCACGGCGCACACCTCGCCGAGCGTGGGCGACGGTGGCACCGGCCGACCGTTGAGCGCCTCGACGAGGTCGCGGAACAACCAGGGCCGTCCGAGGCAGCCGCGACCGATGACGACGCCGTCGCAGTCGGTGGCGCGCATCATCTCGATGGCGTCGGACGCCTCCCAGATGTCGCCGTTGCCGAGGACCGGGATGTCGGTGACCGCCGCCTTCAGCTCGGCGATCGCCTCCCAGTGGGCGGTGCCGGCATAGTGCTGTTCGGCGGTGCGCGCGTGCAGAGCGATGGCGGCCACACCCTCGTCGGCGGCGATCAACCCCGTCTGGATGTGGGTGAGGATCGTCGGCGTCAGGCCGATGCGGAACTTGGCGGTGACCGGCACGCCGTAGGGCTGCGCAGCCCCGACAGCCGACCGCAGGATCGCCCGCAGCAGCTTCGGCTTCGCGGGCACAGCAGCGCCACCGCCCTTGCGCGTCACCTTCGCAGCAGGGCATCCGAAGTTGAGGTCGATGTGATCGACGCGACCTGCGGCGCAGACCGTACGAATCGCCTCACCGATCATCACCGGGTCGCTGCCGTACATCTGCAGGCTGCGCGGCTGCTCGTCGGCGGCGAACGTCATCATCCGGTCGGTCTTGGCGTTGCCGTGCACCACCGCGGTCGACATCACCATCTCGTTGACGTAGATCAGGCCCGGGGCGAACTGGCGACACATCGAGCGGAAGGCGGTGTTCGTGACCCCGGCCATCGGCGCGAGCACGACCGGTGCAGCCGGTGTGAAGGATCCGATCCGGAGTTCGTGGCGCACGCCGGTCAACGGTAGCGGGGTCGAAGATGAGCCCAGTGGGTGATCAGGGCATCCACGGGAGGCGGAGGTTCGGGTACGCACCACAATCGAGGGGGGTGGGGCCGTCACTGCGCAGGCGATACCAGCCGGCGGCCGCGATCATCGCCGCGTTGTCGGTGCACATCGCCCGGCTGGGCAGGAAGGCGCGCAGGCCGTCGGCCGCGCAGACATCGAGGAACCGCTCGCGCAGCAGCGAGTTCGCGGCCACACCGCCGCCGAGCACGAGACCCTTCGCGCCGACCGCCCGGGCGGCACGCAACGCCTTGGCCACCAGCACGTCGACGACCGCAGCCTGGAACGAGGCGGCGACATCGGCGGACGACACATCGGGGTGCTTGCGGACGTGGTTCATGACCGACGTCTTCAGACCGCTGAAGCTGAAGTCGAGGTTGTCGTGCAGCATCGCTTGCGGGAAGGCGATCGCCGTGGGGTCGCCCGACTCGGCTTCGCGATCGATCGCCGGGCCACCGGGGTAGCCGAGACCGAGGAACCGGGCGACCTTGTCGAACGCCTCGCCGGCAGCATCGTCGATGGTCTGGCCGAGCAGGCGGTACTGGCCGTGGCCCTGCATCTCGACCAACATCGTGTGGCCACCCGAGACCAACAGCACGACCAGCGGGAACTCGAGCAGCGGGTCTTCGAGGAAGGCCGCGTACAGGTGCGCCTCGTGGTGGTGCACCCCGATGAACGGCACGTCCCAGGCGAGCGCGAACGACTTCGCCGCGGCCACGCCGACGAGCAGTGCGCCGATGAGCCCCGGACCGATGGTGCAGGCAACCGCATCGATCCGCTGCTCGGACACACCGGCCTCGACGATGGCCCTCGCCACGATCGGGTTCAACGATTCGAGGTGCGCGCGGCTCGCGATCTCGGGCACGACGCCACCGAACTCGGCATGGAGATCGATCTGCGTGCTGACGACGCTCGACGCGACATCGAAGCCGCCGAGCACCAGCGCCGCCGCCGTCTCGTCGCAGCTGGTCTCGATACCGAGCACCAGGGTGTTCTCGTCCACCGTCACCTCACGCATGCACTGCCTCCGGGCACAGCTCGGCCAACCGCTGGCGGTAGGGCTCGTCGGCGATGTCGTGACACCACATCACGATCGCGTCCTCGACGTTCTCGTAGTAGTTCTTGCGCACACCGACCGGCGCGAACCCGAACCGGTGGTACAGCGCCTGAGCGCCGACGTTGCTGACCCGCACCTCGAGGGTGAGCGCCGAGCAGTCGCGACGGATCGCCTCCCACGCCAGCTCGGCCAGGAGCCGGGTGGCCACACCCGACCGGTGCTGTGACGGCGCGCAGGCGATGTTCGTCACGTGCGCATCGCCGACGACGAACATGAGCCCGGCATAGCCGACGAGCTCGCCATCACGCCGTGCAACCAGATAGCGCCGTTCACCGCGACGCGCCATCTCGATCTCGCTGTGGAACACCGCGGGCGACCACGGGCGCGGATACGACACCTGCTCGATCGCCTGGATCGCGGCCACGTCGCGTCGGCGGAGCGGCTCGACCACCAGCGCATCCTCGCCACCCGTGCGGCCGAGCAGCCGCGAGAGCACGCTCATGTCGGGCCGCTCTCGTTGCGCTTGTTCCAGTTGATCTGGGCGTCGGGCAGGCGGAGGTACATCGCCTGGATCTCCCACGGGTTCACCCATTCCTCGCGGAGTGCCCGTGCATGCGCGAGCTGCACGAGCGGGGCAGCGGACGGACGCGACAGGAACTGCTCGCCGAAGCTGCAACGCACCACCTCGGCCTCGATCTCGGCGCGGTGACGCAACGCCCCGTCGCCCACGAGCAGCACGTCATCGCCCCGGGCGATGAGGTCGGCGATGAGGTCGTCGACCCGACCGCAGCGCGGCTCGAGCACCCGCTGCACGCCGCCGGGAACGGGCCGGTAGAGCGAGTAGAACAACTCGCCCTTGCGCGCATCGATGACGGCGGCGATCGTGCGGTCGGTGTGGCGCACGGGGAACGCCAGCAGGTCGAGCGAGCTCAACCCGATCATCGGCAC
>JBBDMO010000120.1:0-14024 GCA_040878255.1 Ilumatobacteraceae bacterium
GATCGTCGACCTCACGGGTCCGGGATCGCGCTACGAACCCGGGCCCGGCTCCCTGATCATCTGGGAGGACACCGCGCATGACGGGACCCGGTTGGGTGTCGTTGAGATCCCGGTCGTTCTCCCAGAACTCTGACGCAGAACCTTCTTCGTACTGGGCAACAACGCACTGATGTCGTATCCGAACCAGCATCAGATCCACCGGGCGATGCTCAACCAGGACCTCATCGTCGTGCAAGACATCTTCATGACGCCCACGGCGATGCTCGCCGATTACGTCCTGCCGGGTGATGTGTTCAGCGAACGCAATGTGGTCGCCGACGTGTGGGGGTGGGGCGACCACCATCGTCGACTCGCCGCCTGCTGCGTTCCGCAAGTACCGCTCGACCGGCTTCGCCACTCCGTCGGGCAAGGTGGAGCTCAAGTCATCGATCCTCGAACAACTTGGCTTCGACCCCCTTCCATATCATCGCGACGGGCCGCCGCTCAGTGACGAGTTCCCGTACCGGGTGTTCAGCGGCGTGCGCGAAGACCCGTTCTTCCAGACCGGTCAACGAAACATCGGCTCGCTCCGAAAGCGGATGCCGTCACCGAAGATCTTCATCCATCCCGACGACGCTGCCCGCGAAGGGATCGGTGAGGGCGACTGGGTGCGTCTCGAGACCTCCACCGGCGACGTCACCGCCAAGGCGGCTGTCATGGCATCGATGCGTATCGGGCATCTCCGCGTGCCTCACGGCTGGTGGTACCCGGAGCTCCGGGGCACTGCCACGCTTGCAGGAGCATTCATCTCCAGTGACGCCGTGCTCTGCCCGGACTCCGATGAGTTCCTCGACATCGAACAGGGCACCCCACACTTCAAGGGCTATCCAGGTCGACTCGTGCCGTGCGACCCGCCCACCGGGATGTCGACGATCACCCTCGAGGGCTGACCATGACGCATCGCAGTTCGTTCGCCCAGCACCATCGAGAGCTTCGAGCGGCCCTCTTCGCGCGCATCGCTCGCCGTGCGTTCACACGCAAGACCACTGGCCTCGACGGCATCGCCAAGAAACTGATCGCCACACAAGCCTCCCCGGTCGCACACGATCCGGACCTCGACCAACAGCCCGACACAGGACGAATCCAGCCGTGAGGTCGGTTCGCTCGTCGTGCAGTCCCGTTGGCCCCACAGTGTGCGTCAGCGACCCGCACGCAGTGTGCGCACAGTCTGCCGCTCGGCGGCGCACGTCATGACGATGGGGGTTGTTTCACAATCGTGTCGCCGGCGCTGATGTGTCCTGAGATGACAACCTTTGCGCAGATGCCTCGGAGCCGTTCTTGTTTGCCGATCGCGCCGTTGATCCAGCGATGCGCTGCGAGGCCGAAACGGTCGGTGAACTTGGCACACCCGGTGTGTGGTTGTGCAGTGACCTCGATGATCGCGGAGCCGATCGCGAGGCGAGTGCCCGCTGGCAGATTGTCCGGTGACAGGTCGAGGTCGACGAACAGCTGATCGCCGGCGAGGGGCACTCGGGTGTCGTCACCGGCGACCAGGCGTGCGCAACGGATGTTCATGATGTTCAGCTGCGCGTCGAGATCGGCTGCGCCGTCGGGCGTCGAACGGCTGCCACGCTCGAGCCAGTTGTCACCGACCAATCCGACCTCGGTGTCCAGGGTGGCCGCTGTCAGCACTTCGCGTTCGCCCGCCGTTGGCCGGCGAACGATCAGCTCCAGCCGCCCTCGGTCGGCGGGGGAGGAGCGAACCTCGTGCAACCAGGTCTCGGGATCGGGAGCCCGGTGCTGATGGTCGTTTGGGCCGCCGGTCCAGTAGCCAGCCATCAGCTGGCGGCTCCAGTCCGGTTGGAGGACATCACCTCGCGGGCCGAACTCGGTCATGTACGGCTTGATGTCCAGCACCGGTGTGCCGTCGATCGCGTCGAGCCCGCGCACCTCGATGACCCCACCAGGGCGCACGGCCATGAGCTCGCAGACCGTCACGCCGAGCCGGTTCGGGCGGTCCTTGGCTCGCTGGGCCAGAATCCCCACCTCGGGCCAGGCCGTGTTGCCGCGAGGGTGACGGCTCCCTCGCGTGACGTGGACCGGGTCGACCTGGTCGAACACGAACACCACCTCGACATGCGAGAACGACAGCAGACCGGCGGTCGCGCGCTCGTCGAGCACGCTGAGGTCGAGCTGGATCGTGCTGTTGATCCGGTCCCAGTCATCATCGATCTTCTGCGCGCGAATGTTGCGCACGACGCCGATCGGAACCATCTCGAACACCATCGAGAAAGCATGCACCCCACGAGACTGCACGGGCATGATCCTCCACCGAAAGCTCACTCAACCACGGCGCTGACCGAATCGGCCGGCACCATCGCTCCAGCAAACTGAGAACAACCCTTCGGCAGTGCCAGCGCCAAGCACACACGCTGGAGCGCAACAGTGGGGAAGCCTCGTTGTCACACTCGTCGTAGCCGTTCGTCGAGAGCGCGTGTATCAGGATCACACTCGGGTGACTCTCAGCGGAGGGCGAGGCATCCTCGGGGCGGCCGTCGATCTCGGCGACGACCTCGCCGATGATGCAGGCGGTGTTGCGCGCGGGGAGCAGACCGACCGGTACCGCGCGATCCGACCGTCGATCTGTGGTACGCCGGTGGCATGACCGACGATGTCACCCCACCCGCACAGCAGCACGGTCCCGCGCTCGTGCGCATTCGCCGGATGGCGTGGTCGATGTGCGACCAGCACACTGACCCGGCGTGGCACGAGCCTGTCCCGGTGCTCGTCCACGAGATGAATGTCGAAAGCTTCATCGGCTGGTGCGGTGATCATGGCGTCGATCCGCTCTGCGAGTTGGTGCTCGCAGCAGCCATCGCGACGCACCGCTGCGCACACAACCAGCCCGACCGCTGCGCCGTACTCAACGTTGCACATCCGATGACGAAGCACCTTCGACCGAGCCTGCACTCGTGGGCAGTGCGTGAGGTGCGCGACTGCGTGCTCGACATCGCGACCGCCGACCCGCCCACACCGCCGATGAGCCTGAACATCGATGACGACGAACACACCGACGAACTCGCTACGGCGCTGATGGCCTGGCTCGCAGCGATCGGATCGGCCCACGCCGCGATCAGCGAGGGGACGATCGAGGCATCGCTCTGCCACCTGCTGCCGGAGCGCCCGATGCTCTGACCCCGGAGCCCTTCGTCGGCTCGTCAGAGGTGGAAGGTCTCCGTGTGACCGTCGATCGCCAGTGCCTGCCCGTTGACCATCGAGGCGCCCGGCGACGCGAGGAACACACACATCGCTGCGATCTCGGTCGGCTCGACCCATCGCGGCATCGACTGGCCCGAGAGGTACTCGCGCTCGACGTCGGCCGGAGCCACGCCGCGCACGGTGGCCTCTGCCGTGATGACGCCGTCCATCCGGGCACCGCGTACCGAGCCCGGGCAGATGCAGTTGCAGCGAACGCCGTGGGGTCCGAGTTCGATCGCAAGCGATTTGGTGAGGCCAACCACCGCCCACTTCGCCGCCGCATACGGAGTGCGCATGCCGTAGCCGAACAGGCCGGCGGTCGACGACATGTTGATGATCGAGCCGCCACCCTGCGCCTTGAGCAGAGGGGCGACCCGGCGTGCGCAGCGGTAGTGCGAGTCGAGGCACACGCTGAGCGTCTCGGCCCATTCGGAAGGGTCGACGTCCTCGACCGCGGCGGTGGGGCCCTTGATGCCGGCGTTGTTGACCAGCACGTCGACGCCTCCGAGTGCGGCTACGGCTGCGTCGATCCAGCGGTCGATCGCATCGCCGTCGCGGAGGTCGACCTGCGCAGCTGCCACGCCCGGCATGTCGTGGCGGAACGCACCGAGCGCCTGTTCGTCGACGTCGCAGATGCTGACATCGGCGCCCGCCTCGACGAACGCCTGCGCGATGGCGCGGCCGATGCCCGATGCCGCCGCCGTCACAATCACCCGTTGACCCATGGACGGCTGCTCAGGCACCCATTGCGTGGTAGCCGCCGTCGACGTGGATCATCGATCCGGTCGTGGCGGGGAACCAGTCGCTCAGCAGCGCCACGACCGCCTTCGCCACAGCGCTCGAGTCGGTGACGTCCCAGCCGAGCGGCGCCCGCTCGTCCCAGATGTCCTCGAACTTCTTGAAGCCGGGGATGCTCTTGGCCGCGATCGTCTTCACCGGGCCGGCAGCCACCAGGTTCGACCGGATGCCTCGGGGGCCGAGTTCCTTCGCGAGGTATCGGTTGATGCCCTCGAGTGTCGACTTCGCAACGCCCATCCAGTTGTAAGCAGGCCACGCCACCGTGTTGTCGAAGTCGAGCCCGACGAACGAGCCGCCGGACGTCATCAACGGGGCGAAGGCATCTGCCAGCGCCTTGTAGGAGTAGGCCGACACGTTGATCGCAACCTGCACGTCGGCCCAGGTGGCCGCCATGAAGTCGTCGCCGAGGCAGACCGCCGGGGCGAACCCGATGGCGTGCAGCACACCATCGACACGGCCACCGAAGTGCTCGGCGGCTGCCTCGCGAGCCGATACGAGATGCTCTGCCACGGTGACGTCGAGCTCGTGCACCGGCACGGCGACGGGCAGCTTGCGCGCGGTTCGCTGGGTCAGGCTGAGGGCTCGGCCGGCACCGGTCAGCATCAGGTTCGCGCCCTCCTGCTGTGCCAACGACGCCACGCCGAAGGCGAGTGATGCGTCGGTGAGCACGCCGGTGATGACGATGTTCTTGCCGTCGAGGAGACCCATACGGCCACGCTAGTCGCCGGGTTCTTTCACGTTGGCTCCTTCGGGGGATCCGGGCACGCGTGTGCAAGGCTGGCTCGATGCGTATCGGAATTCTTGGTGGTACCGGTCCGGCGGGCAGCGCGCTCGCGGCCCGGCTGGCGTCGATCGGCTACGAGGTGGTCATCGGCTCTCGGTCGAAGTACCGCGCCATGGAGGCGCGCGACGGCATGGTGTCGAAATGGCCCCAGGTGGCGGGCCTGCTGAGCTTCGGCGACAACCCGGCCGCCGCGGATTGCGATGTCGTCGTCATCGCCACGCCGTGGGACTCGGCGGCCACCACGGCGCAGGAGTACCAGGACGCACTCGCGGGCAAGGTCGTCATCAGCATGGCCAACGCTCTGGTGCGCGTCGGCCACGAGTTCCAACCGCTCGTGCCGCCGCGCGGCAGCGTTGCCGCCCACGTGCAGGCCGCAGTGCCGCGTTGTCGCGTCGTCGCAGCGTTCCATCACCTGCCTGCCACCGAACTTGGTCACCTCGGTCAGCCGATCGATTCTGACGTCCTCATCTGCGGCGACGACCCCGAAGCGGTGCTCACGGTCAGCGACATCGTGTCTCAGATTCCCGGTTGCCGGCCGCTCGATGCCGGCGAACTCTCGAACGCCACTGCGATCGAGGCGTTCACCGCCGTGCTGCTGCAGCTCAACGTCCGCTACAAGACGCGCGTTGCGCCGAAGCTCACCGGAATCAAGGGCGATCCGCGCGCGCCGAAGGCCACCGCAATCAAGGGCGATCCGCCCGCACCGAAGAGTTCCTGATGCAGCTCTACGACACCGCTCGCCGTTCTGTCGTCCCGTTCGAACCGGGGGAGCAGGTGCTCATGTACACGTGCGGCATCACGCCCTACGACGCGACGCACCTCGGCCACGCCGCCACGTTCATCAACTACGACGTGCTGCAGCGCCGGCTGATCGACCTCGGGCACACGGTGAAGTGCGTGCGCAACGTCACCGACGTCGACGACCCGCTCTTTGCCAAGGCGCGAGAACTCGGCGTGCACTATCTCGACCTGGCCGCAGGCGAGGAGGCCCGCTTCGAGCGCGACATGGAGGCGCTGAACGCCCTGCCCGTGGCGAGCACGCCGCGCGCCTCGTCGGCGATCCCTGACATCCGCGGCTTCATCGGCATGGTGCTCGACCGCGGGTACGCGTACGCAGTCGCCGGCAGCGTCTACTTCGACGTCTCGAAGTTCCCGTCCTTCGGCAGCATCAGCAACTACACCCACGACGAGATGATCGACTTCGCCCGCCAGCGCGGCGGCAAGGTCGACGACCCGAACAAGCGCAACCCGCTCGACTTCGTGCTGTGGCACCCGAGCGAAGCCGACGAGCCGAGCTGGGACACGCTGTGGGGTCCGGGCCGACCCGGCTGGCACATCGAGTGCAGCGCGCTGGCGCTACGCGAATTGGGCACCACGATCGACCTCCATGGCGGCGGATCCGACCTGATCTTCCCGCACCACGAGTGCGAGCGCGCCCAGAGCGAGGCCGCCACCGGCGAGCCGTTCGTGAAGCACTGGATGCACGTCGCAATGGTCTACATGGACGGCCACAAGATGTCGAAGAGCCTCGGCAACCTGGTGTTCGTCGACAAGTTGCGCACCGAGTGGGACGCTCGGGCGATCCGCCTCGGCATCATCGAGCACCACTACCGCTACGAGTGGGAGTGGGACGACGAACTCATGCCGCGCAACCGCGACCGACTGCAGGCGTGGGTTGCCGCTGCGCAGGGCCCCGATGCCGACGGGGTCCTCGACGACGTCCGTGCTGCGCTCGACGACGATCTGAACACGCCGGCCGCCCTGGCGGTCATCGATGCAGCGGCCGCGGCCGGACGCGGCGTCGGGCCGTCGGCTGCACTGCTGGGCGTCGACCTCTAGCAGCCACGGCGTGCGGCGGTCCCCATCGTCCCGTCACACAACGTTTACAAGAACTCCATTTCCTTTCTTCCGGGTGGGTCCCTCGATCGTTTAGTGTTCATTGCGAGGAGGTGCGGATGAACGTCGAAGGCGCAGGGAAGTTGCAGTCGCGATTCCGGCGTGTCGCCCGGCCTGTCGCCGACCGACTCTGGGACTTCCACCTCGAAGGATTCGACCGCCTGCCCACCGACGGGCCTGCCATCCTGTGCCCCAACCACGTCAGCTTCCTCGACAGCGCGTTCTTGATGCTGCACGTCCCGCGCAACATCAGCTACGTCGGCAAGGCCGAGTACATGGACTCGTGGAAGACGAAGTTCCTGTTCCCGGCCATGGGCATGATCCCGATCGATCGGGCTGGCGGGGACAAGAGCCAGGCTGCGCTCGACACCGCCGAACGAGTGCTGCGCCGCGGTGAGCTGTTCGGCATCTTCCCCGAAGGCACACGCAGCCGCGACGGCTACCTCTACAAGGGTCGGACGGGCGCTGCTCGACTGGCGCTCAAGGTCGGTTGCCCGATCTTTCCGGTCGGTGTGGTCGGCACCCGCGAGATCCAGCCACCCGACGCGAAGATGCCGCACATCCGTCGGGAGTGCTCGATCACGATCGGCCGTCCAATCAAGGTCGAGCGCTACCGCGATCGTGCCGACGACCACCGTGTCCTGCGCCAGATCACCGACGAGTTGATGTTCGAGATCCGCGAGCTCACCGGCCAGGAGTACCGCAACGTCTACGCCGGCAAGACCGCCGAGACCGAGCCCACGGCTGCCCCGACCCGGGTCGCCCACGTCAGCGACGCCCCGCCGGTCGACCACTCGCAGTTCGCGGGCGCTGCAGCGGGCGGAAACTAGACACCACCGGCGCGGCCGTCGCTCATAGACTCGGCCGCGTCATGGCACAGATCACGATCTCCCTCCCCGATGGCTCGCAACGCTCGTACGACGAGGGTGCCACCACTGCGGACGTGGCCTCATCCATCGGTTCTCGGCTCGCCAAAGCCGCAGTGGCAGCCAGGGTCGACGGCGAGGAATGGGACCTCGGTCGAGCGCTGCCCGATGGTGCCCGGGTGGCCATCGTCACGGCCGACACCGACGAGGGCCGCCACGTGCTGCGGCACTCGACGGCGCACGTCATGGCCCAGGCGGTCATTCAGCTCTTCCCGGGTGCGAAGTACTCCATCGGCCCTGCCATCAACGACGGCTTCTACTACGACTTCGAGCTGCCCGGCGGACGTACGTTCACTGAGGCAGATCTCGACTCCATCGACGAGCGCATGCGCGCCATCGTGAAGGCCGACCAGCCGTTCACACGCGACGAGCTACCAGCGGCCGAGGCACTGCGCGTCTTCGCCGACCAGCCGTACAAGTGCGAGATCATCGAGCGCGTGTCGTCCGGTGCAGCCGACGACGACGACAGCGGCGAGATCGGTACCGGCGAGACGATCAGCGTCTATCGCAACACACCCGAGTTCCTCGACCTGTGCCGGGGCCCGCACGTTCCGAGCACGTCGAAGCTCGGCCACTTCAAGCTGATGAAGGTGGCGGGCGCGTACTGGCGCGGCAATGAAAAGGGCCCGATGCTGCAGCGCATCTACGGCACGGCGTGGGAGAGCAAGTCGGCGCTCGACGAGCACCTCCACCGCCTCGCCGAGGCCGAGAAGCGCGATCACCGCAAGCTGGCAGTCGAGCTCGACCTGCTGAGCTTCCCTCACGAACTCGGCGGAGGCCTCGCGGTGTGGCACCCCAAGGGCGCCATCGTGCGCAAGCTCATGGAGGACTACAGCCGTGAGCGCCACACCAACGGCGGCTACCAGTTCGTCTTCACACCCCACCTCGCCAACGGCAACCTGTTCCAGACGTCGGGCCACCTCGACTTCTACAAGGACGGGATGTACCCGCCGATGGAGATGGACAACGGCACGTACTACATGAAGCCGATGAACTGCCCGATGCACTGCCTCATCTATCGCAGCAGGCAGCGCAGCTATCGCGAGCTGCCCCTGCGGCTGTTCGAGTTGGGCAACGTGTACCGGTACGAGCGTGCCGGCACGCTGCACGGGCTGATGCGCATTCGCGGGTTCACCCAGGATGACAGCCACATCTTCTGCATGCCCGAGCAGGCTGCCGACGAGATCGCGTCGCTGCTCGACTTCGTCATGAGCGTGCTGCGCGCCTTCGGTTTCACCGACTTCACGGCCAACCTCAGCACGAAGGACCCGAAGAAGTACGTCGGCGACGACGCCGCCTGGGATGACGCCACCGACGCCTTGCGCGCCGCGCTCGACAAGTACGGCCTCGAGTACAAGATCAAGGAGGGCGACGCCGCCTTCTACGGTCCGAAGATCGACATCGACGTCCGCGACGCGATCGGCCGGACGTGGCAGCTCAGCACGATCCAGTACGACTTCAACCTGCCCGAGCGGTTCGAGCTCGAATACGTCGGCGCCGACAACGCGCGGCACCGTCCGATCATGTTGCACCGCGCCCTGTTCGGGTCGGTCGAGCGGTTCTTCGGCGTGCTCCTCGAGCACTATGCCGGCGCATTCCCCACCTGGATGGCACCATTGCAGGCTCGTGTCCTGCCGGTGGCCGAGGCGCACGAGGCATACGCCCACGAGGCCGCGGCGCGCTTGCGCGACCAGGGGATCCGGGTCGACGTGGCCGACTCGTCGGACCAGCTCGGCAAGCGCATCCGCGCTGCGAAGCTCGACAAGATCCCGTATGTGCTCGTCGTCGGCGAGACCGACGTCGCCGCCAGCACGCTCGGTGTCAACCCACGCGGCGGCGAGGTCGAGCGCGACGTGCCGCTCGATGAGTTCGTCCGCCGCATCACCGCCGAGATCGCCGAGCAACTCGCCGCCGTCTGACCGCCAGCTTCGTGAGGTTCCAACCGCCTCAGGCGGGCCGAACCTCATGGATCCGGACATCGGTGAGCTTCAACCCGCCTGGTGCGGGCCGAACCTCACGAAGCCGGGCTGGCCGGGCTGGGGTGGCCGGGCCGCGCTGGCCGGGGGCCGGGCAGGGCTGGCCGGGGGCCGAGCTGGCCGGGGGCCGGGCCGGGGATGGCGGGATGGGGGACGGGTAGGCGGTGTACCGTCCCGGGGGTGACGCCGCTCGAGCTGTTGTGGAACGGGTGGCGGGCCACCTACGTGCGGTCGCTCGGCGGAACACCGTCGACACCCGACGGCCCGAGCATCTTCTCGGCCATCCTGCACTCGGGGCTGCCCGACACAGAGACGCACATCATCCATCGCGGGGCGTCCACGTTCGTGCTGCTCAACGCTTACCCCTACTCGGTCGGGCACACCCTGGTACTGCCGTACCGCGAGGTGAGCGACCTCGAGGACCTCGATGCCGACGAGACCGCCGAGCTCTGGGCCACGGTCACGCTGGCGGTACGGGCCGTGAAGGCGGCGCTGCGTCCCGGCGGGGTGAACGTCGGGCTCAATCTCGGGCACCCGGCCGGCGGCAGCGTGGGGGAGCACCTCCACGTCCACGTGGTGCCGCGCTGGGTCGGTGACGCCAACTTCATGACCACCACGGGCAACACCCGCACGCTGCCGGAGGCCTTGCCCGACACCGCTGCGAAGCTGCGCTCGGCCTGGCCTTCCCTCTAGCCTGGGAGGCGCATGAGCGACACCAGCGATCTGCGCGACCAACTCCCCGACGACCTCAACGCCGAGCACATCGGTGCCTACGAGTTCCCCGACAACAGCCGCCGCCGGTGGCCTGCGGTCATCTACCTGTCGTTCGCCGTGATCCTGCTGGCGGTGTGGCTGCTCAAGCGAGACGACGGCCACGTGCTGATCAACGAGGGGTACGCCTGGGCAGCGGTGCTGTTCGTGGTCGTGGGTGCGTACTCGTTCAGCTCCGGCTGGCGGATGCAGGTGGACGAAAAGCAGGCGTTGGTTGCGGCGCAGGGCGCGGTGGGCTTTGCCGTCGGCCATGCATCGGCGCAGCAGGTGTGGCGCGGGCTGCGCAGCCGGCCCACGTGGCGCGTGCTCGTGTACTCGGCCGAGAACCCGCCGCGCCAGCGCGGACTCGTTCTGGTCGATGCCGTCGACGGTTCCGTCGTCGAGCACATGACCGAGGTCAACCCCGAAGACGACTGGGCCGAGTGACGCTCAGTCGGCGTCAGGGTTCGCCGCGGCGATCGCCCTGAGGTCCGCCCCGAGCTCGAGGGCAATGGTGCGCAACCGGCTGAGCACCGATTCGTCCCAACTGTCGGCCGGGACGTCGTCGATCGAGTCGGCGATCTGCGCCGGATCAGTGCCTGTTCGCAGCAACCGGCTCGCCTCCGACAGGTGAGCCTGGATCGAGCGGGTGTGCGACGAGACGAGTTCGTTGGGCACGTCACCCTGCGCCTGGCGCATGCGGCGGGGAACGGAGCGGAACGTGACGGCGAGGTCGCTGGGAGATGCGCTGCTCATGACCATCCATGCTGTCAGGTGTCCGGTAGGTTCTTGGTTCATGTTCGACGGAAAGTTCCGGGTCTCGGTCGACCGGGCGGTCAAACCCGTCGGTGATGGCCTCCGACGCACCGGCATGTCGCCCGACCACCTCACCATCATGGGCCTGGTGGTTGCCGTGGGTGCTGCGGTCGCGATCGGTGCCGGTCAGCTTCGACTCGGTCTGGTGCTCGTCATCCTTGCGGCGTTGCCCGACCTGTTCGATGGCGCGCTCGCGAAGGCGTCGAACACGTCGAGCCAGCGCGGTGCCTTTTTCGACTCGGTCATCGACCGGGTCACCGATTCGCTGCTGTTCGGCGGTGTCGCGTGGTACTTCGCCTCCACCGAGGATCCGCACCTGTCGCTGCTGCCGTTTGCGATCATGGCCCTCAGCTCGGTCATCTCGTACCAGCGTGCGAAGGCCGAGTCGCTCGGCCTCGACGCCAAGGGCGGCATCATGGAGCGGGCAGAGCGGATCATCCTCTTCTGCCTCGGCCTGCTGATTCCGCCGTTGCTCATCCCGATCCTGTGGATCATGCTCGTGCTCACTGCAGTCACCGCAGTGCAGCGCTTCGTCAAGGTCTGGAAGCAGGCCGGTGTCGCACCCATCACGGCGGCGAAGATCGAGATGCGCCGAAGCCGTCGTCAGAGCCGTCGCGTCGTGCGCACCGAGCGCCGCCGCACGCGCATCTCGCGCCTCGGCGGCCAGTCGCGCAACGAGCACTGACGAACGCCCCCGTGGCCAACGACGTCCGCGGACGGCTTACCGACGCGGCCACCCTGAACGGCTATCGACTCGGATCGCTCGCCGCTCGGCTGATGCCCGGCCCGCTCGCTGCGGCGGCAGCGTCATCGTTGGGCTTCGGTGCGAGCTTGTCGAGCAACGCTCGTCGCGAAATGTTCCAGCGACACATGCGGCGCGTGAACCCCGACATCGGCCGCACGGCGTTGCGGCTCGCCACCCAGACCGCGTTCGACTCGTACGCCAAGTACTACGTCGAGAGCTTCCGTCTGCCGAACCTGTCGAAGGAGACCGTCGAGCGGGGCTTCACCAAGGACGGGTACGAGAACATCACCGAGGCGTTGTCGCACGGCAACGGGGTCATCCTCGCTCTGCCGCACCTCGGCGGGTGGGAGTGGGCTGGCCGGTGGATGACCGACCAGGGTCACAAGCTCACCGTCGTCGTCGAACCGCTCGAGCCACCCGAGCTGTTCCAGTGGTTCGCCGACCTCCGCAAGGACCTCGGCATGACGGTCGTGCCGCTCGGGCCGGGCGCCGGTGCCGCCGTGCTGAAGGCGCTACGCGACAACGAGGTGGTGTGCCTGCTGTGCGACCGTGACCTCGATCGGACCGGTGTCGAGGTCGAGTTCTTCGGCGAGCGCACCACGCTGCCGCCCGGCCCCGCCACGCTGTCGATCCGTACCGGTGCCCCGATCCTGCCGACCGGTGTGTACTTCACGTCGCGCTACAACGGCCACCACGCGATCGTGCGGCCCCCCATCCCGATCCACCGTCTCGGTGGTGGTCTGCGCGACGACGTCGCCCGCACGACCCAGTTGCTGGCGAACGAGCTCGAGTTCCTGATTCGCCGTGCGCCCGAGCAGTGGCATCTCTTCCAACCGAACTGGCCGAGCGACCCTGGGTACTAGCTCAGCCGCAGGTCAGGACGGGTAATCCTGCAGGGTCCGTCCGTGGGTGCGGTCGATGATCGCCCCCGCCCGTGCTCGGAACTCGGCCAGCAGGGCCGACCGGTCGATGGTCAGGAGCTGGCGGTCGCGCATCAGCACCCGGCCGTCGACGATCGTGGTCTGGACGTCGGACGCTCGGACCGAGTGGACGAGTGCTGCCGCGATGTCGTGGACCGGCTGGCAGTGGAAGCCCGACAGGTCGACCAGGATCACGTCGGCAACTGCACCGACCCGCAACTCGCCGAGCTCGCCTGCCTGCCCGGCCGCAGCGGCCGATCCCGGCCCGGCGATGTGGAGGGCGAGGGCGCTCGTGAACCACGTGGCGTCGTTGCGGACGTACTTCTGCGAACACGACGCGAACCGCATGCTCTCGAAGATGTCCATCGTGTTGTTCGACGCCGGTCCGTCGGTGCAGTAGCCGACCGGCACGCCGGCGGCGAGCAGGTCGTGGATCGGGGTGAGCGGGCCGAGGGCGAACTTGAGGTAGCCCTTCGGCCCGTGGGTGACGCCCACCCGATCGGCGTGCGCGGCGAGCAGTGCGATGTCGTCGGGCACGATGCCGTTGCCGTGGGCGATGATGACCCCGGCGTCGAGCACGCCGGTCCGACGGAGTACCTCGATCGGCGTGACGCCTCGCTCGGCGATGCTCAACTCCGTCTGGTGGATGTCCTCGGCCGCGTGGATGTGGACCCGCACGCCCAGCGCCCCTGCGGCAGCGGCGGCCCCGGCGAGGTCGTCGTCGGAGCAGGTGTACGGCGCGTGGGGAGCGAGCGACGTCGTGATCCGGCCGTCGGCCGCACCGTTCCACTGGCGGGCGAAGTCGGTCGACTGCGCCAGTCCATCGGGCCCCTGGGAGCTGAAGAATGCGGACCCGAGGTTGGCGCGCATGCCGCTGTCGATGACGGCACGCGCCGCTTGCTCCATGAAGAAGTAGTGATCGACGAAGGTGGTGACGCCGCTCTCGATCATCTCGGCGGCAGCCACCATGGTGCCGAGGTACACGTCGTCGGCACCGACGTTGACCTCCATCGGCCAGATGTAGTCGTTGAACCAGTTGCCGACCCGGACGTCCTCGGCTGCCCCGCGCAGGAACGTCATGGCAGCGTGGCTGTGGGTGTTGACGAGGCCAGGCATGGCCACCTGCCCGTGCGCATCGATCACCTCGGTCGCCGTGGTCGGGCCGTCCGCCCGCGG
>JBBDMO010000121.1:0-13967 GCA_040878255.1 Ilumatobacteraceae bacterium
TGCATCGACGATCGCCGAGCTGCTCGCGCTCGGCCGGCCGGTCGTGCTCGGCCACGCCGGCGGCGAGGACGAGTTCCCGCACTCCACGCCGTTCGCGTTCGCCTCCAGCGCAGCCGCCGGCGTCGACATGCTCGACCTCGACGTGCAGCTCAGCGCCGACGGAGTGCTGGTGGTCCAACACGACGAGACCGTCGACCGCACCACCGACGGCACGGGCGCCATCGCGGCGATGACCTACGATCAGCTGGTCCGGCTCGACAACGCCTACTGGTTCACGGCCGAGTGCGTGTGCGCCGACCAGCCCGCCGCGGCCTACGTCTACCGCGGCATCCGCACCGGCGACACGCCACCGCCGGCCGGCGCCACCGCCGACGATTTCGTGATCCCGCGCTTCGTCGACATCGTCGAGCGCCACCCGATGTACCCGCTGAACATCGAGGTCAAGGGGAACGGGCCAGCCGCCATCGCCGCAGCCGATGCACTCGTCGCCATCCTCACCGAGCACGAGCGGCTCGATGGCGCTGTGGTGACGTCGTTCGACGATGCGGTGGTCGCCCACCTGCGCGAGATCGCACCCACGCTCGAACTCACGCCGGGACTCGACCTCTCGACGAAGTGGGTCCTCGACCGCACTCCCCTGCCTGCGGGCATGCGCATCCTGCAGGTACCGATCGAGTACTCGGGCATCCAGGTCATCACGCCCGAGCTGATCACCGATTCCCACGATGCCGGCTACCTCATCTGGGTCTGGCCGAACGACCGCTCGGTCGAGAACGCCGAGGGCTACACCGCGCTGCTCGCGCAGGGCCTCGACGGCTTGAACATCAACTACCCCGCCATCGGTGTGGCCGCCGTGCAGGCCTTCGCGGCCAACGGCTGACGTCGCTGCGCGACAGCCACCGTCCCGCCGTCAGCGGAACAGATCGCGGCTCTGGTCGCGCAGCACCGGGGCGATGACCGCGGTCTCGTCGGGTTCCCACGCGAAGCCGCGCACCACGCCGACCGGCACGCGTGAGGTGTTGCCCTTGACCAGTTCGGCGGCACCGGTCAGTTCGTCGGCAGTGCAGATCGCCTGCACCTTGAACTCGTGGCCGTGCGGATCGACCTGGCCGATGTAGCTGAGGATCGGTTGGATGCCGGCGACACCGATCGCAATGTCGGTCTGCCCTTCGCGCCACGCCCGGCCGAAGGTGTCGGAGATGATGACGGCGGCGTCCACCCCGGCCGCGACGAAACCCTCGCGGATGCGCCGCGCCGATGCGTCGGGATCGACGGGCAGCAGCACCACGCGACCGTGGGCGCCGCTGCTCGACTGGTCGATGCCGCTGTTCGCGCACACGAAGCCGTGGTGCGTCTCGGTGATCATGATCGGGCCCAGCTGGCGCACGATGCGCTTGCTCTCGCGTAGGACGAGCTCGGTGACCGCAGGATCCTTGTCCCATGGCAGCGACCAGTCGCGGGCGAACTGCGACACTTCGACCTCGTCGAGCTCGACAAGACGGCCCTCCGCCTTCGACACGATCTTCGACGTCACCACCACGACGTCACCGTCGGCCAGCGGCGTGCCCGCATCGGCGGCGGCCGACAGGATCATCGTGGCGAGATCGGCACCGGGCACGATCTCGGGGAGGCCCGGAACACCGAAGATCTGGAGCGGCATGGGCTGAACGTAGCAGCAGGTCATGCTGCAGACTGTGGCCATGACGGCGCGCACGGTCTCGGACATCTTCGACCCCACCCGGTGGCAGGAGGTCCCGGGCTTCGAGCTCGACGACATCACCTACCACCGCAGCGTCGAGCACGGCACCGTTCGCATCGCCTTCAACCGGCCCGAGGTGCGCAACGCGTTCCGCCCGCGCACCGTCGATCAGCTGTACGCCGTGCTCGACCACGCCCGCATGACCACCGACGTGGGCTGCGTCCTGCTCACCGGCAACGGCCCGTCCCCGAAAGACGGCGGCTGGGCGTTCTGCAGCGGTGGCGACCAGCGCATCCGTGGCAAGGACGGCTACAAGTACGCCGAGGGTGACGACGCCTCGACCATCGAGCCGGGACGTGCCGGCAGGCTGCACATCCTCGAGGTGCAGCGCCTCATCCGATTCATGCCGAAGATCGTCATCTGCGTGGTGCCAGGGTGGGCGGCCGGTGGCGGGCACAGCCTCCACGTCGTGGCCGATCTGACCCTGGCCAGCGAGGAGCACGCCCGGTTCAAGCAGACCGATGCCGACGTCGCCAGCTTCGACGGCGGGTTCGGCAGTGCCTACCTCGCACGCCAGGTCGGACAGAAGTTCGCTCGCGAGATCTTCTTCCTCGGGCGCGAATACACCGCTGCCGATGCCCAGCGGATGGGCATGGTGAACGCCGTCGTGCCCCACGCCGAGCTCGAGGACACGGCGCTGCAATGGGCCAAGGAGATCAACGGCAAGAGCCCCACGGCGCAGCGGATGCTCAAGTTCTCCTTCAACCTCATCGACGACGGCCTCGTCGGCCAACAGGTGTTCGCCGGCGAAGCCACCCGGCTCGCGTACATGACCGACGAAGCACAGGAGGGACGCACCTCGTTCCTCGACAAGCGCGACCCCGACTGGTCCGACTACCCCTGGCTGTTCTGACGCGATGACGGCCTTCATCCCCGTCGACGACCCCGACGACGAGCGGCTCGCTGTCTTCCGGCTCAACGAGCGCCAACTGTCACCACGCCCGCAGCGGCGCAACGACGACGGTGAGGGGCTGTTCATGGCCGAGGGTGACCTGGTCGTCGAGCGATCACTCGAAGCCGGATGTGTGCCCGTCGTGTCGCTCGTCGACGAACTGCGTCCACCACCGGTCGCCGACGTGCTGGCCACCATCGTGCCCGTCTACGCAGGCGGCGAGCGGGTGCGGGCCATGGTGACCAAGCTCGGTGTGCCGAACAGCGTCGTGGCGATCTTCCGTCGCCCTCCTCGGTGTTCGGTGGCGCAGGTGGCCGAGCGGGCAAACCGGCTGGTGCTCGTCGAGGCGGTCGACAACCCTGCCAACATCGGCGCGATCGTGCGGAACGCGACGGGTCTCGGATGGGACGGCCTCATCGTCGACGGCACCAGCGCCGATCCGCTCGCACGACGGTCGCTGCGCGTGTCGATGGGCCATGCCGTGGTCCTCCCCCATGCCCGCACGACCGACGTCGCCGCCACGCTGCGCGACCTGGTTGCAGCAGGCTTCGTGATCGCCGCGCTCACACCCGACCCCTCGGCCACCGACATCGGTGACGTCGTGGTTCCCGATCGACTGGTCGTGTGCATGGGCGCCGAGCGCGTCGGGTTGTCGGAACCGGTGATGGCCGCGGCCACCGTCTGCATCCGGATCCCGATGCATGCCGGTGTCGACTCGCTGAACGTCGCCGCTGCCACCGCCATCGCGTGCCACGCCCTCCGAAAACCCTGAACTTCGGCACGTCATGGGGGTTCAGCCCCAGTGTGGTGCCACAGTTCGTGGGGGTCAGGCGCGGCGGGGGTCGCTGGTCGAGATCGGGAGGCCGGTGTCGTTGCGGAGGTGCTCGGCGGCCGGGACGAAGTACTGCAGCAGCGAGCGCTGCACGTCGGGGTCGTCGGTGGTGCGCTCGACCGCGTGCACCATGTGGTGCAGCCAGCGGTCGCGTTCGAGTGGGCCGACATGGAACGGCATGTGCCGCATGCGCAGGCGTGGGTGGCCCCGCTCGTCCATGTAGGTCGTCGGGCCACCCCAGTACTGCACGAGGAAGAGCGTCAGCCGGTGGCGTGCACCGCTGAGGTCGTGCTGTTCGGGGTAGAGGGGCAACAGCACCGGATCGGTGGCCACCCCGTCGTAGAACTCGTCGACGAGCCGCTGGAAGAAGGGCTCGCCTCCCACACGCTCGAACAGCGTCAGGTCGTCGTCATCGGCCACGGGTCCATGCTACGGGGGTGCCTCGGGGGGCGAGGCCACCCGACAGATGGACTGTCGGCCGGACGCTGTCGATGGATCGACGCCGGATCAGGCGACGCTGGGGTCGAAGATGCGCACGGTGCCGAGGTGCTCGGGCAGGAACACCATCGGCGTCGAGCCATCACAGGCATCGAGGATCACGGCCTCGGGGGTCGCGAGCAGCACGAGTGCCGTGACGGCCTGGCCGTCGACATCGACTTCGATCACATCACCGGTCTGAGCGTTCATGGTGGGTCCTTCCATGGATCCTGCAACACCATGTCCTCGCCGGGAACATCCCGCCGTTGGCGTTGCGCAATTCACATCGGCACCCGGCGTGACCACCTTTACGAGAACTTCGGAGATTCCCAATCGGGGAAGATGTCCGGCAGGCCGTCGCTGACCAGCACGGGGAACGCCGGGGGCCGCTTCTCGAGGAAGCTGGTGACGCCCTCGCGTGCATCAGCGCTCCGGCCGCGTTCGGCGATGCCACGCGAATCGACGCGGTGGGCCTCCATCGGGTGGTCGGCCGCGAGCAGACGCCACAGCATCTGACGCGTCAGCGCGATCGACACGGGCGCGGTGTTGTCGACGATCTCCTTGGCGATCGCGCGGGCCGCCGGCAGCAGGTCATCAGGGGCATGGATGCTGCGCACGAGCCGACCGTCTTTGGCCTCCTGCGGGCCGAACACCCGCCCCGAGTAACACCACTCGGCGGCTTGGCTGATCCCGACGAGCCGTGGCAGGAACCAACTCGAGCAGGCCTCGGGCAGGATGCCCCGGCGAGCGAACACGAAGCCGATCTTGGCGTTCTCGCTGACAAGGCGGATGTCCATCGGCAGCGTCATCGTGATGCCCACACCAACTGCCGGACCGTTGATCGCGGCGATGACCGGCTTGGTGCACTCGAAGATGCGCAGGCTCACGAGCCCGCCACCGTCGCGTGGCACGCCCGGCACGGCGCTGCGCTCGTCGCTGCCGCCACCCGAGAACGTCTCGCCGCCGCCGCTGAGGTCGGCACCGGCGCAGAACCCGCGACCCGCGCCGGTGACGATGACCACGCGCACGTCATCATCGGCATCGACACGGTCGAATGCGTCGATGAGCTCGCGCATCATCGTGTTCGTGAAGGCGTTCAGCTGATCGGGGCGGTTGAGGGTGATGGTGGCGACGTGGTCGTCGACCGACCAGAGGATCTGCGTGTAGTCCATGGACCGATTGTTGCCGGTTACGAGCCGGCGCCCACACCCGAACACATCGCAGGGGATCAGACGTCGAGGAAACGGGTGGCTGCGGTGCCAGAGCCGATGGCCCCGACGAGCATGCCGAGCAGGATGATCCAGAAGACGATCCAGAGCGGGTAGCCGCCCGTGACGACGAACGCGCCGAACCCCGACTCGCTGGGGAAGTCCTGCACGCCCGACGTCCAGTTCGCGTTGAACAACAGCATCAACCCGCTGGCCAGCACACCACCGACGAGTCCCTGCAGCAGGCCTTCGAGCATGAACGGGAGGCGGATGAACCAGTTGGTCGCCCCCACCAGCTTCATGACCTCGATCTCGCGCCGTCGGGCGAACATCGCCGTCCGGATCGTGTTCCAGATGAGCAGCACCGCAGACACCAGCAGGAAGCCGGTGATGAGGTAGAGCCGCACGCCGATGAAACCGCTGAGCGAGTCGAGCACCTTGATCTGGTCGCTCGGGAACGTGACCCGCATGACCTTGGGCAAGGTGTCGAAGTTGGCGGCGAGTTGGGTGAGCAGCTCGGGGCTGGTGCCCGCCACGGGCACGACCTTGAACTGCGTCGGGATGTTCTGCTCGTTCAGCAACTGCAGGGTCTCGGGGTCTCCGGCGAACAACCGCTGCGCCTCAGCAATCGACGCAGGGATGTCGAGGTATCTGAGCTTCGCGACGTCGATGACATCGGGAGTACTGCCGAGCGCCTGGTTCACGACGTCGAGCTGCGCTGGTGACGCATCGTTCTCGACGTACACGATCATCTCGACGCCGCCCTCCCACTGCGAGAGCTGGTTCTCGAAACCCTGCTGGATCAGCAGGGTGAGCCCGAACAGCAGCAGCGAGACCGACGACGTGATGATCGCGGCCAGAGTGAGCGTGAGGTTGCGGCGAAGGCTCGCCCACATCTCGCGGAAGGTGTAGCTGAGGCGTGAGAACATCTACTCGTAGACCCCGCGGGCTTGGTCGCGCACGATGATGCCGCGATCGAGCTGGATGACGCGCTTGCGCATCATGTTGACGATGCGCTGGTCGTGCGTGGCCATGACCACCGTGGTGCCCGTCTTGTTGATGCGATCGAGGAGCCGCATGATGCCCTCGCCGGTGCTGGGGTCGAGGTTGCCGGTGGGCTCGTCGGCGAGCAGGATGAGCGGCCGGTTGACGAACGCCCGAGCGATCGAGACACGCTGCTGCTCACCGCCGCTGAGCTGGTGGGGAAAGCGCTCCTGCTTGCCGGCGAGGCCGACCAGGTCGAGGACCGCTGGCACCTGCTGACGGATGACGTGCTTGGGCCGGCCGATCACCTCGAGCGCGAACGCGACGTTCTCGAACACGGTCTTGTTCGGCAGCAGCTTGTAGTCCTGGAAGATGTTGCCGATGTTGCGCCGCAGGTGCGGCACCTTGGCGTCGGGCATCTCGTTGATGTTGCGGCCGGCCACCCAGACCTCGCCCTTTTCGGGCTTCTCCTCACGGTTCATGAGGCGCAGCAGTGTGCTCTTGCCGGAGCCCGACGGGCCGACCAGGAACACGAACTCGGCCTTGGCGACGTCGAAGCTCGCATCCTGCAGCGCCGTCACTTCGGTGCTGTAGCTCTTGGTGACATTTTCGAGCTTGATCATGCGGGACCAGAACCTAGTGCGGTCACTCGGCCTCGCGCCGTCGCCACTGCAGGTAGCCCTCCATGAACATGTCGATGTCGCCGTCGAGCACGGCGGCGATCTGGCTCGACTCGACCTCGGTGCGCAGGTCCTTGACCATCTGGTACGGCTGCACGACGTACGACCGGATCTGGCTGCCCCAGCCGACCTGCGCAGTGCGGCCGGCAATACGGTCGAGTTCCGCCTCGCGCTCTTCGATGACCCTCGCGGCGATCATGGTCTTCAAGCGGTTGAGTGCCTTCTCGCGGTTCTGGAGCTGGCTGCGCTCTTCCTGGCTCGACGCGACGAGACCGGTGGGCTCGTGGATGAGCCGCACGGCCGACGAGGTCTTGTTGACGTGCTGGCCACCTGCGCCCGATGCGCGGAAGACCTCCATGCGCACCTCGCTCTCGTTGAGCTCGACGTCGGGGTCTTCGAGTACCGGCCACACCTGCACCGAGGCGAAGCTGGTCTGGCGACGGCCCTGGTTGTCGAAGGGGCTGATGCGCACCAGGCGGTGCGTGCCGCGCTCGGCGGTCATCAGGCCATACGCATAGCGGCCACGGATCGTGAACTCGGCCGACAGGATGCCGGCTTCGGTCCCCTCGCTGATCGCATCGACTTCGACGGTGAAGCCGCGGCGCTCTGCCCAGCGCGTGTACATGCGCATGAGGATCTCGCTCCAGTCCTGGGCATCGACGCCGCCGTCTTTGGCGTTGATCTGGACGATGCAGTCGAGCTCGTCGTGCTCGCCGGTGAAGAGGCTGCGCAGCTCGAGCAGGTGGAGCTGCGCATCGAGGTGCCCGCACGCACCGCTGATCTCGGGCTCTTGCGACTCGTCGTCCATCTCGCGGGCGAGCTCGTGCAACGTCTCGGCGTCCTCGAGCTCGCGACTGAGGCCGTCGAATGCCTCGATGTCACCCCTGATGTTCGAGTACTCGCCATTCAGCCGCTTGGCAGCCTCCTGGTCGTCCCACAGGTCGGGGCGGCCGACCTCGACCTCGAGCTCTTTCAACCGCAGCCGGTTGCTGTCGATCTTGAGGTAGCCCTCGGCCTCGCCGAGTCGGCGGCGGAGGTCCTTGAGGTCGTCGTTGAAGTCACGCATGAGGGCCGGTGATGCTCAGGCGACGGTGGCGCCGTGGCACATCTTGAACTTCTTGCCGCTGCCACACGGACACGGGTTGTTGCGCGGGGTCTTCGACCACTCGTCCTTGACCACCGTCTGCTGCTTGGTCGGGGCGGGGGCCGCTGCCTCGGGGACCGCGTCGGGCGACAGTTCGCCCGCTGCCATCGCAGCACGGGCCGCCTGGGTGAAGCCACTGGCAAGCACGTCGTCACTGGAGCTCTGCTGCACGTTCTGGACGACGGGCGCCGGGGCCTCGTTCCTGACGACCTGCACGTGCATCACGTACTTCACGAAGTCCTGCGCAATGCCCTTCATCATTGCGCCGAACATCTCGTAGCCCTCGCGCTGCCACTCGGTGAGCGGGTCCTTCTGGCCCATGGCCCGGAGGTTGATGCCCTCCTGCAGGTAGTCCATCTCGTCGAGGTGCTCACGCCAGCGCTGGTCGATGATGCGCAGCATGACCTGCCGCTCGACGTCGCGCATGACGACCGGCGAGAGCTCGGTCTCGCGGACCTCGTAGTACGCCGACGCGTTGGCCATGACGAGGTCGTACATCTTGTCGGTGGAACCGCAGCCGTCGAGCTGCTCGACCGTGACGTCGTTCGGCCAGAACGTCTTCAGTTCCTTGGCCAAGCCATCGAGGTCCCACTCGTCGTCGGCAGCGCTGGCGCAATGCGTTTCGATGAGCGCGTCAACCGCCTCGGCGAGGTACTCCATGGCGGCCGACTTGAGGTCCTCACCGGCAAGGATCTGGTCGCGGCGCTGGTAGATCACCTTGCGCTGCTCGTTCATGACCTCGTCGTACTTGAGGACGTTCTTGCGGATCTCGCCGTTGCGCTGCTCGACGGTCGATTGGGCGCGCTCAATCGCCTTGGTGACCATCTTTGCCTCGATCGCCTCGTCGTCGGGCAGGGCGCGGCCCATGACCCAACTGAGCGCGCCGGTGGCGAACAACCGCATCAGCTCGTCATCGAGGCTGAGGTAGAAACGGCTCTCGCCAGGGTCGCCCTGACGGCCCGAACGACCGCGGAGCTGGTTGTCGATGCGACGGCTCTCGTGGCGCTCGGTGCCGAGCACGTACAGGCCACCGAGGGCACGGATCTCGTCGCCCTCGGTCTGGCAGCTGGCCTTGTACTCGGCGAGCAGCTGGTCATAGCGGGCGAGCGCAGCGGTACGGGCGGCAGCATATTCCTCGGTTTGGACCTCGGGAAGCTCGAAAGCCTCGACGAGCACCTCGGGGGCATGACCCTCCTTGAGTACGTCGTGGCGCGCCATGCCCGACGGGTCGCCGCCGAGCTGGATGTCGACACCGCGGCCGGCCATGTTGGTGGCGACGGTGACCGCATGCTTGCGACCTGCCTGGGCGACCAGGATGGCTTCACGTGTGTGTTGCTTGGCGTTGAGGACCTCGTGGGTGATGCCCCGCTTGTCGAGCATGCGCGACAGGCGCTCGCTCTTTTCGACGCTGATGGTGCCGACGAGGACCGGCTGGCCACGGTCGTACTTCTCGGCGATGTCGTCGACGACCGCACCGAACTTCGCATCCTCACTCTTGTAGATGAGGTCGGGTTGGTCGATGCGGACCATCGGCCGGTTCGTGGGGATCGGCACCACGGCGAGCTCGTAGGTGTTCATGAGCTCGGCCGCTTCGGTCTGGGCCGTACCGGTCATGCCGGCGAGCTTGTCGTACATGCGGAAGTAGTTCTGGAGGGTGACGGTGGCGAGGGTCTGGTTCTCCTCTTTGATCTTCACACCCTCCTTCGCCTCGACGGCCTGGTGGATGCCTTCGCTCCAGCGACGGCCCTCGAGGATGCGGCCCGTGAACTCGTCGACGATCTTCACCTCGCCGTTGGCGACGATGTAGTCCTTGTCGCGCTTGTACAGCTCCTTGGCCTTCAGTGCCACCGACAGCTGGTGGACGAGGTTCTGCTGCACCTCGTCATAGAGGTTCTCGATGCCGAGTGATTGCTCGACCTTCTCGATGCCCGCCTCGAGCGGGACGACGACGCGCTTGTCCTCTTCGACCTCGTAGTCGACGTCGCGCTTCAGCGAGCGGACGACGCTGGCGAAGCGGTAGTACAACTTGGCGGCGTCGGCGAGGCGGCCGCTGATGATGAGCGGGGTTCGCGCCTCGTCGATGAGGATCGAGTCGACCTCGTCGATGATCGCGAAGCTGTGCCCGCGCTGCACCTTGTCGGTGAGCGTGGCGGCCATGTTGTCGCGCAGATAGTCGAAACCGAACTCGTTGTTCGTGCCGTAGGTGATGTCGCAGCCGTAGCTGACGCGCTTCTCGGCGGGGCGGTCCTTGAACCCGGGGATGACGAGGCCGACATCGAGGCCAAGCCAACGGTGGATGCGGCCCATGTTCTCGGCGGCGAGCTTGGCGAGGTAGTCGTTGACGGTGACGAGGTGGACGCCCTGCCCACCGACGCCGTTCAGGTAGGCCGGCAGGGTGCTGACGAGGGTCTTGCCCTCGCCCGTCTTCATCTCGGCGACCCACCCGAAGTGGAGGGCGGCACCGCCCATCATCTGCACGTCGAAGTGGCGCTGGCCGGTGACTCGGGTCGATGCCTCGCGCATGACGGCGAACGCCTCGAGCAGCAACTCGTCGAGCGACTCACCGCGCTCGATCCGCGAGCGGAACTCATTGGTCTTGGCCTGCAGTTCCGCATCGCTGAGACGCTGGACGGCGGGTTCGAGGGCGTTGATGTCGGGCACGAGGCCCTGGAGGGCCTTGAGCTTCTTGCCTTCACCAGCGCGAAGGATGCGATCGAGCAGTTTCATGCGGTTTCGAGCCTACCGGCGGGCACCACCGGCATCGCCGCACCCCGGGACGCGCGCACCGCGCGACCCGCCTCGCGACGAGCTTCGAGCGACACCACCGGGGCGAGCCGCCCCGTGGCGGAGGTCGTGAGGCGACGCAACGACGACCGACCCGCGTCGGGGGTCGCTGCAGCGGCGACGAGGTGGACATCGTGGATGCCAGCAGCCGCCAGCGAGGAGGCTGCAGCCTGCAGCGTGGAGCCGGTGGTGACGACGTCGTCGACCACCAGGACGCGCAGCGGTCGGCGGGCCAGCCGAGCCCGGAAGGAGGGTCCCTCGAGCCGCTCGACGCGGGTGCGACCGGTCTGCGCGACACCGTGGGTGCGGTACAGCAGGCGGCGACACGGAACCCCCAGCTCATGGGCGATATGCCGGGCCAGGAGCTCGGCCTGGTCGAACCCTCGCCGCCCGGCGCGTGCACTGCTGGTGGGGGCCCAGGTGACGACGTCGAACCGCTGGCTGCCAGATGCCCCGAGGTCGAGCCGGCGGACCATGAGCCGGGCAAGGTGCGCGGCGAGGGCGCGTCGGTTGCCGTACTTCAGAGCGAGGATGGCACTGCGAGCCGCCCCATCGAATGACACTGCAGCCCTGACCTGTGGCGAGACCGTGACGGCCGGTGACGATGCCAACGAGAACCGGCAGGCCCGGCACAGCACATCACCCGGCTGACGGCAGGATGCACACGACGAGGAGAACACGGGGAGCAACGGCATGCCCCGATCGTCGCAAAGGGGTGTCACACGCGAGTCATACCCCCCCGACCGAGGGTCTTGGCGACACCCGAGGGTCTCGGCGTACCCGTCGCAGACCGAAACCCTCGGTCGGGTCGGAAGCGGCGCGCGCTAGCGTCGTCAGCCGTGCCTGCCGTCGACGTGTCGTCCCCCCGACGGCCGTACGCACCCCGAACCGTCACGGCCGACTGGGCCATCCGGTTGTCGCGCTGCATCGCCGGACTGGCGATGTTCGGCGTGGGCATCAGCCTCATCCTCGAGGCGCAGCTCGGTGCCGCTCCGTGGGACGTGTTCCACCAGGGTGTCGCCGAGAAGACGGGGATCTCGGTCGGCAACGTCATCATCATCACCGGTCTGCTGTTGCTCCTGCTGTGGATCCCCCTGCGCCAACGGCCCGGCGTCGGCACACTGCTGAACGCACTCGAGATCGGCGTGTCGGTCGACATCGTGATGCCGCTCATCCCCGACGCCGATGCGCTGGTCGTGCGCGCGGCCTACCTGATCGTCGGCCTGCTCGTGATCGCGATCGGCTCCGGCCTGTACATCGGCTCCGGGCTCGGCCCGGGCCCGCGTGACGGGCTGATGATGGGCCTGAAGCAGCGCGGCCTCAGCGTGCGCGTGGCTCGCACCACCATCGAGCTGGTGGTCCTCTGTGCCGGCATCGCGCTCGGCGGCACCGTGGGCATCGGCACGGTGGCGTTCACCTTCGGGATCGGTCCGCTGGTGCAGGTGTTCCTGCCGCGGCTGAGCCTGCCGCCTCGCGGCTCCGTCCACATCCCCCGTCGCCGTTGACCTCTGCCGCAGAGCGGTCGTTCACAACACGATCGCGGCAGAGGTCGGCCGGGCGGGTCAGTAGCGGTAGTGCTCGGACTTGAACGGGCCGCTGGGCTCGATGCCCAGGTACTCGGCCTGCTCGTCGGTGAGCTTCGTGAGCTTGACGCCCAGTGCCTCGAGGTGCAGGAGCGCAACTTTCTCGTCGAGGCGCTTGGGCAGCACGTACACACCGAGCGGGTACTGATCGAGGTGGTTGAACAGCTCCATCTGCGCGATGACCTGGTTGCTGAACGAGCAGCTCATCACGAAGCTCGGGTGACCGGTGGCGCAACCGAGGTTCACGAGGCGTCCCTCGGCGAGCACGATGATGGCGTGGCCGTCATCGAACGTCCACAGGTCGGTGCCGGGCTTCAGCTCGTCGCGGGTCGCACCGCTGCGGGCGAGGCCCGCCATGTCGATCTCGCTGTCGAAGTGGCCGATGTTGCACACGATCGCGTTGTGCTTCATCTTCGCCATGTGCTCGGCGGTGATGATGTGGTCGTTGCCAGTGGCCGACACGAAGATGTCGACGCTGCCCACCACGTCGTCGATCGTCGTGACCTGGTAGCCCTCCATCGCGGCCTGCAAGGCGTTGATCGGGTCGATCTCGGTGACGATGACGCGGGCACCCTGGCCCGTGAGCGCCTGCGCGCAGCCCTTGCCGACATCGCCATAGCCGGCGACGACGGCGACCTTGCCGGCGATCATGACGTCGGTGGCTCGACAGATCGCGTCGATGAGCGAGTGACGGCAGCCGTAGAGGTTGTCGAACTTGCTCTTGGTGACCGAGTCGTTGACGTTGATGGCGGGGAACAACAGCTCACCCTTCTCCATCATCTGGTAAAGCCGCATGACGCCGGTGGTGGTCTCTTCCGTGACGCCCTTGATGCCGCCGGCGAGTCGGGTCCACTTGGTGGGGTCGGTGCGCAGCGAGCGGTTCAGCAGCCCCAACACGATGGCGTACTCGGGGTTGGAGGCAGAGGTGGGGTCGGGCACCTCGCCGGCGAGTTCGAACTCACGGCCCTTGTGCACGAGCAGCGTCGCGTCGCCACCGTCGTCGAGGATCATGTTCGGGCCGTCCTCGCCGTTCGGGCCGGCGGGCCAGGTCATCATCTGCTCGGTGCACCACCAGTACTCCTCGAGCGTCTCGCCCTTCCAGGCGAACACCGGGATCCCCTGCGGATCGTCGGGCGTGCCGTTCGGGCCCACGACGACCGCGGCGGCCGCGTGATCCTGCGTCGAGAAGATGTTGCACGACACCCAGCGCACGTCGGCGCCAAGCGCGGCGAGCGTCTCGATGAGGACGGCGGTCTGCACCGTCATGTGCAGCGAGCCCATGATGCGCGCGCCCGCGAGCGGCTGCGCGGCCGCGAACTCATCGCGGATGGACATCAGGCCGGGCATCTCCTGCTCGGCGAGGCGGATCTCCTTGCGCCCGAACTCGGCGAGGGAGAGGTCGCGGACTTTGAACTGCAATGACGTCGTAGGCTCTGCGAGTGCGGTCACGGTCGAATGTCCTGGTAAGGGTGTTGAAAGAAAGCCAGCAGCTAGCAGCGAGCGGCGAAAAGCGGGGCCAGTTGGCTGCTAGCTGCTCGCTGTCGTTCTCATGCCGTCTTCGGAAACGGTATCGCTTCATCGCCGTCCGCCGCGGCGACGCTCATGCGCGCGGCGTAGCCCGCGA
>JBBDMO010000122.1:0-13597 GCA_040878255.1 Ilumatobacteraceae bacterium
TTGCCGTACTGATAGAGGAAGCACCACTCGGGGTGCTCGGCGGCCATCTGCTGGGCGATGCGCACGGCGCCGTTGCTGCCCTCTTCGCCGGGGGTGAGGATGATCTCGGCACCGAAGACCTCGAGCATCTGGCGACGCTCGATCGACACGCTGGTGGGCATGACGATCTTGATCGGGTAGCCCTTGATCTGGGCGATGGCGGCGAGGGCGATGCCGGTGTTGCCCGAGCTCGGCTCGATGATCGTCTGGCCGGGCTGGAGGCTGCCATCTTTCTCGGCCGCCTCGATCATGTTCTTCGCGATGCGGTCCTTGACCGAGCCGAACGGGTTCTGGCTCTCGAGCTTCGCGACGAGCCGCACGTTGGGGTTCGGCGAGAGATTGCTGACGTCGACCATCGGGGTGTTACCGATGAGGTCGAGCACGCTGTTTGCCGGGATCATGCTGACTTCCACCCTTCGAGCTCGATCGAGTTGCGAGAATCCAGATCGGATTCGTCAACATTCTAGCTCAGGCGATGGAGATCGGCTCCTCGGAGATCGATCCGTCGACGATCCGGTAGCTGCGGCTCTCTGGTGCGTCGCGTTTCAGGCTGACGATCACATAGTGCCAGCCCGGATCGGGGGCCTGGGCGACGTCGGTGGGGCTGGGGTACGGCTCACTGTGGGTGTGGCTGTGGACCACGCCGATCACCTCGAGCCCGTCGTCGTCGGCAGCGATCTCGGCGCGGAGGTGCTCTTTCGGGTCGATCGTGTACACCCGGGCCGATGCGGCGACGTTGCGGCACGGGACGAACCGTTCGACCCGATTGCCCCGGCCGACGATGAGGCCACAGGCCTCGAGCGGATAGCCGTCGTAGACGTGGCCGATCATGCGACCGAACTCGGCGGCGCTGAACACGAGCGGCGTGGTCGGAGTGGTCGGAGTGGTCGGGCCGGCCGGGCTGGGCGTCACGATGTCGCAGGGTAGCGCCCGACTACGGTGCTCGTCCGGTGCTCACCGCCACGATCCTCGCCCTGTCCGCAGCCGTGCTGCACGCAGGCTGGAACCTGTCCGTGAAGCAGAGCGGCGACCGGTACCTGGCGCTGTGGGGCCAGTTCAGCATCGCCGGCGTCATCGGGCTGGTGTGGTTGTTGATCGCCGGCGGCATCCCGGCCGAGGGCTGGATGTGGGCCGGCGTGTCGGGGTGCATCCACCTGCCGTACTGCATCTTCCTGGCGAGGGCGTACGACCATGGTGACTTCTCGCTCGTGTACCCGATGGCCCGAGGCGGTGGTGCGCTGCTGGCGGCGATCGGCGGGATCGTGCTGCTGGGCGACGACCTGAGCGCGCTCGCCATCGGTGCGGTGTGCATGGTGGCATTCGGGCTGTTCCTGCTGGGCGGGCACGCCCGGGGGCCGGAGATGGTGTCGGCCCTGGTGGTGGCGTGCACGATCGGTGCGTACTCGCTGTCGGACGCGAAGGGCATCCGCTCGATCGACACCCCGCTGTACGCGCTGGCGTCGTTCACCGGTACGGCCGTCACCACCACGGCGTACGGACTGCTGCGCGGCCGGGGTGTCGAGATGCGCGATGCGATGCGACTGAACTGGCGACGATTCACGCTGATGGGACTCGCGTCGGCGCTGACGTACGGCATGGTGCAGATCGCGTTCACGTACGCACCGGTCGGGTACGTGACCGCGCTGCGCGAGTCGAGCGTCGTGCTGGCCGCGTTCGCTGGCTCGCGCATGCTGGGTGAGGCGGCCGGACGTCGGCGCATGGTGGCCTCAGGCGTGGTGGTGGCCGGGCTGGTCCTGCTGGTGGTCGCCCGCTGAGCCCACCGATCGCGATCACCTGCCTCGTCCCTTCCCTTCCCTTTCCTCCTCTCCCCTTCCCTTCCCTCCCCTTCGCTCTCGTTGCACCACACCGCGGCCTCCGCAACCAGTTGCAACGAGAGTGTGAGCCGGAGGGCGGGCCGGGAGGCGGTGGGGCAGCGCAGGTAGCCTGACCGGGCCATGGCAGCTGACCGTTCCGGCGACCGCGCCGGCAAGAAACTCATCGCGAGCAACCGCAAGGCGTTCCACGACTACGCCATCGACGACGAGATCGAGTGCGGCATCGTGTTGTCCGGCAGCGAGGTCAAGTCGCTGCGCGCAGGACAGGTGCGCATCGCCGATGCCTATGCCCGGGTCATTCGCGGGCAGGTGTGGCTCGACGGCGTCCACATCCCGCAGTACCAGCACGCACACGGCGTGGGCGCACACGACCCGGACCGGGCCCGCAAGCTGCTGCTCCACCAGCGCGAGATCGACAAGCTCGAGGCACGGGTGAACCAGGAACGCGTGTCGCTGGTGCCGCTGTCGTTCTACTTCAAGGATGGCCGCGTGAAGGTGGAACTCGGCGTGGGCAAGGGCCTGCGCAAGGGTGACAAGCGCAATGCGCTGGCCGAACGCGATGTGCAACGCGAGATGCAACGGGCGCTGGGCCGGCAGTCGAAGGGCATGAACAGGTGACGAGCCCGGCGCGAGGCGAGGTCGTGTGGTCGCCCGAGCCCGACGCCTTTCAGACGAGCAACCTCGGGCGCTTCGCGACGGCTGCGGGTTTCCCGGACGAACGATCGCTGACCGACTGGTCGATCACATCGCCGGGCGAGTTCTGGGAGGCATTCACCCGCTGGATCGGTGTGCGTTGGCATGATCAGCCGTCGGCGACCCTCGTGCCTGCGATGCCGGGCGCTGAGTGGTTCCCGGGGGGCACGCTCAACTATGCCAAGCATGCGCTCGCTGCCAGCGGCAGTGGCCTGGTGTCGTTGTCGGACACGCGTGGCCCAGTGTCGCTCGACAGCCCGGCACTCAACGCTGCAGTCGCTCGCTGTCGAGCCGAGCTGGTGGCGCTGGGCGTTGGTCGGGGCGATCGCGTGGTGGCGTTCCTGCCGAACATCGCCGAGACGATGGTCGCATTCCTCGCCACGGCGAGCCTCGGTGCGGTGTGGTCGTCGTGCGCACCGGAGTTCGGCGTCCGGGCGGTGATCGATCGCTGGTCGCAGCTCGATCCGGTCGTCATGTTCGCGATCGACGGCTATCGCTACGGCACCCGCGACATCGATCGGCGGGCGGAGGTTGCCCTCATCAGGGCCGGTCTGCCATCGCTGCGGCATGTCATCGAGGTGCCCTACCTGTTCGCTGATGACCAGGGCGTGCCAGACCAGGTGACGGCGCAGATGCCGTTCGAGCCGGTGCCGTTCGAGCCGGTGCCGTTCGATCATCCGTTGTACGTGTTGTTCTCATCGGGCACGACCGGGTTGCCGAAACCGATCGTGCACGGCCACGGCGGTGTGACGGTCGAGCACCTCAAGGTGCTGTCGCTGCACCATGGGCTCGGGCCGGGCGACCGGTTCATGTGGTTCACGACCACTGGCTGGATGATGTGGAACTACCTGGCGTCGGGGCTGTTGGTGGGCGCCACGATCGTGCTGTACGACGGCGACCCTGCCTCACCCGACCTGACGCGGCTGTGGCGGATGGCTGCCGACGAGCAGGTGAACGTGTTGGGGCTCAGCGCTCCGTTCATCATGGCGTCGGCCAAGGCCGGGCTCGAGCCCGGACGGGACCTCGATCTCGGAGCGCTCCGGCAGCTCGGGTCGACCGGCGCTCCCCTGCCCGCCGACGGGTTCCGTTGGATCCGCGACCATGTCGGCCGGCACGTGCAGCCGAACTCGATCAGCGGCGGCACCGACGTGTGCACCGCGTTCGTGGGCATGTCGCCGCTGTTGCCAGTGCGCGCCGGCGAGATCAGCACCCGCCTGCTGGGCTGTGACGTGCGGGCCGTGGCTCCCGATGGCTCAGCGTGCGCACCGGGCGAGACGGGCGAACTGGTGGTGGCCGCACCGATGCCGTCGATGCCGGTGGGCCTGTGGGGCGACGCCGACGGGACTCGCTACCGGGCCACCTACTTCGAGGCGTTCCCGGGGTGCTGGCACCATGGCGACTGGATCACCTTCTTCGACGACGGAGCCTGCGAGATCAGTGGCCGCTCGGACGCGACCTTGAACCGGGGCGGCGTGCGGCTGGGCACCAGCGACTTCTATGCCGTGGTGGATGCGATGCCGGAGGTGGCCGACTGCGTCGTGGTGCACCTCGAGGACCCGAACGGCAGCCCCGGCACGCTGGTGCTGCTGGTGGCGTGTGCGCCCGGTTCGACGTTGGACGACAACCTCCGCCGATCGATCGTGGCGGCCCTGCGGCGTGACCTCTCGCCGCGGCATGTGCCCGATGTGATCGATGCAGTGCGGGCAATTCCGCGCACGCTGTCGGGCAAGAAGCTCGAGGTGCCGGTCAAGCGACTGCTGCTGGGCGAGCCCGTCGAACGGGTGGCGTCGCGTGGTTCGCTGGCCGATCCGTCGGCGCTCGACGACGTGGTTGCTTGGGCGACCGCCTTCCGGGCCTCGTCATCGGCGGACGGTGCCTCGTGAGTACCGCTGTGGCGCGGCACGCCCTGGCTGCCGACCTGCCGGCCTTGGAGATCGCCCTGGCCCGGGCGTTCGCTGACGACCCGATGATCCGTTGGGTGACCGCCGAACCCGACGCCGAGCGCCGGGTCACCATGACCTCGGCCGGTTTCTTCCGCCCCTCGTTGGTGGCTGGCCTGGTGCGCGGGCACGTGTACACCGTGGAACGTGACGGCGTGCCGGTGGGCGCATCGATCTGGACGGCACCCGACGTGCGGATGTTCCGCGAGGACGAAGGCGTGGCGTTCGCGACGGCGATGGCCGAGCACGTGGGCGATGCAGCGATGGGCCGGTTGGGGGCGATCGGCGAGCTGGTCGGCTCGCACCACCCATCGGCCGAGCCGCACTTCTACCTGTTCGTGATCGGTGCTGCCGAACAGGGCCTCGGTGTGGGCGGCCGGCTGCTGCAGCCGGTGCTCGAGCGGTGCGACACCGATGGTCTGCCGGCGTATCTCGAGTCGTCGAACAGCAGGAACCTCAGCTTTTACGAGCGCCACGGTTTCGAGGTGCAGTGGGAGGGCCGCCCCGAGCCGGATGGGCCGCTGTTCCACGGCATGTGGCGAGCGCCCCGACGCTGACTTCGCGCACCCGGGCGCGCCGAAGCGCCCGTCGTCAGGCGGCGACGGGAGCATCGGAGCGGGTTCCTGGTCGGCTGCCCGGTGGTGCCGAACTGGTCGGGCACGTGGCACCGCGCAGCGGTGCGTCGGCGTGGTGGACGCCATCGGGTCGATTGATGCGCAGCGTTCGCTCGGGACCCACCAGGCTGATCGACCATCGGCCCTCGTGGACCATGTGGTGGTGCCTGATGCACAGCGGGGCGAGGTTGTCGAGGTCGGTGGGGCCGCCGAAGCGCCGGAAGTGGAGGTGATGGATCTCGCAGCGTGAGAACGCGACGTCACACCCGTCCCAGGCGCACGTGCGGTACATGGCCTGCAGCGCGCGGCGCTGCGCTCGGTTCGGTTGGGCGCTGGCGGTGCCGAGGTCGAGCACCTCGCCGCTGGCACCCACGATGGTGAGCCGCTGCACCGCTGTGCAGAGCAGACGCCTGGCCGACGCAACCGGCACGTCGTGCCCGTCGGTGGTGTGGCATCGGCTGTGATCGTGCGGGCCGTCGGTGATGGTCTGAGCATCAATGAGCACGATGATCTCGGCATCGGTGCTGCTGCGCTTGGCACGGCCACCACGGACGAGGTTGGCGAAGGCGTGGGCGGCAACATGGTCCCACTCGGTACGCATCGACGGCACAATCGCGCCGAGGTCGGCATCGTCCTTTGCGTAGACGATCGCTCTGGTCTCGTCGTCGAGGGCCTTGAAGATGGTGGCGCCGGTGATCGGGTCGAAGACGCCGGCGAGGTGGTAGAGCCCAGTGCGTGGGTCGACGTACTTGGTGAGCTTGGTCTGGCGACGCTGGTCGTCTGCCTGGTCTGCGCCTTCGTCGGCCTGGAGCTTGATGACGATGCCCTGGCAGTGATCGGCGAAGCGTTCGGGGGTGGACCGGGATGCGACTTCGGCCAGTTCTTCGTCCATCGCGAACAGTGCTTCGCGCTGGTCGTCGGTGAGCTTGCCTGCTGCGTTGGCCAGGGCGTCGGTGTGGTCGCCCGAGATGGCCCCGGACGACAAGGCGTCCGACACGCCCGGCATGCGCTTCGCAACCTTCGAGCGCCGTTCGGTGCGACGACCGTCCTTCGCACTGCGCTTGCCGTGCTTGGCCATGAGCTCGGCCGGCCGGGCGCACTTGCCCTGTTCGTGCAGCGTCTCTGCCCGAGTGGCGAGCTGGAGGTCGATGCCGTCGAGGAACGAACGAACCCGAGACGACAGACGAACAGCATCGGCCAACGCAACCGCATCACACCCATCGATGTCGACACACTTGAGCGCTTCGAGCGCATCGCGGGCGTCTTGATCGAACATATGTTCGATCGTAACCGGTGGGTCGTCGGTCGTCAACCCGTCGAGCAAGAATTTTCGGCGGGGTACATTGGCGCGATGTCCCACGTCAGCGGCATCGACGCACCGGACGACGGCAACCTCGAAGAGGAGCGCGAGCGCTATCGCGAGCTGCTCGAAGAACTGCGCGTCATCCTCCCCGGCGTGCAGGTGCTGTTCGCGTTCCTGCTCACCGCCACGTTCAGCAACCGCTTCGCCGAGCTCGACGATCTCGGCCGGAACGTGTTCGCGGCATCGCTGCTCGGTGTGTCGCTGTCGGCGGTGATCCTGATGACACCGGCCGCGTATCACCGGCTGGCACCACGGCTCGACCGTGCCGAGCGACTGGGGGTCGGCATCGTCCTCACGATTGCCGGCATGACGCTGCTGGGGTTGTCGATCACCGGGGCCGTGTTCGTGGCGGCACGGTTCATGATGGCCAGCACGGCGTGGGGACTGATCTTCAGCGGCATGACGCTGGGGACCGTCGTGGGGCTGTGGTTCGCGATGCCGTTGGGCCAGGCACGAGCGGTGCGTCAGCGCAAACAGCTCGGCCGCTGAGGCTCATCAAGGGTCCGGCAGTCGGCGTCGAACGAGGGTGCTCCCGTTCGCTTCGCGTGATTCAGAGACTGAGGGTGCGGGCCGTGTCGGAACGAGGCACGTCGGCCGACGCGGCCGGCAGGGTGCGCATGATGCGGTCACCGAGGTTCGAAGTGACGCCGAGCCAGTAGTGCTCGCTGCGGTAGTGGTGCCGCCGGTGGTTGCGGGCGAGCCGGGCGTAGTAGCGGGTGCGCGGCCGATAGGCGGTGTGCACCAGCAGGTGCGTCCATTCGTAGTGGCCGAGGAGGAGTAGTGCCATCAGCACGGCCGTGACCGCCGTGCTGATGGAGCCAGCGCCGAGCGCCCACGCGACGGGCAGTGCAGCCGCCGCAGAGACGCCTCCCAGGAGAGCACCGAACACGAGGGCGTCGATGCCGCGCAGGAGGATGAAGGTGATGGCGGGCGGGTCGAGGTGGTGTTGGCGGTGACCGGTGCTGGTGCCGAGCACCCGGGTGGTCCACGCCTCGGGGCTGGCGTGCAGCAGGACGAGGTGGATCACCCACTCGACCGGGCCGAGTGCCACGAGCAGGGCGGCTGCGATGGCGGCATCAGCGAGCGACCACTCCCCCACGAGCAACCTCACCATCACGGCGACGGCGACCATCGCACCGAGTGCCCGACCCGAACCCGTTGAACGGAAGGCGTGCAGGGTGGCGCGCTTCGTCGTCAACGTGGTCGCTCGGCTCGGGAACGGCTCAGCCATCCGAACAGTGTGCCCGCGACCAGCGACGCTGTAACCCCGGTAAGGTGAGGAGGCAATTTCTCTCACGGGGCTGACAGGTTTCGACATCAGTTTCCTTGTGCGGACGTGCGACCCGAGTTGCTCAGACTCGTAAAACGGGGCAACAACAGAATTGCCAACGAGCAGTTCGCTCTCGCCGCCTGATCTAGTCAGGTTGTGTAGAGACATCGTGACCAGTAATGGCGCACGGGGCCGATCCACCGCAGCCCGGCAACAGAAGCGGGGGATGACAGCAGGAAAGACTGGTGGCGTCGGGAAAGACCGATGACTGGTTCGGAAAGACGACCCGCGAGCTGCCAGGCAACTGACAGCTAACTGACCCGCCGGTCTCCCTGCGTCAGGGAGGAAGTCGGGAATGGTCGTATCACGGGCGTGCATCGCCTGATGGACGGGGGTTCGATTCCCCCCAGCTCCACTTTTCCAAAGTGCTAACGAAATAACGAGGCGTTCGGCTTCTGGCGCAGACCGGAATCCTTCTGTGCAACGAGCTCCCAGATCCTCTCGCCATCGATCACGTTGACATGCGGCGTGGTGTCCGTCGCCGCCTTCCTCGACGCTTGCGAATACGTGCCGAGCGTTAGCGCTGACACACCGGGCGGGGTGGGCGAGATCGTTCCGTGTCGAGCACGGAGCTCCCGCTTCCGCTGTCGGGTAGCGCTCGATCGCGCTCGCAATGGAACTCGAGTTCGAAGGTGACCGGGCCGGCGATGTCGACGTGGTGGAGCCGGCCGGGCGGGATCACTTGGCTCGTTCGGGCCGCAACGTGGATGGCGCGGCCGGAATCGTCCTCGACTACGAAGGTGAGTGCACCGGTGCGCACGACGAGGTGGGCCCCAGGCGCCGTCGGCGACGCGATGTGCGCGGCGAAGACCCGCCGGGTGCTGGTCCTGGTCGAATGTGTCGGCGGTGCGGACGTGTTCGAGTCCGTCTGGCAGGTCAATGCTCATGTCAGCGCTCCTCCGTCTGAGGTTGATGCTCATCGCGTGCTGACGCCGAGCAACGATCTGCAATCGCTGCGACGAGGCGGAGGATGCGTTCGGTGCCGTTGTCGTGGCCTTTCTCAAAGTCATCGCCCTCGGTGGCCATCGAGTTGGTGACGTGTGCGACGCACACCACGTCACATTGTCGGGCTTCGGCGTAGGCGTAGAGGGCGGCGGCTTCCATCTCGACAGCGTGCACTCCTGCGGCGCGGGCACGCTCGATCGCAGTTTCTGTCTCGCGGAACGGTGCGTCGGTGGTCCAGCTGGCACCGCGGTGGACGGGTTCGCCGAGGTCGCCGAACGCCGCGTCGAGGAGTTCAGCCAAATGTGCAGGAATGATGGCCCATTCGCCGGGCGGGAGGTAGCGGTGGCTGGTGCCTTCGTCGCGCCACGCGCGTTCGATGAGCACGAAATAGGGCGGAGCCCCGAGCGGGGTGATGGTGCCGGCCGAGGTGACCGACACAAGGAGTCGGCAGCCTGACGCGGCAAGCTCTTCGGCGACGAGCACGGCGTAGGGGGCGCCGACCGCGCACGGGACGATGCCGATCTCGAGGCCGTCGTGGTGGGTGGTCCAGAGCTCGGAGTGATAGCAGGCCCAGTCGCTGTGGCGTGTCGCTCGGCCGAGCGGGGCGAGGTGCCGGATGACATCACCATCTGGATCGAGCAAGCACACAAGCGGCACCGGCGTCGAGCTGAGGTTGCGTTGACGACGTGCTTCGCGAAGCAGGTTCTCCACCTGGAACACCGAGGGTTCGTCGTGATCGGTGGCGGTCACGAACGGCGGCAACCCCGGTTGGACGGCGGGGCGCTCGGGGACCGCGATGGTGAGGACATCGAACGCTGCACGCTTGGGCGCGACGCGACGGCCGACGCGTTCGAGGAGCGATCCCCAGGTGGCGAGGCCGGGTAAGGCGGCCGGTGCGTAGAGGCCGTGGCGCCACGTGACGTTGCCGTGACCGCGGGCAATTGGTTCGAGGTCGTCGCGGGTGAGAAAGCGCGCAGTGTTCCACGGCGGCTTCGAGAACTGGCGGTAGTGCCACCATCCCCACGGGCTCGATCGGTGGAGGCTGCCGATCACCACTCGCCCACCGGGGCGGGTGACCCGGACGAGCTCGGCGATCACCGCGCTGGGGTCGACAGCGAACTCGCACGCCGTCACCGCGACCGTGACATGGAAGCGGGCCTCGTCGAGCGGGAGCCGGTGGACATCACCCTCGACCAGTTCACCGGTCACGCAGCTCCGGGCGAGCACGAGCGACGATGCGTCCGAGTCGACGCCCACGACGCGCGCACCTTCGGCCTCGAGGCGGGCAGCGAACCGCCCGGTGCCGCAGCCGGCGTCGCAGACCTCCAGCCCTGCGACGGGCCCGACGGCATCGAGGAGCAGGTCATGCTCGATGGTGCTGGCGTAGCGACCCCATGGCCGATCGAACCATGCGTCGTATGCAGCGGCGTCTGCGCGCCAGTGTGATGATTCGTCCGAGGTTTCCTGGTTGGTCATCTGGTTAGAACGTGACGGTCTTGTCGGCCCACAGCGTCCAGTCTGTGACCTCGTCGAGGCTGGATCGACGGGCGTCGTCGATGACCATGGCGTCGGTGATCCCGCGGGCGTGCATGCAGCTGCCGCACAGTCCGATCTCCGCGCCGTGCCGGGCCGCAGAAGTGCTCATCCGGTCGAGGTGGTAGTAGACGTTGGGGACCTGCTGGCCCGCAACTGCGCACCCGACGGCGTCGCCGAAGCAGAACACCTTCACCTCGACACCTTCTCGTTTCGCGAGGTTCCCGGCGAGACGGAGCCCGTTGTAGGCGCGTTCGACGCCGCAGGCGGGGCCTTGCAGGATCGCCAGCGTCCTCACGATGCCACCTCCATCTCGACGGGCAGCTGCGCCCGTTGCCATTCAGGGAAACCGTCCGTCAGCCGCAGCGCGCGTCGACCGCGGCGACGCAGGAGGCGCACCGCGTCGTCGGCCATCACGCAATACGGGCCGCGGCAGTAGGCGACAACGTCGACATCACGCGGTACGGCTTTCAAGGCCGCGGCCAGCTGGTCGACCGGGATCGAATGCGCGCCAGCGATGTGGCCGGCCGCGTACTCGGCGGTCGGGCGGACGTCGAGCACGATCACGTCACCGGCCGCAAGACGTTCGGCGAGCTGGGCCTGGGTGATCTCCTCGAGCCGGGAGCGGTCACCGAGGTAGGCGGCGGCGAGGTCGTCGAGCTCGGCGTAGTGCGCGGCAGCAACATCCCGCAACGCTGACCACAACTCCGCGACACGATCTGACGTCAGCCGGTAGTAGATCCGTGTCCCTTCCCTCCGGGTGGTCACCAGACCTGTCGTCGCCAGGGTGCGCAAGTGGAACGAGGAGTTGGCAACGCTCTGGCCGATTTCGTCGGCCAGTTCCTCGACGTGCCGTTCGCCCTGGGCGAGGACATCGATCAGCTCAGCGCGGCGGCCATTCGCCATCGCCTTCGCGACCTCGGCGAACCCGTCGAACAACGCATCCTTCGCAACCCGGTCACCCATCGACCACCACCTCCACCAACCCACTCTATTCAAACGGCTACTTGACAAGCTACCCACCGCCACGCGACTGTTCAAGTAGTTCCTTGAGTATTTGGTGGAGGTGCGGGATGCAGGTGCACGAGTTCGTCGACGAAGGTCTCGGCCATTCGTCGTACGTGATCGACCTCGGTGACGGGACCGCAGCAGTGGTCGACCCGCCCCGCTTCCCGACCGAGCACGAGGCGCTGCTCGGCCGATCGGGCTGGGATCTGCGATGGACGATCGACACCCACTCCCACGCCGACTACGTGACCGGCAGCCCCGGCCTCGCTGCTCGCCGAGGTGTCACGTTCATCGCACCGGCCGCGTCGAACCTCGAAACCCCACATCAGACGATCCGTGACGGCGAGCAGGTAGCGCTCGCTCCCGGCGTCACGCTGACTGCGATCGCGACGCCCGGTCACACGCCGGACCACCACGCCTATGCCCTCGACCTCGACGATGTGCCAGCGGCGTTGTTCACGGGCGGTTCGTTGATGGTGGGCACGGTCGGGCGGACCGATCTGTGCGGCCCCGAACTCGCAGTGCCGCTCGCACACGAGATGTTCCGCTCGTTGCACCGCTTCGACGACCTCCCCGACACGCTGACCGTGTACCCGACGCACGGAGCCGGGTCGTTCTGCTCCGCACCTGGCGCCGCCGAGCGCACCAGCACCCTCGGTCGCGAGCGGGCCACGAACCCAATGCTGTCGATCCCCAACGAGAGTGCCTTCGTGGAGCGACTCGTCGACGGGTTCGGCACGTTCCCCACCTACTTCGCCCGGCTCCCGGAACTGAACCGTCGCGGCCCCACCCGCATCGACACCCTCCCGATGCTGACGCTGCTCGACACAGACGACGTTGCGCGTTGCATCGCCGACGGTGCAGTCATCGTGGATGCCCGGCCGTTCGTGACGTTCGGTGCTGGTCACCTTCCCGGTTCGATCTCGAACACAGTGCGTCCAGTGTTTGGGTCGTGGCTCGGCTGGCTCGTCCCCTCCGGCAGCCCGCTGGTTTTCGTCCTCGACCCTGACCAGGACCGCCGCGACCTTGTCCGCCAATGCCTCGATGTCGGCCACGAGCAATTCGTTGGCGAGCTCGACGGCAGCTTCGACGCATGGGCAGCGAGCGGCCGGCCGGTTGCGACGATCCCCGTCGTCGGTGTCGAACAGTTGCGTGGGACCGTGATCGATGTCCGTCAGGCCAACGAGTACGCGGCCGGACACATCCCCAACTCACAAAGCATCGAACTCGGCTCCATCCCCACCGCGCTGATGCCCAGCGGCAGCCCGGTCACGGTGATGTGCGGGCACGGCGAACGCGCCATGACCGCCGCCAGCCTCCTCGCCGCACGCGGTGCCGCCACCCGCGTATTCGACGGAGGCCCCGACACGTGGGCCACCTCCACCGGCCAGGCCTTGGAGGCCGGCCGATGAGCACCATCGCACCGGCCCCCTCCACCATCCGACTCGGGCTGCGCGAGAACCTCGCCCAGTTCATGTTGCTCGTCGGGGTCAACGCGCTCGTCGGCGGGATGATCGGCCAGGAACGCACCGTGCTGCCGTTGCTGGCGACCGACGAGTTCGGTCTCGACAAGTACACCGCGACGCTCACGTTCATCGCCGCGTTCGGCATCGTCAAAGCCGTCACCAACTTCTTCGCAGGCACCCTGTCGGACCGCTACGGCCGCAAACCGGTGCTGGTCGCAGGCTGGATCGTCGGTATCCCCGTCCCCCTGTTGCTGATGTGGGCGCCGACCTGGAGTTGGGTGGTGTTCGCCAATGTCCTGCTCGGCGTCAACCAAGGCCTCACCTGGTCCACGACCGTGATCATGAAGATCGACCTCGTCGGACCTGCCCGCCGCGGGTTCGCGATGGGACTCAACGAGGCGGCCGGCTACGGCGCCGTCGCCATCACCGCGCTCGCGACCGGCTGGATCGCCGCCGAACACGGGCTTCGCCCGGCGCCGTTCTTCCTCGGCCTCGCCTACGCCGCGCTCGGCCTCGGCCTGTCGACCTTCGCAGTGAAAGAGACCCGCGCCCACGCCCGCCACGAGGCCGCCACCCACATCTCGACCAACGCCGACCACCACGAGGGCCTGACAACCGGGGAGATCTTTCGGCTCACCTCGTTCCGTGACAAAGCCCTGTCATCCTGCTCGCAAGCCGGACTGGTCAACAACCTCAACGACGGCCTTGCCTGGGGGCTGTTCCCGATCTTCTTCGCCGCCGCGGGCGTGTTCATCGGCCTCATCGTCGTCCTCGGCGCGGTGTACCCCGCCGCTTTGGGGCTCGGCCAGCTCTACACCGGCGGACTGTCCG
>JBBDMO010000123.1:0-13466 GCA_040878255.1 Ilumatobacteraceae bacterium
GTGTGCCAGCTGCCCGTGCCCGGCGACGACAGCGCCGAGCGGCTGGCCGCCTGGCGCGAGATCGCCTGACCGCGTAGGGCCGCAAGGCCCTGGCCAAGTCCGATCGGCGCTGGCAGAGTGTGGTCATGAGCATCGACACCGTGATCGTCCCCGTCGACTTCTCCGAGGTCTCGCTGGCAGCAGTGGACCAGGGCTGTTGGCTCGCTGCGCGAGCCGGCGCCACCGTCGAACTGGTCGCCGTCACCACCCCGCGATACGTGAACGTCACCGCCTCGGCACTGGCAAGCCTGGCGAAGGACACCACCGACACCGTGCGCGATGGCCGCACCATCGGCCAGAGCGTCATCACCACCGAGGACGACGATGTCGAGGGGCGTCTGGTCGCCGAGGTCCTCTCGCGCCCGAAGGCCCTGTGGGTCGTCGGCAGCCACGGGCGCACCGCGCTCGGCGAGCTCCTGTTCGGCAGCATCAGCGCCGACCTCGTGCGCGACGCCGAGGTGCCGATCGTGGTGGTCGGTCGCCATGCGATCATCCGACCCGAGGCGAGTGTCCTGGCCGTCGCGCTCGACGGCACCGATCTTGCCGAGACGATCCTTCCGGCCGCCGTCGACATGGCGAACCGGCTCGGCATGCGGCTGCGCCTGCTGCAGGTCGGACTCGACCACGTGTCGGGTGACTCCAACGACACTGCGTACCTCGCCCGCTTGTCCGAGACGCTCCCGCATCCCGAGCACGCCGACTACGACACCCTCTACGGCGACGTCGACGAGGAACTCGTCTCGTACGTCGAGCGGGCCGAGGACGTCGCGATGCTGGCGATGGCCACGCACGGGGTGCCGGCCGGTGCCCGTCTCTCGGTGCCCAGCACCGCGATGCGGGTCCTGCGGCACTCGACCGTGCCGATGCTGATGCTGCACCCGGCGGCGCCCGAGCCGACCATGCGGCAGGCCGTTCGTGAGGGCCTCGAGGACCAGCGCAACCGGGTCCTCGTGGGCGTCGACACCTACGCCGCATCGGCACCCGCCATCGAGTGGGCGGCGGCCGAGGCCGAGCGGATGGGTTCGATCCTCCAGGTGATCCACACGTGGAGCATCCCCGTCGGGGTGGCCTCGATGTACGGCTACCCGATCTGGCCCGACATCGACGCCTGCCGCACGCAGGCGTTGGACGAGGTTGCCGAGACCGGCGCAGCCATCGCCAAGGCGCACCCGACCCTCATCGTCGAGACGCTCGTGGCCGAGGGCAACCCTGCCCAGGTGATCGCCGAGCAGAGCCACGGCGCACGCCTCGTGGTGCTCGGCAGGCACCATCACGGCCGGATCGCGAGGATCCTCGTCGGCTCGACGAGCAAGGCGGCCCTGCACCACGTGACGAGCCCGATCGTCATCGTCCCGTGCGACGACGAGGTCGTCGACTGAGCAGCGGACCTTTGCCGTGATCCGGTCGTAGACGACCTGCCTGCGGCAGAGGTCGGGGTTGTCGGCAGCGGTGGCCGCCGAAACGCGCCACCTTGACGTCGAACTGGTGTTCGTGGTGGGCTATCGGCCGTGGACGCCGACCTCCTCGCCATGCCGCTGTGGCGCGTGCCGTTCTGCATCATCGACGTCGAGACGTCGGGCACCGATGCCGCCACCCACCGGATCACCGAGCTCGGCGCCATCCGGGTCGAGGGCGGCGAGTGGGTGGCGTCGCTCGACACCCTGGTCGGTGGTCTCCACTGCGACGAGCCGTCGATCGAGGAACTGGTGCCCACGCTGGTCGAGTTCGTTCGCGGGTCGGTCGTGGTCGGCCACAACGTGCGCTTCGACCTCCGGTTCGTCAACGCCGCGCTCGAGTGGGCCGAACACGAGACCCTCGACCCGGCCGATGCGATCGACACGGTGCTGCTCGCGCGCCGCCTGGTGAGCGACGACGCCGACGACTGCCGGCTCGGCACGCTCGCCGCACGGTTCGATCTGCCGCACCGCCCGAACCACCGGGCCCACGCCGACGCTGCGGCGACGGTCGACCTGTTGCACCTGCTCCTCGAGCGTGCATCGGCGTACGGCGTGTTCACGCTCGACGACCTCATCGAGTTTCCGGCTCTTGCCACACACCGGTACGCCGAGAAGTTGAAGCTCACGTCGTCGATGCCGCGTGGGCCGGGAAAGTTCCGGTGCCACGGCCATCGCGACGAGATCATCCTCGAGGGGGCAGCCGACGACGTCCGACGCGCCGTACGCCACCTGTTCAGCGGCGTCGACAGGCGCCGCATGACGCCGGTGCTCCGCGACCTCTGCCGGGTGTCGTCATCGGTTGCCGCGGCCGACACTGACGGGTGAGTGCGCCTCAGGCGGGCCTGAAGGTGACCGGGACGTGTTCGAGGCCGAGCACGAAATTGCCACGGCGCCACGGCAGTGCGGCGCCGTCGGCCAGTTCGAGGTGGTCGAGGCGGGCGAGCAGCTCCTCGAACAGCACGCGCAACTCGAGCCGTGCGAGCGGCGCACCGAGGCAGTGGTGGCGACCGAACGCGCCGAAGGCGACGTGGTCATTGGGTGTTCGGGTGATGTCGAACGTGAACGGGTCGGCGAACACCGACTCGTCGCGGTTGCCGCTCGGGTAGAGCAGCAGGATCCGGTCGCCTTCGCGCACCTGCTGGCCGTGTACCTCGACGTCGGTGGTGGCGGTGCGGTTCATGTTCCGCACCGGTGTGGCCCAGCGCAGCATCTCTTCGATGGCCCCAGGCAAGAGGCTCATGTCGGCGCGCAGTCGGGCGAGCTGGTCGGGGTGCTGCAGCAGTGCTGCGGTGCCGCCCGAGATGACGTGACGGGTGGTCTCGTCGCCGCCCACGAGTACGAGCATCGTCTCGAACACGAGGTCGACGTCGGTGAGCGGCTCCTCGCCATCGGCGGGGTTGACGACGAGGCTGACGAGATCGGTGCCGTCACCGCCGCGCCGTTCATCGATCTTCGCAGCGATGTACGCCCAGTACTCGCGCACGGCTTCCTCGACCTGGGCGCGCACCTCGGGACCACCGGTGGCGAACAGGTCGCTCCAGTGGAGGAGCTGGTGGTGGTCCTCCTCGGGCAGGCCCATCAGCTCGCCGATCATGTACATCGGCAGTGGTGTGGCGATGTCGGCCACCACGTCGCACGAACCTCGCTCGATGACGGCGTCGATGAGTTCGGTGACCTTGCGGCGGAGGAACGGCTCGTGGTCCTCGACGCGACGACGCGTGAACCCGGCACTGATCAGCCGGCGCCGACGCGTGTGCTCGGGCGGATCGAAGTTGATCATCGACGGCACCGAGCTCTCGGGCCGCGAGCCCTTGCCCGAGCAGAACGTCCGCCAGTCTCGACTGATACGCGTGATGTCGGCGTGCGCAGCAGCGCCCCACATACCGATCGAGTCGTCCCAGTACATCGGGGCCTCGGCGCGCATCCAGGTGGTCAGCTCGTCGAAGCGGGCGTAGAAGTCGGGCGACAGCAGCTCGACTTCCGGTCGGGTCGGGTGCGTCGGGGTCCGCGTGCCTGCGCGATCGAAGGCCACCACGAAGTCATGGGCTTCACCGGGCTGATCCGTCATCGCGCCAGTATCGTCGCCCGCCATGGCCCACTGGTTGTTGAAGAGCGAGCCCGACGTCTTCGGGTACCCCGACCTCGTGACAGCGAAGCGGGAGGGATGGGACGGCATCCGGAACTACCAGGCCCGCAACTTCCTGCGCGAGATGCGCAAGGGCGACACGGCGATCTTCTACCACTCGAACGCCACACCGCCCGGTGTCGCCGGCATCTGCAAGATCGTGAAGGAAGCCGAGCCCGATCCGAAGCAGTTCGACCCAGCCAGCAAGTACTTCGACCCGGCCTCGAAGCCCGAGGACCCGCGCTGGGACTGGGTGACGGTGTCGCCGGTGAAAGCGTTGCGCTTCATCCCCCTCGACGAGCTGCGCGAGATGCCCGAGCTGGCCGAGTGCCGCCTGCTGGCACGCGGCAACCGACTGTCGGTCATCCCGCTCACCGACCTCGAGTTCGACGCGATCGTCGAACGCGGCAGCACGCGCTGACACCATGACGCACGACCGGGGTCCCGTCGCCGAAGTGCTCGCGGTGAACGCCGCCTTCTACGAGGCGCACGAGGCTCGTGACATGGTTGCGATGAGTGCCGTGTGGGAGCACTCCGAGCGCGTGGTGTGTGTCCACCCGGGCTGGCCGATTCTGCGCACGTGGGCCGAGGTGGGCGATTCGTGGCGACGCATCCTCAGCGGCCCGGGCCGCAACCAGTTCATCGTCACCAACGAAGCGGTCGCCGTCGACGGCGACGTCGCGTGGGTCACCTGCGACGAGAACCTGGTGGCCGAGGGTGGCACGGGCACCGTGGCGGCCACGAACGTGTTCGCCTGCGATGGCGGTGTGTGGCGGCTCGTGGCGCACCACGGCTCTCCGGTCATGTCACGCTGACCCGACCAGAAGCGTGGGAACGGTGCGACATGAACCGGTGGGCGGCACTCACCAGGTGACGTCGGTGCATCCTGCATGATCGTGAGGCTCGACCTGGAAGGTGCCGTGGTCGATGCCGTACCGCTCGGCCAGCAACTGTCGGGCCTGGTCGAGCACACCGTGCTGGTCGACCCCCTCGCCCACCATCAGGTGCGCTGACGCCGCGTCCATGTCGGACGTCAGCGTCCACACGTGCAGGTCGTGGACGTCGACCACGCCCGGCAGTCCGGCCAGCTCGGCCTGCAGGGTCGCCAGCTCGACATGTGGCGGCGCCGATTGCAGCAACACCCGCACGGCCTGGCGCCCGAGGCGGTACGTCCGCGGCAAGATCCACAGGCCGATCAGCGCGCCGACGACGGGATCGAGCCACGTCCACCCCAACAGCTCGAGTCCCACTGCGGCGATGAGCACGCCCACCGAGCCCACGGTGTCGGCGACCACCTCGAGGTAGGCGCCCTGAACGTTGATCGAATCTTGCGCTCCGACGCGCAGGAGCAGGAACGCGATCAGGTTCACCACCAACCCGAGGCTGGCCACGACCATCATCGGCACCCCGAGGACCTCGGGCTCGGACGTGAGGCGTCGCACCGCCTCGATGACGACCCACACCGCGACGGCGAAGAGCAGCAACGCATTGACGAATGCCGCGAGGATCTCGAGGCGATAGAGCCCGAAGGTGTGCGCCGTTGCACCACTGCGCGCCCCACCGCCCGCTTCGAAACGCGAGGCGATCTGGATCGCGGCCAGCGCCATGCCGAGGCCGAGCACGTCGGTGAACATGTGGCCGGCATCGGACAGCAGCGCCAGCGAGTTGCTGACCACGCCTGCGACGAGTTCGACGACGAAGAACGTGGCGATCAGCGCGAACGCGATGGCCAGCCGGTTGCGATGCCTGGCACCGGCGCGGGCGAGGGCCGCGCCATGGCTGTGGGCATGATCATGGTGCGTCTCGCGACCACCGTGCCGATGCGCTCCCGAGTCGCTTCCCACGCTCGCAGTATGGCGCAGGCCCGGCGGCACGCATCCGCACGCGAACTCGTCAGGGGCGCACCGACGCGAAGACGGCCCGGGCCCGCTCGACGGGATCAGGGATCGTGTCGCGCAGGTGCGCCGAGCGCACCTCGAACGAGATCGGCACGCCCGGCACCGCCGCCAGCAGCGCATCGAGCGGCAGGGCCCCCTCGCCCGGCAGCAGCCGAGCATGCAACGCCTCGTGGATCAGCCCACCCGGCGACGTGTCGTCGATGGTTGCAGGCGCATCGCACAGCTGGAGGTACGGCAGCAGATGGGAGGCCACCCCAGCGAGATCGTCCGGGGTCTCACCGGCACGAGCGAGGTGGAGCGCGTCGATGAGCACACCGACGTTGGGATGATCAACGCGCTCGACGATCGCTACGGCCTGGGCGAGCGTGCGAGTGGCGAGTGCCGGCAGGAACTCGAGAACGAGGCGGATGTCGGATCCCTCCACGCGGGCCGCCAGCTCGGCGAGGCGGGCGGCAACGCGACCGTCATCGGGCTCACGGCTCGCGACGAGGATGTTGCGGGCACCGACCGCGAATGCCGCATCGACGATCGCGTCGCCATGGTCGCCCTTCGGGGAGAGCATGATCGGCTCGATGTCGAGCGCGATCAGACCGTGGTGATCGAGTCGTGACCGCACTGCGCGGGCGACATCGTCGGTCCAGGTGTCGGCGTCGAACCAGACACCGACCGCAGGGAAGCCGGCAGCCGCCGCGGCATCGACGGTCTCGGGTGGGGCGACGTCGATGTGCGTGCCCGCAGCGAGCGACAGCAGTCGCGTGCCCACATGGGGCCTCCGGTCAGGGTCGGTTCGCTCGGTGTTCATGCGGCCGACCGTAGCGTCGATGTCCGGGCCATTTCGCCCCGACTCAGGACGCCGCAGTATCGAGGGCCAGCGAACAGGCCCGCTGTGCGATGACGGCGGCCGACAGGTGTTCCACGGCGAGGGCGCGGGCCGCCTCGCGATGATGCTGGGGGTTGCGGGCGATGTCCTCGAATGCGCTGGCAGCACCCTCGGCGTTCGACACCGTCATCAAGCCTGCACCGGTCGGCAAGAATGCCCCGACGCCTGTGTCGGTCATGACCACCGGTCGGCCAGCGGCGAGATAGCAGGCTGATCGGTCACTGAGCCATCCGGTCCGCAGTTCGGTGTAGATCTCCTTGGCGATGCAGATCTCGGCCGTCGAGCCTGTCACGAAGTCGCGGTACGCACCGAGAGTCGCAAGGACGCCGGGCTTGCGGATGTTCCACCCGCAGCGACGCAGCACCTCGGCATCGGGACGATCGGCCTCGTGGATGTCGAGGACGATATCGAACGGCTGACCCACCCGCACGGGCAGTGAGACGTAGGGAGGCATCGCGTGTGCCCGCAGGCCCAGCCGCCGACCGTCGAGCACGATCGGCGCATATGGCCCTCGCCAGGTGGCGACGGTGCTCACCCGGGCACCGCGACTCGTGCCCACCGACCAGCGGTCGAGGTTGACCGGTGGGGCCAGCGGCTGCCAACCGATGCCGTCATCGGGGACCTCGCACCACGGGGCGCCGATGGCCAGGCCGACGGAGAAGTAGGCGTCGTAGCCCGTCGGGGCGTCACACCATCCGAGGTGCGACCACGTCTGTCCGAAACCCGGAGCGACATCGAGGTAGGCGCGGGCGGCCACCCCCTCGATCCGGTCGCCGAGGTGTCCCATCACATCGATCAGGACGGCACCCTGCGAACGCTGACGCACCACCGCCGGCCGTTGCCCAGCCCATTCGCCGTCGGGCAACTGCATCGCCCATGAATCGTGCAGGCCCGCCTCGGCCATGACGTCCGCGACCCAATCGATCCCGGTGCGCACGTCGCCGAGCGACGGATCGATGCGATCGACCAGCAGCGGTTCGAGGCCGATCGACCGGAACCCGAGCATCCAGTTCACCGCCAGCCACGCATGGCCGGTCGCTCCGGGTCGCTGCCCGACGGCCATCCCGAGAATCGCCGAGGTCGTCATGGGACGATCACCCGGTCGTGTGACTCCGACATGTCTCGGACAGTACCGAACCACACAGTGGTGATACGACCACTTTGCGCATCATCTGTGCAACTTGTCGGTTTTCACCCGAATGCCCCCCACCTGACGAGTGTCGGCACCACGCTCTGCGCTCGACCACCACGCACGAACCCGCCCTATCCAACCGACTCTGTCGCGCGCTGTCGGCGCAGTCCCGTCCGATTCGTGGCGGCCTGCCAGCGGGGGGAACTCGCTCACGAACGCAATGAGCGAATGGGCGCGATGACCTGCTCGGCGAACCGGACTGCCGGCTCGTGGTGGAGCGGATGACCGAAATCCATGACGAGATTCGTGACGCCGATGTCGACGAGGTGGAGCAACCGCTCCACCCAAGCACTCGACTCCGCGTCGGTGGTCGGGAGGTCACCGGCGACGGTGACACACGACTCGACGTCGGTCGGTTTGCGTCCGGCCGCCGTCGCGGCCGAATCGACGATATTGCGCTTGCGGTTCCAGTCGTCGTCGGAGCGGTATGTCGTGTTCCAAATGTCGGCTTGGCGTCCGACGATGGGGAGTCCGATGTGCTCGCCCGAACTGCCGATGCACACCGGCGGCACCACGGCCGGTCGGGGCGTGGCGGCGGCATCGTCGATCGTGAAGTAGGAACCGTCAAACGTCGGATGCTCCTCGGTCCACATCAGGCGACAGATCTGCACGACCTCTTCGAGCTGACGCAGGCGCGTTGCGGCCGAAGGAAACTCGTACCCGTAGGAGCGGTATTCGTCTTCGCGCCAACCGCCGCCGATGCCCAACATGAAGCGTCCACCCGACAGCACCTGCAGCGTCGCGGCCATCTTGGCCGTGAGCGCCGGGTTGCGATAGCCGTGCCCGAGCACGTGGTGGCACAGCATGACGTCGGGGAACTTCGCCGCCAGCCAGGTGAGCGTCGTCCATCCTTCGAGGAACCCTTCGCGCTTGTCGGCGTCGAAGCCGTAGAAGTGGTCTGCGATCCACACCGAATCGAAATGGGGCAGGGCGTACGGAAGAATGTGCGTCTCCTGGTACTGCACGATCGGCTGATAGTCACTGCCCGCATGCCCAGCCACGGGCGAGAGCCATCCGAACTTCACCTGGTGATCGATCATCCGTCAATCCTGCCAGCTCGACACGTCGCGCCATGCGTGCAGGAATCGTCGTATCAGCCGGTTTTCACAGAGGTCGCCGGAGGCTTTCAGACACGTCATGCCCACTCAACGCTGGTGCCCGGGGTGGGGTTCGAACCCACACTCCCTTGCGGGAAGGGGGGTTTAAGTCGCCCAGGAGCCGTCCGGCGAGTCCTGTGGATTCCGTTTGCCCAGCTCAGGTGCGGTGCGCCCGTCCGACGAGTCCGCCTGATGGGCCGCTTCTCGGGTGGTACCGGAGAAATCCGTGCAGGATCTGTGCAGGAAACCGGTGCTTTTTCGCGACGGGGCACGTCGGCCTCGCAAGCCTCCCGGCACCGGGAAGAACCCGAGCGACAACCTCCCTTCAAGTAGCTACACTTGACCGCATGAAGGTAGCCACATCAACACGGATCGAGGTCGGGGTTCGCGACCTCAAGAACAACCTCAGTCGCTACCTCGATCAAGTCGAGGCAGGTGTCGAGATCGTCGTGACCGACCGTGGACGACCGATCGCCCGCCTCAACGGCATGGCGGACGAGCCGAACGACAAGCTCGCCGCGATGATCGAGGCCGGCCTCGTTCGACCGCCGACATCGAAGGTGCGCCAGCGGCCGGCGCCACTGCGCTCATCCGGCTCGGTCAGCGAGTTGGTGGCCGAGCAACGACAGTGATCACCTACATCGACACGTCCACGCTCATCAAGCTGCTGATCGACGAAGTCGGCACCGCCGAGGCCGCCGCGATCTGGGACGAACCCGACGTGCTCGCCACGGTCAGGGTCGCTCACGTCGAGGCCTGCGCTGCGCTTGCTGCGGCACAGCGACAGCGTCGGATCTCCCCTGCCGTGTTCCGAAGCGCTGTCAACGGCCTGGAGATGCTGTGGTCACAGATGTCCGTGGTCGAGATCGACGACGATCTGATGCGATTGGCCGGCGACCTGGCCACAACGCACGGCCTGCGCGGGTACGACGCCGTGCATCTCGCAGCTGCCCACCTCGTGGGCGCCAATGTGTTCAGCAGCGCCGATCGCCGCCTCTGTGAAGCAGCGAGTTCAGCGGGCTTCCACGTCGCGAACCCGATCGATCGCGCACCCCCGTTCGAACAAGTGTGAGCCATCGAGATCGCTCCGACACCCCTCACCACCAAGGAATCGGTCGCGCGTCAACGTGATCGCGCTGTTGCGGATCTCGGCGTCGCGTTCGAGCAGCGCCCCCGCTGACACGACGTCAACGTCGACACCGAGCAGTTCGGCGAGGGCCTCTTCGAGGTGCACCAGGTCGAGCAGCGAGCTGGACGGCTCGAACTCGACCAGGAAGTCGATGTCGCTCCCCGGGGTGGCCCCGCCCCGAGCGACCGAGCCGAACACAACGATCGAACGGCCACGATGCCGACGCACAAGATCGAGGATCTCCGTGCGGTTCCGCTCGACGATCGAGCTCAGATCCGAGCCAGCAGCCATGGTCACACCGTACGACCCCGGTCAACACACAGCGGATCCACCCTCGCAGCGAGCCCTGCGGTCGGCATCAGCAGTGACACGCACCGCCGTGGTGCGCGTCACCTACCGGCACTTCGGGGACGCGGTGACACGGGTGATCGCGGACTGCTCAAGGGAGCGAGGCGTTCGGTCGTTCGAGGGTGGTCGGTCGGCTGCTCGGCGTCGTGAGCGGGCCGTTCATCGAGGTCACGCCGCGTCTGGTGGTACGGTCCGGATGATCTCTTGCAGCCGTGAGGGCGGCTCGATGACCAGTCGGGGGTTGAGGGTGAGTCGTCGGTGAGCTCCGTCGAATGGTCGTCGGTGTTGCCGTCGGGGACGGTGACGTTTCTGTTCACGGATGTGGAGGGCTCGACGCGTCTGTGGGCTGCGGACACTGCGGCGATGTCGGCGTCGTTGTTGGTGCATGACTCGATCGTGCGCGGCGCGGTCGTGGGCAACGGCGGGTACGTGTTCGCGACGGCGGGGGATTCGTTCGCTGCCGCGTTCGGTCGGGCGTCGGATGCGGTGCGGGCGGCGACGGAATCACAAGCCGCGCTGACTGATGCGGCGTGGCCGGGTCCCGAGTTGAGGGTGCGGATGGGTCTGCACCTCGGTGAGGCCGAGGAACGCGGTGGCGACTTCTTCGGGCCGGTGGTGAACACCGCAGCACGTGTCGAGGCAGCGGGGCATGGCGGCCAGGTGTTGATCACCGATGCGGTGCGCACGGCTGCAGCTGTTGCCGAGGTGACCGATCTCGGTGTGCGCACGTTGCGCGACGTCGCCGAGCCGCTCCGGTTGTTCCAGCTCGGTACTGGAACGTTCCCGGCGTTGCGGGTCGTCGATCCGTCGCTGTCGAACCTGCCGGTGCGGCCGACCCGGTTGATCGGCCGAGACGTCGAGCTCGGACGGGTTCGTGGTCTGCTCGGCGAGAACCGTCTGGTCACGCTGACTGCGGTGGGCGGCTCGGGCAAGACCCGGCTGGCGATCGCCGTGGGTGAGGCCGAACTACCGCACCAACGCAACGGCGTGTGGTTCATCGACCTCACCGCGGTGAGCAACGGCGCGGATTTCCCGTCTGCGATCGCGAACGGCCTCGGGCTGAACCTCACGAGCGGCGACCCGACCGATCAGATCCTGGCGTTCCTTGCCGACAAGCAGGCGCTCGTGATCCTCGACAACTGCGAGCACGTCATTGAGGAAGCGGCTGCGTTCGTCGAGGCGTTCCTGGCGACGAACAGCCCGGCGAAGCTCCTGGCCACGAGCCGCGAAGCGTTCGACATCGACGGGGAACGCACCATCGTGCTCGGGTCGCTCGCGACCGACACTGCCGACTCTCCCGGCGTGCGGCTCTTCGTCGACCGCGCCACCGCTGTGCACCTCGAGTTCGAGCTCACCGACGCGAACGCGTCGACCGTCAGCGCGATCTGTGCTCGGCTCGACGGGATGCCGCTGGCGATCGAGCTCGCCGCTGCCCGGATCACGGTCATGAGCCCCGAAGAGCTCCTCGCCGGGCTCGACCACCGCTTCCAGTTGCTGTCCGGCGGACGCAGGCGGAGCCGCCAACGCACCCTCGAAGCGACCCTTGACTGGTCCTACGACCTCCTCGACACTGACGAGCAAGGTGTCTTTCGGGCGTTGGGGGTGTTCGTCGACGGGTTCGATCTCGACGCGGTCGCTGCCGTCGCCGTGCTCGACCGGCGGCGGGCGACCGGCCACATCGAGGCGCTCCAAGCGAAGTCGCTCGTGGTGCGCGCCGACAAGCGCAAGGCCACTCGGTTCCGGCTCCTCGAAACCGTGAAGGCCTACGCCGAAGACCGACTGGTCGACGCGGGCGAAGCCGTCGACGTCCGTGACCGTCACCTCGCCCACTTCCACGGTCTCGCGTTGGCCGATGGCCACGGCGTCCCCGGCCTGCTCGACGTCGGCCGTCGGCTCCGTCACGATTGCCCCAACATCACCTCCGCGTTCGAATGGGCTGGCGAGCGCGACAACTGGCGGACCGCCGCGGAGCTCATGACCGGCAGCCATGATGCGTACCTTCTCGATGTCCGGCAGTCCGAGCTCGACCAGGCGCTTGCCCGAGCCGCGGCCCATGCTGACGCGCTCGGCCCCGTCCTGTACGGCTGCGTCACCGCTCAACGGTTCGTTGCATCGGTCGTCCTCGACGAATGGGCTGATTGCGCCCTGAGGGTCGCGGAACTGCGTGCGATGCCGCTCGCAGTGTTTCGTTCGATCGCGTCGAGCATGAGCGCATGGAGGATCGCTTCAGTGGCACCGACGAAGGTGGACGACTTCCTCGTGCTGGCACAAATCGAGCTCGACCAGGTTGACTGGGCTGAAGCGGGAGTGCGCGACATCCGCCCAACCGCCATTCTCTTCTCGTTGTTCGCTCAGAGCTTTGCCGCGCTGATCACCGGCGACTTCGACGAGGCGGCTGATGTCTACCAGCGTGCAACGGGCGTTCCGGGCCACGTGATCTGCGACTTCCTCATGGTCGACATGGCGGTGTCGTCTGCGATGGCGGAAGTGATGCTCGGACGGCCGGAGGTAGCTCTGACCGTCATTGAAGCTCTTGATGACTACGACTTGCAGTTCATGGACGGAACCGACGTACGCGTGCTCGCCCACCTCGCACTTGGCGACGTCAGCACGGCCACCGAGCACCTTCGTCAACACGCCAAGCGAGCAGCAACCGGCCGCTACTCCCGCGAATCCAACGATGCGATGCTCTTGCTCGCCGCGCTTGCTCAGCACGTCGGCGACGGTGACGCGGCTCGACAGTTCATGCTCGACACAGGCGTCGGTCGGTCACCCGCCACCGTCAGCTTCGCTCGCCACCTTGCGGCTCAACTCGATGTCGCGGACGAGTACGCCTCCGACACCTACGCGCTGTCCCAGCCCGGCAACCCCCACGGACCCCTGGGCGCGACACGCTCCCTTCGCGCCCTCCGCACCGAACTCACCCGCCGCGGCTGGGACTGAACACGGGATTCGCCCAGGATCGAACACTTCGAGCTGCCCCCAACCGCCGGGTCGGCAGCATCGACCGGGACCTATGCCACGCATCAGACGGTCCGACCGCCGCTTCGCAGCCGTCGTTCTGCGCTCCCGGAAACATCGCGCCGCGCCGCACCGAGCAGATCTGGCGCGGGGTTGCGACACCCCGCCGGCCAAGACGATCGGTTGCCGACCGCATCGACCCGATCGGCGCGACGGAAACCTGACGTCCGGTTAGATGAAGAGGCATGAACCGTTCCGAGGAGCCATCTATGTCCGACGTTGAGCCAGGTGCGGGCATCGCCCTCGACAAGGTCCCGGTGCACTTCGCTGCCTCAGGCAG
>JBBDMO010000124.1:0-13299 GCA_040878255.1 Ilumatobacteraceae bacterium
TCCTCGATGACGTCGCCACCAGGGAAATCCTCACCGCGCTCGAGCAGGTACTGGCCCACGCCCTCGTCGACGTCTTGCACCAATGGCATCGGCAGCAACGGATCCGACATCTTCAGACCGTTCTGGTAGCGCGCCTCGAGGTCTGCCACCGGCTTCTCGAGCGGGCCGGACAGGCGCTCGAACAGCGCCTTTCGATTCGCCGAGCGACGCATGACCGCCCACTCGACGGTGACCGTCAGGACACGCTGGTTGTCGGCGACGATGCGGCCGTCGGCATCGAAGATGCGGCCGCGCTCGGGCGCGATCGAGACGGTGCGGATCTTCGACCTGTCGACCGACGCCTGGTAGCCCTCGGCCTGGACCGCCTGCAGGAACCACAGCCGGGTGCCGAGCGCGCTGACGAGGATGAGGCCGACGAGAGCGAGCACACCCAGACGGGTACTCCGACGATCAACAGCCATGACCAACAGTGTGCCCGATGGCGGCCCTCCGGTGGTCGCGCCCACGTGTGATCATCACTCGTGCATCGCCTTCCACTTCGGCTTCTTCACACACATGCACCACCGTCCGAGCGGCACGAGCAACGGGCTCGTCACCAACGCGAAGGCGGCTACGACCGGCACGATCGTGAAGAGGCGGGTGGTGAACCAGCCGTCCTGGCCGATCAGGGCACGACCGATCGGCACGGCGGTCTCGCCCACTGCCGCTCCGATGGCCGCGAAGATCGACGTGAGCCACCACGGCGGCGTGGGCGTGAGGGTGAGCACGTAGCCGGCCACGAACCCGGCGAGGGCATAGACGAGCGCAGTGAGGCCCAGCGGGCTGCCGGTGGCGAGGTCGTACATGAGGCCGTGAGTGAACCCGCCGAGCGCTCCGCGCTCGGACCCGGCACCCGCGCCGATGGCGGCGGCGAGAGCCAGCACGACCTGGAAGACCACGCCGTAGGGTCGGATCTCGGTCAGCACCGTCCGCTGCAGGGCGAGGACGCACAGGCCGATGGGGAAGAGTCGCACCAGCGGACCGGTGAGGAACGCACCCACTCCTCAGCCGCCGCTCGAGGTCGGCGAGTACCGCAGCACCTGGACGAAGTTGAGCTTCGAGAGGTCGCCGGCGGCGAGCTTCACCTCCACTTTCAGTGCACGCGAACCAGTCTGCTGACGGATGGCACCGACCTCACCGATGGGGATACCGGCCGGAGCGATCGACCGCAGGCCGCCCGCGGTCTGCACCGGTGAGCCGGCCTGCACGCGACCCTGCGTCGTCGAGTCATCGACGAAGCGCAGCAGCAGCGGTTCGCCCAGCCCCTGCCCCGTGATGGTGCCCGTCTCGCGGATGATGTCGGTCGGCACGGTGGTCGTCGTTGCTCCGGTGGCGACGGTGGTGGTGGACGTGGTGGTCGCTCCTGCAGCCGCCTCGTTCGAACCCGGGATCGGGAGCGTGGTGGTGGGTGCCACGGTGGTCGTGACGCTCGGGTCGAACGGATCGAGCGGGCCGGTGGCGGCTTCCTCGGGCGTCTCAATGGCCGGTGCCGTGGTCGTGGTGGTGGTGGTGGGAGACGTGGCATCGCCCTCGGTGGGGCGCAGCGGCGGGCTCGTGGTGGTGGTCGAACCCGTGCTCGGCGTGAGCACCTTGGCACCGATGTTGAAGTCAGGGTCGATGATGAGCAGGACGATCGCCGAGTTCGGGAACACACGACTGATCTTGCCGACGAGTCCGGCACCGTTGACGACGGGCATGCCGACCTCGATGCCGTCCTTGCTGCCGCGATTGATCTCGACGGTGTACTGGAAGTTGCTCGACCGCTCGCCCTGCACCTGCGCGGCGACGGTGGGATAGGCACCGGTGCCGAGCAGCCGATTCAGTGTGAGCAGTTCCTGATACTCGAGGATCGCCGCACGTGCCTCGATCTCGGCCCCGCGCTGCGTCGCGATCTCGGCCCGCAACGCCTCGTTCTCGCGCCGCAGATCGTCGTAGTTGACGATGCCGTCCCACGCATTCAGCACCGGCCGGGAGACGGTACGCGCCGCCGCGTCGAACGGTTCGAGGACGAGCGACAAGACGCTGCGCGCGCGATCGATCAGCGCATTGCCGCGCGTGTCGAGCGTGATGAGCAGGACCGAGGTGAGGATGAGGAGGGCGATGACCCGCCGGCGCCCCATCGAGTAGATGGCCATGGGTTGCCTCGTGCTACTCGTCGCCGCCCAGCGACATCAGCCCCCGCATCGCATCGATGTTCTCGAGTGCTCGCCCACTTCCGATGACGACACTGAACAGCGGCTCACGGGCGATGCGGATGGGCATTCCTGTCTCGTGCGCCAGACGCTGGTCGAGCCCTGCGAGCAGTGCACCGCCACCGGTGAGGGTGATGCCCTGTTGCATGATGTCGGCGGCCAGCTCGGGAGGAGTCTTGTCGAGGGTCGTCTTCACCGCATCGACGATCGCTGCCAGCGGTTCGGCGAGCGCCTCGCGCACCTGCTCGGTGGTGAGTGGCACGGTGCGCGGCAGACCGCTGATCATGTCGCGGCCGCGGATGTCGGCGGTGAGCTCGTCCTCCAAAGGCCAGGCCGAGCCCATGTGCATCTTGATCTCCTCGGCGGTGCGATCACCGATCGCGAGCGAGAACTCCTTCTTCACGTACTGCAGCACCGCCTCGTCGAGTTCGTCGCCGGCGACGCGCACCGACTGCGCCGTGACGATGCCGCCGAGCGAGATGACGGCGACCTCGGTGGTGCCGCCGCCGATGTCGACGATCATGTTGCCACTCGGCTCGTGCACCGGCAGGTCGGCCCCGATGGCAGCGGCCATCGGCTCTTCGATGATGTGGACCGGCTTGCGTGCACCGGCGTACTCGGCAGCGTCTTGCACAGCGCGCTGCTCGACACCAGTGATGCCCGACGGCACGCAGATGACCATCCGCGGCTTGCTCCACCGACTCGCGTGCACCTTCTGGATGAAGAAACGAAGCATCTTCTCGCAGACCTCGAAGTCGGCGATGACGCCGTCCTTGAGCGGGCGGATGGTCTTGATGCGACCGGGTGTGCGGCCCATCATGCGCTTGGCTTCGATGCCGACCGCGACGGGGCGGCCGTCGGTGATGTCGATCGCCACGACCGACGGCTCGTTCAAGACGATGCCCTGACCACGTGCGTAGATGAGCGTATTTGCAGTGCCGAGGTCGATGGCGAGATCGCGGCCCAGCGAAAGTGGATTGGTTCGCGCCATCGGAACCTACCTCTCGGTCAGCAGCTGATGAGACGCCGAGGGCGCCCCTGGACGGCAGGGCAGTGTAACCCCTGATGCTGCCCTCACAGGGTCGGGAAGAAGATGCCCAGTTCGCGCGTGGCCGATGCCAGTGAGTCGCTGCCGTGCACCAGGTTCTCGGTGAACAGCGTGCCAAAGTCGCCACGAATGGTGCCGGGTGCCGACTTGAGCGGGTTGGTCGCACCCATCATGGCGCGCACCACTTCCCAGGTGTCCTCCGGGCCTTCGAGCGCCAGCGCCAGGACCGGGCCACGACTCATGAAGGTGACGAGATCGGCGTAGAAGCCCTTGCCCACATGCTCCTCGTAGTGACGGGCGAGCGTGTCGGCGTCGAGGCTGCGCAGGTCCATCGCCATGATCTTCAGACCCTTGGTCTCGAAGCGGGAGAGGATCTGGCCGACGAGGCCGCGCTCGACGGCATCGGGCTTGAGGAGGACGAGGGTGCGATCAGACATGGGTGCAGAGGCTACCGGGATTGCGAGGGTCAGGGCTGGAGGCGGCGCACGGCGGGCCGGGCGGCGCCGACGACGTACAGGCTGCCGGCGATGAGCACCGCATCGTCGCCACCCGCCAGGCGGAGCGCACGCTCGACGGCTTGCTCGGGGGTGCTGCAGATGATGACCTCGTCGCAGCCGAGTTCGGTGGCGGTCGCCGCGACGACCGAACTGTCGAGGCCACGCGGTGACGGTGCCGTACACGTGAGCACGACGTCGAACTCGTCGACGCGCAATGCCGACAGCAGTTCGCGCACGTCTCGCGTCTTGAGGCAGCCCACGACGAGGTAGCTCATGCCGGCGGGCTGGAAGTCCTCGAAGAAGACCTGCGCTGCGACGTCGGCGCCCGCAGGGTTGTGGGCCCCGTCGACGATGACGAGTGGCTGGTGGCCCAACACCTCGAAGCGGCCCGGCATCGTGACCTGTGCCAGCCCCTCGCGCAGAACGTCGTCGGCAATCGGTGCGGCGAAGAAGGCCTCGACGGCCGTCAACGCGACCACCGCATTGTCGGCCTGGTGGCGGCCGTGGAGCGGCAGGAACACCTCGGTGTAGACGGTGGTCGGAGTACGCAGGTCGACGAGCCGCCCGCCGAGCGCGAGCTGGTTCTCGAGGACGTCGAAATCGTCGCCACGAACGAACGTCGAGGCGCCGCCGGCGGCCACGAAGATGTCGACCAGGTCGGGGTCGGTCTCGCCGATGACCACGGCACTGCCCGGCTTGACGATGCCCGACTTCTCGCGGGCGATGTCTGCCTTGGTGGGGCCTGCGTACTCGTTGTGGTCCATCGCAACGTTCGTGACGACGGCGACCTGCGCGTCGACCACGTTGGTGGCGTCCCAACGGCCGAGCATGCCGACCTCGACCACCACGACATCGACCGCGACATCGGCGAACCAACGGAACGCACACGCCGTGACGATCTCGAAGTAGGTGGGCCGCACGCCCGCCACGATCTCGAGCTCGGCGATCGCGCTGATCTGCTCGGCGAAGTCCTCGTCGGAGATCGGCTCGGTGTCGCGGCTGATCCGCTCGTTGAGGTGCTCGAGGTGCGGGCTGGTGTAGGTACCGACCACGAGCCCGTGGGCCATGAGCAGCCGGGTGATCATCTGCGTGGTGGAACCCTTGCCGTTGGTGCCCGTGATGTGGATGACCGGGTACGTGCGCTGCGGCTCGCCCATGACGTCCATCAGCCGTTGGATGCGGTCGACGGTGGGCGACTCGACGCGGCCGGTGGTGTCGTAGCTCGCGTGCGCGTCGAGGTACGCCATCGCCTCGGTGAGGTTCATGGTGCGGCTCAGGATGCGGCGCGGCGAGGCCGCGAAGCGCGCGTCGGCTCGCGTGGCACGAGGGTGGGGTTCACCTTCGAGCGAACGGTGTCACCGTCGATGACGACGCGACCGACGTCGGCGCGCCAGGGCAGCTCGTACATCGTGTCGAGCAGGACCTCTTCGAGGATGGCCCGCAAACCGCGCGCACCGGTGGCCCGCAGCAAGGCCTGGTCGGCAATCGCCTCGAGCGCGTCGGGGGTGAACTCGAGCTCGACGTCTTCGAACTCGAAGATCTTCTGATACTGCTTGACCAGGGAGTTCTTCGGCTCGATGAGGATCTTGCACAGCGCGTGCTGGTCGAGGCTACGGACAGCGCCGATCATGGGCAGACGACCGATGAACTCGGGGATCATGCCGAACTTGAGCAGGTCCTCGGGGAGCACCTTGGTGAACAGCTCGCCGACGTCCTTGTCGGACTTCGAGCGAACCGTGCCGTGGAAGCCGACACCCCGGACGCCGATGCGGCTCTCGATGATCTGCTCGAGGCCGGCGAACGCGCCACCACAGATGAACAGGATGTTCGTGGTGTCGATCTGGATGAACTCCTGGTGCGGGTGCTTGCGCCCACCCTGCGGCGGCACCGACGCCTGCGTGCCCTCGAGGATCTTGAGCAGCGCCTGCTGCACGCCCTCACCGCTGACGTCGCGGGTGATCGAGGGGTTCTCGCTCTTGCGGGCCACCTTGTCGATCTCATCGATGTAGATGATGCCGGTCTCGGCCTTCTTCACGTCGAAGTCGGCGGACTGGATGAGCTTGAGGAGGATGTTCTCGACGTCTTCGCCGACGTAGCCGGCCTCGGTGAGCGCCGTTGCGTCGGCCACGGCGAACGGCACGTTGAGAAGCCGGGCGAGGGTCTGCGCGAGGTGGGTCTTGCCACAGCCGGTGGGGCCGAGCAGGAGGATGTTGCTCTTCTGCAGCTCGACTTCGTCGCGCCGGCCGACAGCAGCGTTCTGCTGGTACTGGATGCGCCGGTAGTGGTTGTACACAGCCACCGAGAGGATCTTCTTGGCCTCGTCCTGACCGACGACGTAGTCATCGAGGAAGGTGCGGATCTCGACCGGGGTGGGCAGCTCGTCGAAACGCAATTCAGTGCCTTCGGTGAGCTCCTCTTCGATGATCTCGTTGCAGAGGTCGATGCATTCGTCGCAGATGTACACGCCCGGTCCGGCGATGAGCTTCTTGACCTGCTTCTGGCTCTTGCCGCAGAAGCTGCACTTCAGCAGCTCACCAGTGTCACCGAACTTGGCCACGACGTGTCTTCCCCCTCGGAATCGGTGTCAGCGGATGGGACCGGTACGGTCGATGGCCTCACGCGACGACAGCACGTCGTCGATGATGCCATATTCGATGGCCTCTCGTGCTTCCATGACGAAATCACGGTCGGTGTCACGGTGGATCCGCTCGATCGGCTGGCCCGTGTGGTGGGCCAGGATCTCCTCGAGGATGTCACGCATCCGGAGGATCTCCTTCGCGGCGATCTCGAGGTCGGTCACCTGGCCGTAGCCCACCTGACCGTAGGGCTGGTGGAGCAGCACGCGGCTGTGCGGCAGGGCGAGGCGCTTGCCCTTGGTGCCGGCTGCGAGCAGGACGGCGGCAGCAGATGCGGCCTGACCGAGGCAGATGGTGGCGATGTCGTTCTTGATGAACTGCATCGTGTCGTAGATCGCGAACAGCGCCGTGATGTCGCCACCGGGGCTGTTGATGTAGATGTTGATGTCCTTGTCGGGGTTCTCCGACTCGAGGTGGATCAACTGCGCACACAGCACACTGGCGACCGTGTCGTCGATGGGCGTCTGCAGGAAGATGATGTTGTCCTTGAGCAGCCGGCTGTAGAGGTCCCAGCTGCGCTCACCGCGACTGGTCTGCTCGACGACGTACGGCATCGGGATGGAGTTACGTACCTCAGTCATGGTCGTGCCCTTCGTGGTCGTCATGGTCGTCATGGTCATCGTGATCGTGATCGTGATCGTCGTCGTGGGTGTGTCCGATGACGAGCTCGCGGTCGATCGGCTCGCCGTCGGGGTCGACGACCTCGGCATGATGCAGCAGCCAGTCGAGCGCCTTGGTCTTCAGGATCTGGGCGGTGAGGTCGGTGACGGCATCGTTGACCTCGTAGGCCTTGCGGACCTGTGCCGGCTTCTGGCGCACCTGCATCGCAATGCGCTCGTACTCGCGCTCGAGGTCGTCGTTGGAGACCTCGAGGCTCTCGGCCGTGGCGACGGCCCGCAGCGCGAGGTCGACCTTGACGGCCTTGGTGGACTGAACACGCAGTGCCTCGACGAACGACGCCGAGTCCTGGCCGGTGGCCTGCAACCACTGGTCGATCGAGATGCCCTGTGCCTGGAACTGCTGGACCGTGTTCTGGACCCGCGACTGCAGGTCGCCGTTCACCATGGCCTCGGGGGCATCGATCTCGACGAGGTCGGCGAGCGCCGACGTGACGCGCTCGACGAAGACGTTGCGAGCCTGGCTGAGCTTCTGCTCGTCGATGCGATCACCGATGGAAGCCTTGTAGCCCTCGACCGTGTCGAACTCGCCGATGTTCTCGTCGACCCACTCGTCGGTGAGGTCGGGCAGCACCATCTCCTGCACGTTCTTCACCGAGACGACGAAGTCGGCGGGCTCAGAGGTGCCGTTGGGTGTGGCGGTGAAGGTGAGCTCGGCACCCTTGGCTGCGCCGATGAGCTCGGCGTCGAACTCGGGAGCGACCCAGCCCTGACCGACCTCGTACAACCAGTCCTCGGTGGTGAGGCCGATGACCGGCTCGCCGTCGCGGGTGCCGGCGAGATCGAGGGTGACGTGGTCGCCGGTCTCGACCTGACGGTCGACATCGACGAGCGATCCGTGACGACGCAGTTCGACCCGCAGCGCCTGGTCGATGTCGTCGTCGGAGGCCTTCGGGGCGGGCAGCTCGACGCGAAGGCCACCGTAGCCGGGCACCGTGATCTCGGGGCGCACCTCACAGGTGGCGTCGAAGGCGACGGGACCCTCTTCCTCACCCGCCGTGATCTCGACCTCGGGGGTCGCGATCAGGTCGATGTCGTGCTCGCGGACCGCAGCGGCGAGGTACTCGGGGATGGCGTCGCGCAGCGCCTGCTCGCGTGCGGGAGCGAGACCGATACGGGCCTCGAGCACCTTGCGGGGCACCTTGCCGGCCCGGAAGCCCGGCAGACGGACCTCGGTGGCGATCTTGCGGAATGCCTGGTCGATGTTGCGGTCGAACTCGGCTTCGTCGACGGTGAGGGAGAGCTTCACGAGGCGTTTGCCCGGCGAGTCCTCGAGGTTTTCGAGCGTGCTTTTCACAGATCGGGGAGCCTATCGGGCAGACTGTGGACCTATGCCGTTCTGGAAGCCGCACGCCCTGGCCAAGCCCCACGCCACGCAACTCGAGCTGCGCATGGGTGACCGGGTTCGCGCCACGGTCGACCTGCCCGACGGCGTGCCTGCGGGTACCGAGGGCAAGGTGTACCTGGCCAACGGGTTCAACTGGCTGCGGTATCGCGTGCTGTTCGACAACGGTGTCGAGATCGGCGATCTCGACGCACGCACCATCGAGCCCGCCGGTCGTACTGCGAAGCGCCTCGCCAAGGCAGCGAAGCGTCCCGGCTCAGCAGTCGCCAAGCGCGCCTGAACAACGCCATGACACGCGCCTCGGTCCGGCACCGCTTTCCCGGTGTGTCCAACGGCTGGTCGCGCTTCGACGCGCCGGCCGGCACGCAACCCGTCGACTCTGCGATCGAGGCCGCAACGGCATGGATGGCGAGCGGCACCACCGGCTGCAGCGGTGGCGTCTTCGACGCATCCATCGCCTCGACCGAGCTGGTGGCCCGCACTCGCGACATCGTCGGGCGACTCCTCGGCGCCGACCCGGCCGGTATCGTCTTCGGTCCCAACATGACCACGCTGACGATGTCGTTCAGCCGAGCGGTCGGGGCCACGCTCGGCCCGGGTGACCGGGTCGTGGGCACCCGCCTCGACCACGAGGCGAACGTCTCGCCGTGGCGACTTGCGTGCGAGCAGGCAGGTGCCGAGCACGTGCTCGCCCCGTTCGATACCGAGACCTGCACGCTGCCGCCGCAGCACGTCATCGACCTCATCGACGAACACACACGGTGGGTCACGCTGCCCGGCGCGTCGAACCTGCTCGGCACGACGCCGGACCTCCGCCCCATCATCGATGCGGCGCACGCTGTCGGTGCTCGAGTCTTCGTCGACGCCGTGGCGCTCGCACCGCACTTCGCAATCGACATCAGTGCGCTCGGCTGCGATGCTCTGGTCACCTCGCCGTACAAGTGGTACGCCCCGCACACCGGTGTGCTGTGGGTGAGCCCCGAGCTCATCGACGAGCTCCCAGCGTTCAAGGTGCGCCCCGCACCCGACCTCGGACCCGGCCGGTTCGAGACAGGCATGCCGAACTACGAAGGCATCGCCGGCGTCGAGGCAGCGGCACGCTTCCTGCTCGAGGAGGGCATGGACCGCGTCGCCACGGCCGAGGCCGAGGTCTTCGCTCCCCTGCTCGATGGTCTGCTGGCCATCTCGGGCGTGCGCATCTACGGCCCGCAGGGCCTCGACGGCCGGACCCCAACGGCGGCGTTCACGGTGCAGGGCGTGCACCCCGCCGAGGTCTCGAAGGCGCTCGCTGCCGAGCGCATCGCAGTCTGGGACGGCCACAACTACGCAGTCGAGGTGGTCGAATCACTCGGGCTGATGGCCAGCGGTGGCCTGGTCAGAGCCGGCCTTGCTCGCTACATCGAGCACGACGACGTCGAGCGTCTGCTCCGCGTGGTCGAGCGCCTCGCCACCCGCGGCGTCTGATCGCTCACGACGTCACGTCGACGCCCACCACCCGGCCACCGAGCTCCTGCGTCGGGCGGTTGTTCGGTGCGGGTAGTTGCGCCACGATGGCGTCGATCTGCGCCTGGCTCATCGTCAGCGGCGTGGTCAGCACGAGCCAGTTGACACCCTCGGTGCACGGCGGCGTCGTCAGGGAACCACGGTACCGATAGGCGGTGGTCTGCTCGGGCAGCAGCGAGCGCAGCGAGAGCGGCGCGCCCACCTCGTGTTCGGCGTCGTCGCTGGGCAGCGCGGCGACGATCACGTCGTAGCCCGCCGGCCCGGCGTCTCCGGCCTTCACGAGCGCCGACACCACGGCGATGTTGCCGTCGACCGTCTCGTGGACGAAGTGCACCTCGAGTGGTGCATGCACCCCGTCGATGGTGTGCTCGCTCGGGGCGTGGAAGTGGAGATGCTGGAGGTCATAGCTCGCACCCTCGAGAGCCAGCGTGCCAGCACCCTCAAGACCGACCTCAATGGTGTGGCCGTTGTCGATGATGGTGGCGGTAGAGGTGTCGCCGTAGTCCACGACCGGGTTGGCGATGTCGGCGGCCAACAAGGTGCTCGGACCCAGGTCGATCGGCGATTGCTCGGTACCGGCAGCGCAGGTTTCATAGGCTGCGCCGAGCGCTCCCCATCCCGCCGGGTCCTGGTAGTCCCACTCAGGGGCCGCGCCCTCGATGGGAGCAGCGCTGAACGGATCGCCGGTCGCGTCCGCTGCCCGGAGGTTCTTCACCTGCACCTCGAGCTCGAGGACGCGGATGGACAGCGCCTCGAGGTCGTCCTTGGTCACCTCTGGTGGAGCGGCTTCACCGGCCTCGCGCACCTCGGCGGCCGGAGCAGCTGCACCACCGCACGCGGGGAGCACCACCAGCACTGCAACGGCAGTGACGAGAAGGCGAGCGAGATGGCGGGACGGGCGACGCACCGTTGCGATCGTCCGGACGCGCGCCCCGAGCGCAGGGGTTTGCGCTGTGTCAGGTGCCCGTGTGCGGCCTGTCGTGCTCGCGCCGGGCAACGAAGACAGCGGCCTCGGTCCGACGCTCCATCCCCAGCTTCGCGAGCAAACCGCTGACGTAGTTCTTCACCGTCTTTTCGGCCAGGAACATCTTCTCGCCGATCTGGCGGTTGGTGAGGCCCTCGCCGATGAGCTCGAGTACCTCGCGCTCGCGGGTGGTGAGCGACGCCATCCGCTGGTCCTCGCTCGACGGGTTGCTGAGCCGACGCATGACCCGACCGGTGACCGCGGGGTCGAGGAGGTGCTCACCTTTGGCCACGCGGCGCACCGCGGCCAACAGCTCGGTGCCGCGCACCTGCTTCAGGACGTAGCCGGACGCGCCAGCGATGATCGCTTCGAACAGCGCCTCGTCGTCGGAGTACGAGGTGAGCATGAGGCACTTCACCTCGGGCATGCGGCTGCGGATCTCGCGGCACAGCTCGACGCCGTTGCCGTCCGGCAGGCGCACGTCGAGGATGGCGACATCGGGTTGCACGGCGAGCACGCGGGCGAGCCCGGTCTCGACGGAGTCGGCCTCGCCGACGACCTCGAGATCACCCGATGCGTCGATGAGCGAGCGAACGCCATGGCGGACGACCTCGTGGTCGTCGACCAGGAAGACACGAACGCGGGGAGGCTCAGTCATGATGCGTCAGTCTGCCCCACCGTCGATGGGCCTGACAGGGACCTTCGGCCCGAACTACCTGGCGCGATAGCGTGATTCGCATGCCGAGCAGGTCCCGCGACACCACCGCATCGCTCGAGTTCTCGGCGTGGATCGACGAACTGCCCGACGGGCTGCTGGTCTGCGCACCTGATGGCACGATCATCGTCGTCAACGACCGACTCGCCACGATGTCCGGATACGCATCGGTCGAGCTCATCGGTAGCAACGTCGATCTGCTCGTGCCGGCCGAGCACCGGCCGCTGCACAGCGGTCGACGCGACTCGTTCGTGCAGGCGCACGTCGCTCGGCCGATGGGGCCGGGCATGAACCTCTCGTTGCAGCGGGCCGACGGCAGCGAGCTGCCCGTCGAGATCAGCCTGTCGCCGCTCGCCGGCGACCGGGCGCGCGGGGTCATCGCCGTCGTACGCGACGTCTCCGAGCGGATGCGTGCCGAGGCGGCGCTCCGCACCACCGCCGAGCTGCTCTCGCTCGCCGACGAGCGTGAGCGCATCGCCCGAGACCTGCACGACACGGTGCTCCAGCGACTGTTCGGTCTCGGCCTCGAGCTGCAGGCCGTCGCCATCCGGGCCGGCGACCCGGATCTCGGCAACCGGGTCGAGGAAGCGGTCGACGAGATCGACCTCATCATCCGCGAGATCCGCACGGCAGTGTTCACCCTCGGCTCCGCCGGCAGGGAGGGCTCGCTCGGCCAAGAGCTCGGCACCGTCACATCGCAGGCCAAGCGCGTGCTCGGCTTCACGCCCCGCCTCCGCCTCGCCGGCCCTGTCGAGACGGCCACCACGCTCGAGATCCGCACCGAGCTGCTCGCGTCGTTGCGCGAGGCGCTCACCAACATCGCCCGCCACTCCGGGGCTACCGAGGCCGAGATCGAGCTCGACGCCGACGACCACCTCGTCATGCGGGTGCTCGACAACGGCCGCGGGATCCCCGAGCAGTTCGACACCTCGTCGGGCAACGGCCTGCACAACATGGCCGAGCGCGCCCGGCTGCTCGGCGGTGGCTGCTCGTTGACAGCACGCCCCGACCGTGGCACCGAGTTGCGCTGGTGGGTGCCGATCACCCACTGACCCGCCACCGGCCCCGGGGGCTGGGTGGGACCTTGGTCCCGGTCGGTGGTGCCGTGTGGCCCTGCTCGGTCCGTGGCCCCCTCCCCATGATGGGCGCATATGAGCAGAGAAGACCGTTCCATCCTGGGTTGGGGGGCGTTCGTCGTCGCGATCGCCGCCCTTGGCATAGCACTGTTCGGGTTGGGTAACGACGCCTCGTCGAGCGCCTCTTCCGAGGGTGCCGGCAGTGCCGCACCGACCGTCATCGACGTCGAGCTCAGCGAGTGGGCGGTCACCCCTTCGATGATCGAGGTCCCAGAGGGCGGTGCCACGCTCCGAGTCACCAACAACGGCGCCATGGTGCACAACCTGTCGATCCCGTCGCTGGGGGTGAAGACCCCCGATCTCCAGTCGGGTGAGACCACCGAGATCGAAGTCGCCGGGGCCACCGGCCAGTACGACGCCCTGTGCGAGATCGCCGGCCACGCTGCGAGCGGCATGACCGCGATGGTGGTCATCGGCGACGGCATGGGCGGTGGCGGTGGTGCCATGGCCGACGGGAAGATGGACTGGCAGACGATGGACCGGATCATGATGGACGCCGCTCTCGCGTTCCCCGCCAAGACCCAGGGCAAGGGCGGCGAGTTGCTCG
>JBBDMO010000125.1:0-13158 GCA_040878255.1 Ilumatobacteraceae bacterium
CCCTGCCCTGTGAGCGAGAAGTCGTCGCGCAACTGGTCAGCCTGCGTGAACGCTCCGAGGGCTATCTTCGCCGCGACGGCTACTTGGCCGAGGACGAGCAGTTCTGCGCCGAGCAGAACGCTCGGGTGGTCTGCGACGCTGAGGAGTACTACCAGCAGATGTTCCGTGCCGAGGTGTCGTCGTGGAACCTGCGTGACCGGCATATGGCGGAAACGTTGAGCGCGACGGTTGCGCATCTCGACCACCAGCTCGGCGATGCGAAGGTGGTCGTCTGGGAACACAACTCTCACGTCGGTGACGCCCGCGCCACAGGGATGGGAGCTCGCGGCGAGCTCAACGTCGGTCAGTTGGTCCGAGAGGATCTCGGTGGTCCGCACTGCTTGTTGATCGGTCTCACGACCTTCGACGGCACGGTCACTGCGGCGAGCGAGTGGGGTGAACCGGCGCAGCGCCGCAACGTGCGCCCGGCTCTGTCGGGAAGCCATGAGGCGTTCCTGCACCAGGTGCCGCTGCCGGCGTTCTGGCTGGCAACGGGATCATTCGGCGTGCACGCAGCGCTTGCCGAGCCGCGACTCGAACGTGCGATCGGGGTCATTTACCGGCCGGAGACCGAGCGTCAAAGTCACTACTTCCCCGCGCGATTGTCCGAACAGTTCGATGTCGTCATCCACATCGACCGAACCAGCGCCGTAGAACCCTTGGACCCATCCGAGCACTGGGATCGCGGCGAGCCGCCAGAGACCTATCCGACCGGGATCTGAACGCGTCACGCCGCGGGCCGGCCGCCACTCAGAGGTGGTCGAGGAACCAGTCGCGGGCCGCCTCGGCGGCGACCGTGAGCGTCCCAGGTTCTTCGAACAGGTGGGTTGCGTGGGGCACCACGAGCACCGCAACTTCGCACCCCAACAGCGCCCGAGCGGTTCTGTTGAAGCCCAGCACGGCATGGTCGGCGCCGCCGACGATCAGTAGGGTCGGCGAAGTGACGGCGGGCAGCCGTGCTGCCGCAAGGTCGGGCCGGCCGCCGCGTGACACGACGGCGGCGATGTTGGAGCCAGGTTCTGCAGCGGCCCACAGTGCCGCGGCGGCACCCGTGCTCGCTCCGAAGTAGCCGACGCGAAGTGCTGCGGCGTCGCGCCGGGTGCGCAGCCAGCGGGTCGTGTCGATGAGTCGTCGGGCCAGGAGCTCGATGTCGAACACGTTGGCCCGGTTGTTCTCTTCGTCGTCGGTGAGCAAGTCGAACAGCAGCGTGCCGAGCCGTGCCCGGTTGAGGACCGAGGCCACGAATTGGTTCCGTGGGCTGTGTCGACTGCTCCCACTGCCGTGGGCGAACACGACGACCCCGACCGCGTGTTCAGGAATGGTGAGGTGACCGTAGAGCCGGACCGACCCGGACCGGATTGACACCTCCTCATCGATGGCAACGGGTTCGGCGGTCACAGCGGCGGTGCCGCCATCATCCCGTGGTGTTCTCACGGTCGCGGCCGCAACGCGCTCGAGGCAGGCCACCACATCTTCGTCGGTCGTCTGGGTGAAATCGGCATAGAACTGTCCGACCGAGCGGAACGACGCCGGCGAGGACACGCAGATCATCTCGTCGGCCTCATCACGAAAACGTTCCATCCAGTCCGCCGGGGCGACGGGCACCGCGAGCACGACCCGCACCGCCCCCTGGGCGCGGGCGACCCGACACGCGACGCGCGCCGTCGAACCCGTTGCGATCCCGTCGTCAACCACGATCACGATCCGGCCAGCGAGCGGCTGGCGCGGTCGGTCGCCGCGAAACTGACGGGCGCGACGATCCAACTCGACCTGTTCGCGTGCCTCAACCGCAGCTAACTCTCGGTTCGACACGTCGGCGAGCCGCACGACCTCCTCGTTGATGACTCTCGCCCCGCCCTCGCCTATCGCGCCCATGGCCAGTTCCGGCTGAAACGGCACCCCGAGCTTGCGGACGACGATCACGTCCATCGGCGCCTCGAGGGACAGAGCCACCTCTGCAGCCACCGGCACACCACCACGGGGGAGGCCGAGCACCACGACGGGCATACCGCGCAGGTGCTCCAACCTCGCAGCAAGACGACGCCCCGCCTCGACGCGATCGGCGAACAACATCACATCCACGGCTCCAGCAGCAGGGACCACAATTGGCCCTCCTCAGGGAGGCTGAGCAAACCCACCTCACACATCGTTCGGGTCAATGGTGACTGTGTTCGCGTCTCCATGTTCTTCGTCGGCGACAGTCGCATCGACAAGGGTGTGTTGGTCGGCCCAGTCGCGCTCGTCGATCTCTGCATCGGTCTGTGCTTCGGTGGCTTCCCACGTTGAGGGTTCTTCTGGATCAGGTCGATCGGGCGGGAGGTCCTCAGATTGGCGTTCGACTTCGAACTCGTTGCTCACGGCTTCTCGGTTCGGGGTTGGTGCTGGTGTCTCACGTGTGACGGCGTGACGGCCGTCGCTCACGTGGCGACTGGGACCGCTGGGTCGCGGTGGGGGAACAGGATCTCTGCCGTGATCGGCCGGGCCAGCGAGCTGAGCTGCTCCGCGAGCGCTACGAGCAGGTCATCGATGGTGAGCATGCCCACGAAGTTGTCGCCACGCATGACAGCGAGACGTCTGAGGCCATGCGTCGCGAACAGACCGTAGGCAACGTCGAGAGAATCGTCCGCTTCGACTGTGATCACCGGAGAGGTCATCACCGAGTCGATACGGGCGTCCCCTTCAAGACCGCGGGCCAGAGCGCGGCGAACGAGATCGCGGTCAGTCACGATCCCGACCAGCCGTTCACCCTCGACCACAGCAAGTGACCCGACACCGGCCTGCTCCATGATCGCTGCGGCCGCGCGGATCGTCTGCGACGGCGCGACGCCAACGCCTGAACGATGCAACATCTCAATCGTACGCATGGCTTCCTCTCAACTCGTGTGTTCGTAGTGCTCGACGAACGCGTCATTGCCGGGGAAGAACAGGGCCTCGTGTCCGCTGTCTCCCCAACGCACGAGGTACGGCGGTCCGCCATCGGCGCCACGCACCTCGAGGATCTCGCAGTCGCGGTTCGGTTCCCCGATCCGATGCCCACGGATCACCATCCGGTCTCCAACGCTTGCTCTCATTGCTGCCTCCTGCCGGGTTCGTTCCCATCGTGCGCGCCGATGTCCACGAGGAAGTAGGGCCGAAGGTCACGCCCACTCGGCTGCTCAGCGGGAGTCACTGCCGAATAGGCACTCCCGGATGAACGGACCCGTCAGGTGAGCGAGACTTCGATGCTCAGAGTCTTGAGGATGCTGAAGACGATCTCGGCTCGCCGCACGCTTGCCCGCCCTTCGCGAGTGAACCTCCTGCACTCGGAGGAAGCGCCAACTTTCGAGCGGCACCGCGATTACTGTCCCGCCGATCTGAATGCTGCTGTCTTCGGGAGAGATGTCGTTGACTGTCAACGTGGCGAAGTCAGACCAGTCCCCGGTCAGGCCGTAGAGCAGGCCAGCAGCAGCAAAGTGCGGGAAACGGAACCGACGAAGCGCGGCGGGCGCCGCTCCGTTGAGGTCGCGCATGTCGAGCAACGCTTCGACGGTGTCCGGCTCCCACGTCGAGATTGCGCCCACCACACGAACTCGGCGACGAGGGCTTCGAGCAGCCGCTGGTCGGACAGGTCCGGCGGCATCTGTGTCCGGGTAGTGATGTGATCGCGGACCTCTGCAACGACTCGCCAGTTACGAAGGTTGCCGCCGCGAGCTCGCTCAAGGCGCGTGAGCGCACCGCCGGGCGCTGTTGCGAGCGCTGGATGGAACGTGCGAACCAACTCATGGAGCGCGTTGCCGGTGAGGAGTTCGAACTCGGTGCCCAGAGCTACGTTCCCAGAGGTACTTCACCTGCTCCATGCCCGGAAACGACAGATGCTGGGCCTCACCCTGGCTGGCGGTCGTCCTCGGGGTCATCACGGGCGCAGGTAGAGGTGTGCTCCGCGTGGCAACTCCCCCGCTTCGTCACGACCCCCGAGCGCGGGTCGTGACTCCGCGCTCAGTCGGTCACGGTGCGGCGACCTCGAGGATGCGAACCGGGAGCACCCGCGGACCGCGGATCTGGCCGACGCTCCAGCTGACATCGCCGGCAAGCTCGAACCGTGGGAAGCGAGCGATGAACTCCTCGATCGCGACCTTCAGCTCGAGCCGGGCCAGGTTCGAGCCGAGGCAGCGGTGGATGCCGAGGCCGAATGCGGCGTGCCGGTTCTCCTGACGGTCGACGACGAAAGTGTCGGGATCTTCGAACTTCAGGGGATCGCGGTTGGCGGCCGGGAACGGCAGCAGCACCCAGTCGTCCTTCTTCATCGGGCAACCGTGGAAATCGTTGTCCTGGGCAACCAGGCGGGCCATGGTGACGGGCGCATACGCACGGAGGAACTCCTCGAGTGCGAACGTCATCACCTCGGGTTCGTCGAGCAGGCGCTGGTGATCCTCGGGGTGCTGGGCCAGGTGCCACAACGATGAACCGATGGCCGACCAGGTCGTGTCGATGCCGGCGATGAGCAGCAGGATGATCATGCCGCCGGCGATCTCGTCGGTCACCTTCTGGCCGTCGATCTCGACGTTGAGCAGGTAGCTGGTGAGGTCGTCACGCGGGTTGGCGTGGTGGTCCTGGATCTGGGCCGTGATGTAGTAGCCGAGCTCCTCCATGCCGTCGCGGGTGCCGGGCTCCTCGGCGATGCGCTCGAGCGCGTTGTGGACGAACCTGCGGAACAGTGCCTCATCGGCGGCAGGGAATCCGAGCATCCGGCCGATGACGTTCACCGGGATGTGCTGCGCGTAGTCGATGGCGGCATCGATGATGGACTCGCCCGGGGTGATGTCGCCCATCCGGTCGAGCAGGTCACGGCACAGCGTCCGGATCTCGGCCTCCCAGGGCTCGATCTGCTTCGGCGCGAACGCCGGCAGCAGCAGTCGACGGGCCATGCCGTGGAACGGCGGGTCGCTGGTGATGGGCGGGGCGCCACCGATCGGTGCGGGCAGTGCCAGGTCGCCGGGTCGGCCGACCGACACGACGACGGCGCGGCTGGTGAAGTTTTCGACGTCGTACGCGACCTCGTGCACGGTGTCGTGGGTGATGGGGATCCACATGCCGCCATATCGGTCGGTGTGTGCAACGGGGCACCCGCCCTCGCGGAGCTCCTTCCACACCTCGGGCGCAACGGGGTTGTACCCGGGGGTGGCGTGGTCGAAGTCGGTAGCGAAGTCCGAGACGGGGCCGTAGTCGGCAGCGTCGTACGGCACCCGCTGCCACACGTGCGTTCCCTCGGGAGAATCACCGAAGATCGGCTCGACGTAGTCGGCCGGCTTCGGGACCGAGCGAAGTTCCTCGGTGTTCTGGTCGATGTCGGTCATGTCAGCTCTCCAGCACCTTGATCGCGAACTCGGGACAGTTGGCTGCGGCGAGCCGGGCCTTCTCGTGCAACTCGTCGGGGACCTCGCCGTCGATCAGCAGCACCGCCTGACCGTAATCGTCGACGTCGAACAACTCTGGCGCCAACGCGTAGCACCGGTTGTGACCTTGGCACTTCTCCGAATCGAGGTGAACCCGCATGACTGCAAATCTAACGATCTCGCAGCCATTCCCTCAACCACCACGACGGTTGTGTCGCAGCAGCCGGCGCTCACCGCGGCAGGTGCTCGACCATCGCGTCCCACAGCACGTCGGCATCGAGGTCGATCACGGCGGCCTCGGCGAGATCGCCCGCCGTGGGCTCTGCGCCAGCCAGCAACTCGCACAGCAGCTCGGGTCGCCATGCCAGGTGCACCGACGACTGCAGCCGGGTCCACTCGCGGGTGCGCCGCTGGCTGATGCCCACGGCCTTACGGCCGGCCACCACCACCTCGCCTGCACCCAGGCTGTCCCAGCAGACGAGCCTCGACCAGGGTGTGTGCACCACGGCACCGCGGTGGACCTGTGCCCCACCGACCCCGCACGACGCCAGGGCATCGGCCCACACCTGACCGAGCCACCACATCGCCCTGCCGATGTCGTCGTCCCACAGCGGGTCACCGCGGGGCACCACCACGTCGAGCCACAGCATCTCGCCGGGCACGATGAGCACTGCTCCCCCGCCGCTGCGCCGTCGGACGACATCGGCGCCGAGACGCGCGACTCCAGCAGCATCGACCACGTCATCTCGCTGCGCAGACCCGAGAACCAGCGCGAGACGGTCGACGTCGCACCGGGTGGCAAACCGGCCGGTGCCGGGTGCAGGCTCCGACCCGTGCAGGACCGACGCCGAGCCGCGCACGTGCGAGATCTGCCACTGCCGCATCATCGGTGGACTCAGCTGGCCCTGAGCAGATAGGGCTTCCACGCCTCGGGCACGCGCGGCACCGAGATCGTGACCCATGCCAGCTCGCGAGGCGGGTGCGCTGGGCGCGCCAGGCGCATGCCGGCCTCGTCGGGGGTCCGGTCGCGCTTGGACAGGTTGCACGGACGGCACGCTGCGGCAACGTTGTCCCACTCGTGCTGGCCACCGCGAGACTTCGGCATGATGTGGTCGATCGAGTCGGCGACGCCGCCGCAGTACTGGCACCGATGCTCGTCGCGGGCGAAGACGGCGCGGCGCGAGAGCGCAGTGCGACGGTGGTACGGCACCTTCACGACATAGCGCAGGCGGATGACGAGCGGGGTCGGTACGGCGATTGATGCGGCCCGCATGACGGTGCCATCGTCCTCGACGACGTCGGCCTTGTCGGCGAGCACGAGACAGGCAGCGCGCCGAGCTGGCACGACGGAGAGCGGCTCGTACGTGGCGTTCAGGACCAGCGCGCTCCTCATGGACGGACCCTAACGACCTATCGAGAACCCTGGCGCCTGCACCACACCAGGTAGTTCAGCACATCGTCGGGGATCGGTGGATGGTCGGGGCTGCCGTACTGGGTGACCAACCGGAAGCGGAGGTACGGGCCTGAGGGTACGGGCAGGAACGGGGCGTGTTTCCACCAACCCGGCGGTGCCGTGCGCCGCAGCTGCCGGAGTGCGGTGGGCCACAGCGTGGGACGACCGGCGACGGCGAGCGCAAGACGGACCCAGGCCACTCAGCCCTTCCCCGCCGCCTCTGGCAGCTTGGGCTCCTTGGGGAGGCCGAGCACCATCTCGCCCATGATGTTGCGCTGGATCTGCGACGAGCCTGCATAGATGGTGCCCGCCCTCGCATTGAGGAACGTTCCGACCCAACTCCAGGTGCTGTTCGGTGCGCCGGCATCGTCGGCCTGGAACGCGCTCGACGGGCGACGACCCGTGGGAATCATCGCCTCGGCCCCGAGGATGTCGATGGCCAGCTCGGTGACCTCTTTGTGGTACTCGCTCCAGTACAACTTCGAGATCGCACCGTCGGGCCCCGGGTGGTGACCCTGCAGGAACTTCGTGAGCACACGCATGCCGTTGTACCGCATGATCTGCACCTTGCCGTAGCAGGCGGCCAGTCGCTGTCGGATGATCGGATCGTCGGCTACGCCGCGCTCCTTGGCAAGCAGCATCAGGCGATCGATCTCGGCCTGGTAGCGGATCGGCAACGTGGCCGCGGCCTCGCCACGCTCGTAGCCGAGCAGGGTCATCGCAACGGCCCAGCCGTTGTTGACCCCGCCGATGACCTCGTCCTTCGGCGCAGTGGCATCGGTGTAGAAGACCTCGTTGAACTCGCTCTCGCCAGAGATCATGCGGATCGGGCGAACCTCGATGCCGGGCTGGCGCATGTCGACGAGCAGGAACGAGATGCCCTTGTGCTTCGGCGCATCAGGGTCGGTGCGAGCGAGGGTGAAGATGTGATCGGCAAGATGGCCCGCCGACGTCCAGATCTTCTGGCCGTTCAGGATCCACTGGTCGCCGTCGAGTTGGCCGCGCAGGCCGACGTTCGACAAGTCGCTGCCCGCGTTCGGCTCGGAGTACCCCTGGCACCACGTGTCGGCGCCAGAGAGAATGCGAGGGAGGTAGTGGAGTTTCTGTTCCTCGGTGCCCCACTGCAGCAGGGTGTTGCCGAGCATCTGGATGCCGAACACGTCGTTGGGGCCGCCGGTGGGCACCCCGGCCTTCGCGAACTCCTCGGACATGATGACCTGCTCGAGCGCGGACAGACCGCCACCGCCGTACTGGGTCGGCCAGCCGGGGGCCAGGTATCCGCCCTCGAAGAGGATGCGACGCCAATCGGTGACGAAGTCGGTGAGCTCGAGGCCATCGAGCTGGCCGATGCCCTTCCAGTTCACAGGCAGCTTCTCGGCGAGGAACGCCTGGACCTTCTCGCGGTAGGCCTCGGCTTCGGGGGTGTACATCGGGCGCATGGACTGATGTTACCCCCCGGTAGCCACGCGCTGCGAGAAGCGCGCGAGTGCTCCGGCACCGACCAGTGATGCGTGGTTGCCGAGCTCTGCCTGGCGCACCTCGAACGGCTTGAGGAACGACAGACCGGTTCGCCGACCGAGCTCGTCGTTCAGCGCGTCGAAGAACACGTCACCGAAGCTGTTCGCGAGCGGACCACCGATGACGGCACAGCGCAGGTCGACCGTGGCACCGACCATCGCGAGCGCCCGGCCGACCAGCGTGCCCGTGCGCTCCATGATCGCCCTGGGCGCCCGCTGCGGAGATCGGCCGGTCTCGTCCTCGATCGACGCGGGCGTGCAGTAGGCGTCGAGACAGCCGACACCGCCGCATGCACACGGTCGTCCTTCCGGCTCGACCACCACGTGGCCCAAGCTCCCGGCGTTGCCCAACCGACCGTGCAGCAGCCGACCACCGCTGATGATGCCGCCGCTGACGCCCGTGGCGACCAGGACACCGATGAAGTCGTCGACGCCCTGGCCGGCACCGACCCAGGCCTGACCCGACGCGAATGCCTTCGCCTCGGTGTCGAGCACGACCGGCAGCGAGGTGAGCTCCTCGACCAGGTCGCGCAACGCGAAGCCGCGCCACGACGGGATGTAGAGCGGCGACACCTGCCCGGTCCCGCTGACCAACGGGCCACCGCAGGCCACGCCGCAGGCGATCGGGCGGTCGGGGGATGCCGCCATGACCCGGAGCACGAGCCGAGCGAGCGACGGCCAGACGTCTCGGGTGGGAGTGGGGACACGGTCACGCACGAGCACCGAGCCGTCGTCGCCGATGATGCCGGCCGTGAGCTTGGTGCCGCCGATGTCGACTGCCAGGTAGAGGTCCCCCACGGGTGGCACCGTATCGCCCGCACCGGCCGGACAAGTCGATGACGGCCGTCTACTGTGCGGGCCATGACGGCGCTGTTCGACCCTGCCCGCGGTTCCGAGCAACCCGCCCCGCAGGCTGCCCCGACGGCGACGTTCGCCACGCTGTTCGACGCGATCACTGCCAACATCGCACAGGTCGTGCACGGCAAGCGCGAGGCCATCGACATGGCGGTCATGTGCCTGCTCGCCGAGGGGCACCTCCTCATCGAGGACGTGCCCGGCGTCGGCAAGACGAGCCTCGCCAAGGCGCTCGCCGCATCGATCGACTGCACCTGGAAGCGGGTCCAGTTCACGCCCGACCTGTTGCCGACGGACCTCGTTGGCGTCAGCATCCTCCAGCGCTCGACCGAGTCGTTCGTCTTCCAACCCGGCCCGCTGTTCGCCAACATCGTGCTCGCCGACGAGATCAACCGGGCGTCCCCGAAGACCCAATCCGCACTCCTCGAGGCCATGGAGGAGCGGCAGGTGTCGGCCGAGGGTCGCACGTACGCGCTGCCCAACCCGTTCATGGTGGCGGCCACGCAGAACCCGATCGAGCAGGAGGGCACCTACCGGCTGCCCGAGAGCCAGCTCGACCGGTTCCTGATGCGACTGTCCCTCGGGTACCCCGGTCGCATCGCCGAGCTCCAGATCCTCGATACCCAGGGTGCTGCGTTCGCACTCGGTTCGATGCGTCCCGTGGTTTCTGCCGACGAAGTCGTCGCGATGTCGACGGCGGTGCGCAACGTGCACCTCGCCGATCCACTGAAGGCCTACCTCGTCGATATCGCCGAGACGAGTCGTTCCCACCAGGGGCTCGTACTCGGGCTCTCGCCGCGGGCGACGCTCCAGTTGGCTCGAGCCACCCGGTCGCGGGCCGCCGCGAACGGGCGTGAGTTCGGTACCCCCGACGACGTGAAGGCGGTCGCGATGGCAGTGCTCGCCCACCGGGTGGTCGTGCGTCCCGATGCTGCGTCGCGCGGCCTCACGGCCGAGCAGGCGATCGACGAGATCCTCCACTCGGTCCCGGTCCCCACGGGGCGCTAGTGCTCACTCGCAGCGGTTGGGGAGCCATCGCCCTGGCGGTCACGGCCTTCGTGATCGGCCGCGTGTTCGGCATCATCGAGCTGTTCGTCCTCGGCGTGGGCGTCGTGTCCGCGCTCGTCGTGGCAGTGGCCACCATGCTGCGCCGTCCGCCTCGTCTGGCCGTTCGCCGCCTCGTCCAGCCCTCTACCGTGCAGGCCGGCGACTCGGCCCGCGTCGACATCCAGATCGCCAATGCGGGAAGCCGGCGCACCCCGGTGCTGCAGCTGTGGGAGCCGGTGGGCAGCACCGGTGGGGCCACCATGAACCTCGCTCCCCTGCGCCCACGTGAACGCACCACGGCCGCCTATCGGCTGCCGACGTCGGCGCGCGGCATCGTACGCGTTGGCCCGATGCGGGCGCGGCGACGCGACGTGCTCGGCCTCACCGCCCGGACCTTCGTCCTGCCCGGCAGCAGCGAGCTGCTGGTCATGCCGCGGCACACGCCCATCCGCTTCGCCGTCGGCGGGTCGTCCGGTCGGCTCGGCGACCACCTCCGCCTTCGATCACAGGGCCAGTCCGGTAGCGAGTTCCACTCCCTGCGTCACTACGTCGAGGGTGACGACCTCCGCCGCATCAGCTGGAAGGCGTCGGCCCGATCGAACGAGCTCGTGGTCAAGGAGACCGCGCTCGAGGGGCTGCGCCGCTGCACGATCGTGTTCGACACTGCCGGCACCGACACCGATCTCGACGCCTTCGAACGCGGCGTGTCGGCCGCCGCGAGCCTCGTGGTCGGAGCATCCGCCGTCGGGCTCACCACTCGGGTCGTGGCCCCCGACACCGACCTTCGCGGCCTCGACGTCGCGCCGGTCGCTCTGCGCTGGCTCGCCACCGTGCAGCCCGGTGACGCCAGCACCGGCACCATGCCGTCACTGAAGGCGGGTGAGGGCATGGGCATCGTCCTGGTCGTCACGGCCTCACCGGACACCACCTGTGCGGCATCCGTGCGGGCTGCACTGGGGCCGGAGGACACCGTCGTGGTCGTGGCAACCAGATCGACGGCGGGTCAGGGTTCGCGCTTCACGGTCGACGCGACCTCCGACGACGCCTTCGTCTCGTCATGGGCTGCGCTCACGGGCACGCTCGGCGGTGGGCCGCGGCTTCCCGCCGCGTACGGGGAGGCCGGATGAGACGCCCGCGTCCCACCGACATCGATCACATGATCGCGAGCCTCGCCGTCACCTTGCTCACGGCCATGACCGCGGTGTCGATGTGCCGGGTGTTCGCCGACTGGCAGTTCCTGCCCACCTTGCTGGTCATGACGATCGGCCTTCACGCCACCAGCGTGCTGCTGCGAGTCATGCGCGTGCCCGGCATCGTCGCCCTGCTGGTGGTCGGGCTCGTGTTCGTCGAGCTCATGGCAGTGCTGTTCTACCGCGACACACTGCGGCTCGGCATCCCCTCGTCCGACACGCTGCAGTTCATGCGGGTCGACCTGCGCCTGGTGTGGTCGCAGTTCCCGACGGCGGTTGCGCCGGTGCCCAGCGAGGGCAGCTTCCTCGTGGCGGCCGCGTACGGGATCGGCATCGTGGCGATGTGCTCTGACGCGTTCGCCTTTCGCGCCTACGGCCGCGCCGAGGCCGTCGTCCCGAGCGGCGTGCTGTTCATCTTCACCGCCGCGCTCGGCACTGACCGCAACCGCATCGCCGTTGCCGCAGCCTGGTTCGCGACGGCCCTGGCCGTCGTGGCCGTGCTGCGCGCGCTGCACGGTGGCGGCACCGAATCGTGGCTCGGCCGCCGACGTCGCGCCGTCGGCGCAGCACTCCCGGCCACTGCGATGTGCGCAGCCGTGGCGGCGCTCGGGGCAGCGCTCATCGGCCCGATCCTGCCCGGGGCCGGATCCGAACCACTCCTCGAGACACAGCAGTCGCAGTCCGACGTCACCCAGGTGCTCAGCCCGCTCGTCGACATCAGATCCCGCCTCGTCAACCGCGGCAACACCGAGATGTTCACCGTCAGCTCGGCGGCCGGCCGCTACTGGCGCATCGCCGGTCTGACCGAGTTCGACGGCCAGCAGTGGCGCCTGCCCGACGAGGTCCTCGGCGACACTTCAGGCCAGCTGAACCCTGTGCGCGATGACGCACAGATCGTGCAGCAGCAGATCACCATCTCTCGCTTCGGCGGCAAGCTGGTCCCGGCCGCGTTCACGCCGCTCACCGTCAGCCAGGACGGTCTCGGCTGGCTCGAGGACACCGACACGATCCTGGTCGATGGCGACGGGCTCCGGCAGGGCCAGGTCATCAACATCGCATCGGACGTCGCCGTGCCATCGGTCGCGCTGCTCCGCTCGAGCACAGTCACCGCTCCCCCATCGAGCGGACTGCTCACGTTGCCCGAAGGGCTGCCCGACGAGATCCGAGCACTGGCTGCGCAGGTCACGGCCGAAGCCGACACCCCCTACGACCGCGCTCGCGCCATCCAGGACTGGTTTCGCAACAACTTCACCTACGACCTCACCGTGCAGAACGGCCACAGCGATGACGCGATCACCAGCTTCCTGCGGATTCGACGCGGGTATTGCGAGCAGTTCGCCGGCACCTTCGCCGTGATGGCCCGGGCAGTCGGTCTGCCCACTCGCGTCGCCGTCGGGTTCACCCAGGGCGAACTCCGTAGTGACGGCAGGTATCACGTGCTCGGCCGCCACGCCCACGCCTGGTCCGAGGTCTGGTTCGACGACGCAGGCTGGGTGGCATTCGAGCCGACGCCAGGTCGTGGTGCACCCGGCAACGAAGAGGTCACGGGCGCGGCCCCAGCCCAGGACGATCGGATCAGCACCGCCGGCGACGGAACCGGCGAACCGGCGCCCAGCACCACCGCCCCCAGCGTGACCCCGACGACCGAACGGGACCCGCTCGGCACACCGGGCAGCGGCACCACC
>JBBDMO010000126.1:0-12977 GCA_040878255.1 Ilumatobacteraceae bacterium
TCGACCTCACCGCCTTCAACGAGTTCGACTTCGAAGGCCCCCGGGCATGCGAGTTCCTCGAGTTCATGTGCGTCAACAAGGTCGACGTGCCGGTGGGCCGCAGCATCTACACCCCGCTGCTCACCCCGCACGGTGGCTTCCGCGGCGACCTCACGATCCAGCGTCTCGGCGCCGAACACTTCCGCGTCATCACCGGCGCGTTCGACGGCGGCCGCGACCACTACTGGTTCAACAAGCACCTCGCCGAGTTCACCCAGGGCGACGGCTCCGTCGTCTTCACCGATCGTTCGCAGGGCATCTGCACGCTCGGCGTGTGGGGTCCGAACGCGGCGGCGACGCTGGCGGCGATCACCACCGACGAGACAACAGCGGGGTACGACCTGAGCCAGGACGGTTTCCCGTACGGCGCGGTGCGCGAGGTCCTCATCGACGGCATCCCCTGCACGATGTTCCGCATCAGCTACGTCGGTGAGAACGGCTGGGAGATCTACACCCGCATGGAGCACGGCCTCAAGCTGTGGGACGCAGTGTGGGATGCAGGCCAGGCGTTCGACATCATTCCCGTCGGCATCGGCGTGTACGCGGTCACCGGTCGCATCGAGAAGGGCTACCGCCTCATGGGCGCCGAGCTCGAGAGCGAGTACAACCCGGTCGAGGCCGGTCTCGCCCGCCCCAAGGTGAAGGCTGCCGATTTCATCGGCAAGGCCGCCTACCTCGCCGCTCGCGACGAGACTCCGGCAGCGGTCATGTGCACGTTGTCGATGGATTCGCAGCGCTGCGCGGACGGCTACGACCGGTTCCCAACGGGTGGCAACGAGCCGATCCTCACGCTGTCGGGCGACCGCATCGTCGACGCCAAGGGCCGCGTCTCACGCGTCACCACGGCAGGCGCCGGCCCGTCGGTGGGCAAGTACCTGCTGCTGGCCTACCTGCCGCCGGAGCATGCCGTCGAGGGCGCCAAGCTCCAGGTCATGTACATGAACGAGTGCTACCCGGTCACCGTCGAGCGGGCAGGCGCCACACCGCTGTTCGATCCCACCGACGCACGCATGAAGAGCTGACGATGCGGGTCCTCGTCTGCGTGAAGCGGGTTCCGGCCCCCGGTGCCAAGATCAACATCGCTGCCGACGGTCAGTCGGTCGACACGGCGTACTTGGCGTTCACCACGAGCCCGCACGAGGAGTGCGCGGTGGAAGAGGCGGTGCAGCTGATCGAGCGGCACGGTGGTGAGGCGACGGTGCTCACCCTCGGCCCGGGTGAGGCCGAGGATCAGGTGCGGTACGCGGCGAGTCTCGGGATCGCCAAGGGTGTGCTGCTGCCGACCGACGGCACCGACTGGGACCCGCAGCGCACGGCTGCGGCAATCGCCTCGGCGGTTTCGGCGATCGAGGCCGTCGACGGTCCGTTCGACATCATCCTGTTCGGCAACGAATCCGCCGACTCGGGCGGCTTTCAGGTGGGTGTACGCGTGGCGCGTGCGCTGGGCCGCCCGATCGTCAACGGCATCAAGGGCATCGATGTCGGCGACGGCACGCTCAGCGCCCAACGCGAGTCCGAGGCCGGCCTCGAGGTCTACGTGCTCCCGATGCCGGTCGTGCTCGGGGTGAAGGAGGGCATCAACCTGCCCCGGTATCCGACGCTCAAGGGCCGCCTCGCCTCGAAGAAGGCACCCGTCGATCAGGTCTCACCCGTTGCCGAGCCGGGTGGCCAGCACCTCGTCACGCTGCTGCCGGCCACCGAGCAGGTCAGTGCCACCACCATCTTGGGCCACGGCCCCGACGCCGCGGCCGCTGTCGTCGACGTCCTCGTCGAGCTCGGAGTTCTGAAATGAGTGTCCTCGTCGTTGTCGAGCACGACCGGGGCACGCTGGCCCCCGCCACCCTGGAAGCGCTCGCCGCCGCCCGATCGCTTGGCGAGCCAGTGCACGCCATCACGATCGGTGCCGCCGCCGACGGTCTCGTCGCCGAACTCGCCGCTCACGGCGCGTCCGTGGTCGTCCAGGCCCATCACGACCTGCTCTCGGACTACGGCCCGGAAGCCTGGGGCGACACCGTGGCGCAGCTCGTCACGCAGCTGTCGCCGACGGCGGTCATCGCCACCGGTACCGACCGTGGCAACGAGGTCATGGCCCATGTCGCCGCCATCGCTGACCTGCCGATGGTCGCCAACTGCCTGTCGTTCACGCCCGGCGCACCATGGCAGATCACCCGCGTCCGCTGGGGTGGCTCATTGCTCGAGCAGTGTGAGCTGCAGGCTCCGATCGCACTGCTGACGACGTCGCACCACGCGATCGAGGCCGCCGAGTCACCGGTCGAGGTGACCATCCAGGCATTCGAGCCCGTGCTCGACGCAGCGCTCGCCCGCACGGTCGTCGTCGACCGGGTCGAGCGTGCCGCGGGTGTCACGCTGGCCACGGCACCGGTCGTGGTGGGTGGCGGTCGTGGCGTCGGGTCACCCGATGGCTTCGGCCAACTCGAAGAACTAGCTGCACTGCTCGGTGGGGTCGTCGGGTGCTCCCGGGCGGTCACGAACAACGGGTGGCGCAACCACACCGACCAGGTCGGCCAGACCGGCACGCGCATCGCGCCCGACCTGTACTTCGCGTGCGGAATATCGGGTGCCATCCAGCACTGGGTCGGAGCGATGGCGTCGAAGAATATTCTCGCGATCAACACCGACCCCGAGGCGAACATGGTCACCAAGGCCGACTACGCCGTCATCGGTGACCTTCATCAGGTGATCCCCGCGATCAGTGCAGAGATCCGCCGCCGTCGCGGCATCTGACATCACTGTCGTCGTCGCAGAGCCAGACGTAGCCTGGGCGCAGTGAGCGACACCACCGATCGGATCGAGGCAGGTCCGGCTCTCTCGCGAGATCTCGCGCTCGCGACGTGGGGGTTGTTCGTCGGCCTCGCGATGCTCATGGTGGCGGGTGGACTCCTCAGCACGTTGCTGGGCCTTCGTGCAGAGATCTCGGGCCTGCCGACCGCGATCACCGGCACCATCGCTGCGTCGTATTACTTGGGTTTCATCGTCGGCTCTCGGCTCACGCTGCGGGCGCTCGGCAAGGTCGGCCACATCCGCGTCTACTCGGCGTTGGCCGCGCTGCTCACCGCCGCGCTGTTGGCGATCGGGCTCACCGACCACTGGGTGCCGTGGATGCTGTTGCGGTTCGTCACCGGTGTGTGTTTCGCGGGGCAGTACGTCGTGGCCGAGTCGTGGTTGAACGAGTTGGGCACGAACCACAACCGTGGTCGGCTGCTCGGCGTGTACAGCCTCGTGGTCGCCGGCGCGTTCGCTGCAGGCCAATCGATGCTCTTCGCGTTCGATGGCCAGGTGGTGGCAGGGTTCGCGGTGGCCGCCATCATCGCGTCGCTCGCCGTCATCCCGGTCACGTTGTCCGAGGAGGCCGTCGCACCGCGCATTGGTGAGAGCGAGCACATGTCGATGCGCGACCTGGCCAAGATCGTCCCCACCGGGCTGCTCTCGTGCCTGCTCATCGGCATTGCCCACGGTGTGCTCGGCGGTCTGCCGGCGGTGTACGCAACCCGCGCCGGCTACCCCATCGCGCTCATCGGTCTGTTCGCTGCGGCCCCCAGCATCGGAGGCATGTTGCTGCAGTGGCCAATCTCGGCGGCATCGGACGACATCGATCGACGCGCGGTCGGCCTGGCGGCCGCGATTGGCGCGCTGGCGATCGCTGTGGTGCTGGTGCTGACGCCCGAGGGGCACTGGATGGCGATCGTGTGGTTCGGCGTGCTGGGTGGACTCAGCTACCCGCTCTACTCGATCGCTGCGGCGTACACGAACGACTGGGTCGAGCCCGAGCACCTCAACTCAGCGGCGTCCACCCTGGTGACGCTGTACGGGGTCGGTGCCGTGTTCGGCCCGATCGCCGCGGCCACGATGATGATCGTGCTGGGTCCCGTCGGGTTCTTCTGGGCGCTGTTCGCACTGCACGCCCTGATCGCCGCATTCTTCCTCTACCGGATGATCGTCTGGCGGGCACCGCTCAGCAAACGACCGTGGGACGAGGTCTCGTTCCCCGCACGTGCGTTCTCCGTGCCGGCAACCATCGTCGCCGGCACCCGAGCCCGCCGCCGCACCCCGAAGCCCTGAACCCCCACGAACTTCGGCACCTCAGCGGGGTTCAGCACCCCTTGGGTGCCGAAGTTCGTGGAGGTTGCGCTGTTGGCCGTGGGCCTCCACCATGTCGCGCACGAGGCTGGGGCGGAGCAACGTCACATCGTCGGTGCTGACCCGCTCGATGCGGCATCCGAGGAGACGCACCTGACGGTCCCGCCATGCGTCGTAGCTCGCGTCGAGCCGACCGCCGTGCCACTCGTGGTCGTCGATCTCGATGAAGAAGCCGCACGATGGATCACCGAGGTCGGGATGGATGGTGGTGTCGTCCGGCAGTCGCAACTCGACCTGACACTCGAGCGTGAGCCCCGCCGAAGCCAGGGCCGCAAGCAGCACCAACTCGGGGTGCGAGTCGACCGGTCGGCGCCACACCGGGCGTGACCTCAGCACGGCACCGAACAGTGCCGACCCGGCTCGGCCACGGCGGCACATCACCCGGCCGATGGCGTACAGCGCGGGGATGTCGAACTGCTCGCGCCGAAGGCCTTGCTCGATGACCGACTCCACGGTCTGCCAACCGACGTGACGGGCCAGGTCGAAGATTGTACGCGCCGGTGTGGTGACGCGAATACCGTCACCTCGGTCGTGTACGTGTTCGACGGGCATCGTGCGGCAGCGGTGGACGTGCATGCCCGCCCGGGCCGGCTTACCGCTCCTGGTGGTGGTGACGTGAAGACCGACCTTCGTGCAGCCGCGGAACTGCCAGACGCGCGCTGCGCCGCCACAGCAGATGACGACGCTCGGGTGGGTGGCGCACAGCGCAGCGCACTCCGATTCGAACGTGTCGGGCCACAACACGTGGCGGTACACGCCATCGAAGACCGCCACCAGCTCACCGGACTCGAGCAGGGCGCGCAGCGCATCCGGGGTGATCCCGAGCGGTGCGAGATCGGCGGTGGCGACGACACCATGATGGGTCCGCAGGTGTGCGGCGAGCAGCGGGTGGAACCGGGGCATGACGACCTCCGAGCAGCGATGGCAGCACTCGGGGGAAGGAGGCCAGACGATATCGGTCGTCGCCCGCATCCAGAACTGGGTCACCTCAGCGGGCCTCAGGCCCGCTGAGGTGCCGAAGTTCGTGGGGGTCAGGCGAGCTTGGCGAGTTGCTTCTGCTGCCACTCGGCGGTGGCGCCGACGTTGTTGAACGTGAACAGGTGGAGACCCTCGATGCCGAGGTCGGTCGCGACCTTGCTCATCGGCCCGATCAGCTTCGTCGGGTCGTAGCCGCCCGGGCTGAACAGGCGGCCGAGCACGCCCTTGTTCTTCTTCACGTAGCGCATCGACGAGCCGATGCCGAGTCGCATACCCATCGTGAGCAACTTGGTGCGATCGATCACACCGGGTACACCGAGGTGCAGCGGCAGCGTGAAGCCGGCGGCGCGCTCGGCGGCGGCCCACGTCTTCCACTGGTCGACGTCGAAGCACATCTGCGTGCTCGCGAAGCCGGGCACGCCTGCCTCGGCGAGGAGCGCCTGCTTGGCGTGCAGCGCCTCGTGGACGATCGACTGGTCGATCAGTGCGTGACCATCGGGGTAGGCGGTGATGCCGATGCGGGTGAGGCCGTGGTCGGTGTCGAGGAAGTCACGCAGGAAGGCAACGACGCCGTCGTATGCGCCGACGGGTTCGGGCGCGTCACCGGCGACCAGGAACACCTCACTGAGGCCGTTCGTGCGACAGAACTCGGCGAGCCGCTGGACGTGCGCCCGATCCTCGGTGAGGCGTGCCGAGAAGTGCGGCACGGCCACGTGCCCGCGCTCGAGCACCTCGAGCGTGAGGTCGAGTGTGGCCTGCATGCCCTTCGCCGGCGAACAGGTGACCGACACCGAACTGCCCGGCGGAACGAACGCCATCTGGTCGTGGACGTTCTTCAACGGGATCAGCTCGTAGCGCGCCTCGGCGACGAGATCGCGCTGGACGGCCGACGCCGTGCGGGGGAGGGGCTGTGCGGACATGGTCTTCCTGTTCTGATGGTGATGCGTACGAGGCGATTGGGTGGCGTCGACGGGGTCGACGAGATCGGGTGGTTCAGGCGAACTCGTCGGGAAGTTCGGTCTTGCGACGCGCGACGTAGTCGACGAGTTCGGCGTCGATCGCCTCGTCGAGCGCGGGCGGCTCGTACTCGGCGAGTCGTCGCTTCCAGATGGCATTGGCGCGCTGGGCGGCATCGAGGCCGCCCTCCTCGGTCCACTGCTCGAAGCTCGAGTTGTCGGAGGTCTCGCTGCGGTAGAAGGCCGACTCGAAGTTGGCGAGGGTGTGTGCGGTGCCGAGGAAGTGTTCGCCGGGCGTGTGCTCGGCGATCGCCTCGGTGGCGAGACCGTTGGCCGACGTGTCGAGGCCACGCACGAACGTGCTCATCATGCCGAGTTGGTCGCAGTCGAGGACGAACTTCTCGTATCCGATCGCCAGACCACCCTCGAGCCAACCGGCGGCGTGCAGCACGAAGTTGACGCCGCCGAGCACGGTGGGTTGGAGGGTGTTGGCGCTCTCGTACGCAGCCTGCGCGTCGGGCAACTTCGATGCCGTCAGCGAGCCACCCGAACGGAACGGCACGCCGAGGCGCCGTGCCAGCGCAGCCATCGTGTACAGCACCAACGCGGGCTCGGGCGTGCCGAAGGTGGGTGCGCCGGTCTGCATGCTCATCGAGCTGGCGAACGAGCCGAGGATGACCGGCGCGCCGGCCCGCACGAGCTGCACGAAGGTCATGCCCGCCAGCGCTTCGGCGAGCGTCTGCACGCAGACACCGGCGCTGGTCGACGGTGCCATCGCCCCGGCCAGGATGAACGGGGTGATGATGGTGGCCTGGTTGTTCTCGGCGTAGCACTGCGCTGCAGCGAGCATCGTGCCGTCCCACACCAGCGGCGACGAAGCGTTGATGAGCGACGTCATGACCGTGCGGTCCTGCAGGTCGCCACCGAATGCGATGCGGGCCATGTCGACGCTGTCCTGCGCCCGCGACCCGGCGGTGACCGAGCCCATGAAGCCCTTGTCGCTGTACTTGATGTGGCTGTACACCATGTCGAGGTGACGCTTGCTGACCGGGATGTCGACCGGTTCGCACACGGTGCCGCCCGAGTGGTGCAAGTACGGGTCGAGGTAGGCCAGCTTCACGAAGTTCTGGAAGTCGGCGATGGTCGCGTAGCGCCGGCCGTGGTCGATGTCGTACACGAACGGCGAGCCGTAGTTCGGTGCGAAGACCGTGCTGTCGCCACCGATGACGACGCTGTTCGCCGGGTTGCGAGCGTGCTGCACGTAGGTGGCGGGCGCGTTGTCCGACACGATCTGGCGGCACAGGCCGCGTGGGAAGCGGACGCGGGTGCCCTCGACGATGGCCCCGCCGGCTGCGAAGATCGGCAGCGCCTCGGGGTAGTCGCGGATCTCGATGCCCACCTCTTCGAGGATGCGATCGGCAGCCTCCTCGATGAGCGCGAGGTCGTCGTCACTGACGATCTCGAACGGCCGCATGCTGCGCGTGAGGTACGGCACCCGGTCGATCACGTGCGAGGCGCGCAGCGCGGCGCGCCCGGCGCGTCCGCCCGAGCGGCGCCCGGCACTGGCACCGTGCGTTGCTGGTTCGGTGGTCGTCATGACGGTTCCCCCTCTGATGGTGCGTCGGCGTCGGCCGACCCACGGCGTCGGCGTCGGCCACTGCGGCCGGTGTCCGACGATGATGCGATGTGCTCGGGCAGTGTGATGACCTGCGCGAGGTTGGGTGTCGGCGCGGTGGCGTGCGGGAACGCCATCGCGGCCACGAACTCGACCAGGAAGGCGGGCTCGGTGGCGGTCTCGATCTTTTCGACGTTGCGAACTGCCGCCTCCATCTCGCGGCGGGCGGCAACCGACAACAGCGCACGCACGGCGCCTGCACCAGCAGCGTTGCCGACTGACCGGACGTGCTCGACCGGGCAGTCCGGAACGAGCCCGAGCACGAGCGCGTAGACGGGGTCGATGTGCGACCCGAACGCTCCGGCGAGACGAATGTCGTCGACCGCGGTGATGCCGGCGTGGTGGAACAGCAGTTCGATGCCGGCGCGCAGGGCAGCTTTGGCGAGTTGGATGGCGCGCACGTCGTTCTGGGTGATGCCGAGGCGAACGCCGTCGGCCTCGTGGAGCAGGTACGAGAACGTCCGGCCATCGGCGTGCACCCGTGGATTGCGCTCGGTGTTGGAACCCTGGATGACACCGTCGGCGTCGATGATGCCAGCGAGGTACATCTCGCCGATGACCTCGATGATGCCCGAGCCGCACACGCCCGAGATGTCGAGGTGTGCGGTCGCCGCGGCGAAGCCCGGTTCGTCGCTCCAGAGCTCGGAGCCGATGACGCGGAAGCGGGGCTCGAGCGTGTCCCGGTCGATGCGGACCCGCTCGATGGCGCCCGCCGTGGCGCGCTGGCCGCAGCTGAGCTGTGCGCCCTCGAACGCCGGGCCGGTGGGCGACGAGGCGGCGAACTGGCGGTGCCGATCGCCGACCACGATCTCGGCGTTGGTGCCGACGTCGACCAGCAACTGCATCGTGTCCGACCGATGCGGACCCTCGGACAGGATGACCGCCGCCGTGTCGGCACCGACGTGGCCGGCGATGCACGGCGCCAGGTAGACCTGCGCGTTGGCGAACCCCAGCTCGACCGAGGTGGCCGGCATCTCGAGCGCCTCGGCGGTGGCCAGTGTGAACGGCGCCTGGCCGAGGGGAGTGGGATCGATGCCGGCCACGATGTGGTGCATGATCGGGTTGCCGACGAGCACGATCTCGAGCACGGTGCTGCGGGGCGCCTCGGCCTCGTCGCACAGCATGCCGATCAGTTCGTCGAGCGCCTCGCGGACTGCCACCGTGAGGTTGCGGTCGCCGCCCGGGTTCATCATCACGTACGACACCCGGCTCATCAGGTCCTCGCCGAACCGGATCTGCGGGTTCATCCGACCCGACGACGAGAGGATCTCGCCGGTCGCGAGGTCACACAGGTGACCGGCGATGGTGGTCGAGCCGATGTCGATGGCAACGCCGACGATGCGGTCGACGTACCCCGACCACACGGCCACCACCGTGTCGCCGCGCACCGCCACCGTGGCGGCACGGTCCTGGCCACCGAATGCCCGGTGCACCTGTTGCAGCACCGGGAGGCTGAGCTGCGACACGTGGCGGCCGTGGGTGGTGGCGAGCTCGCTGATGACGAGATCGGCCATCGACTCGGCGTCACCGAGCACCGAGGGCGGGAGCTCGAGATACGCGAGCGAGACGTTCGGGTCGAGCACCACATCGCTGAGGTCGAGGCTCTTGCGCACCACGGGCCGATGCACCTGGCTCTCGGGTGGCACGTCGAGCACGACGTCCTCGGTGATGATCGCGCAGCAGCCGAGGCGCCGCGCCGGCTTCAGGCCCTTGCGCTCGGCGTAGGCCTCCTCCGTTGCGGTGAAGGGGGACAGCGACGAGTCGTCGACGTCGATCGCCCACTTTGCGTACGAGCCCGGTTCGAGCGTGATCTGGCACCGACCGCAGATGCCGCGCCCCCCACACACCGAGTCGAGGTCGACCCCGAGCTGACGCGCAGCCTGCAGCACGTTCGTGCCGTTGGGGATCTCGCCGACGAGTCCGGATGGTGTGAAGACGACGCGTGCCACGGTGCCTACTCGCGTCGGCGACGGCCGCCACCGGCGCGACCCTCGCGGGCGCCTCCGGCAGCGTTCGGGTCGCGGTTCTCGCGGATCCAGGCGTAGCAGTCGCGGTCGTTGCCGGCGAGCACGTCGGCGGCCATGATCGCGTTCTTCACCTCGGGGTGCAGCGGGTTCATGATCGCCGAGGTCATGCCGTTCGAGATCGCCATCGCCAGGAACGTGCCGGTGATGGTGTTCCGGTTCGGCAACCCGAAGCTCACGTTCGATGCGCCGCAGGTGGTGTTCACCCCGAGATCGGTGACGAGGCGGCGCAGCAGGGCGAACACCTGGCGGCCTGCGGTGCCCATCGCGCCGATCGGCATGACGAGCGGGTCGACCACGATGTCGCAGGCCGGGATGCCGTAGTCGGCCGCCCGGTTCACGATCTTGCGCGCGACCTCGAAGCGGACGTCGGGGTCCTCGCTGATGCCGGTCTCGTCGTTCGAGATCGCCACCACGGCAGCCCCGTACTTGGCCACGAGTGGGAGCACGCGCTCCATCTGCTCGTCCTCGCCGGTGACGGAGTTGACGAGCGCCTTGCCCTGGTAGACGGCCAGGCCGGCTTCGAGTGCCTCGACGATGGACGAGTCGATCGAGAGCGGCACATCGGTGATCGACTGGACGAGCTGGATCGCCTTGGCGAGCAGCGCCGGCTCGTCGGCGAGCGGGATGCCGGCGTTCACGTCGAGCATGTGCGCGCCGGCTGCCACCTGCGCGAGCGCGTCGGCTGCGACACGGCTGAAGTCGCCGTTCTTCATCTCCTCCGCCAGCAGCTTGCGGCCGGTGGGGTTGATGCGCTCGCCGATCATGACGAAGGGCCGGTCGAACCCGATCACGATCTCCTTCGTGGCGGAGCTGATCACGGTGTGGGTCATGGCTGCGGTTGTCCTTGTTCGTCGTGGTGCTCGGGTGAAGCAGGGTCCCAGCCGCCGTTGGCGACGAGGGTGTGCAGGCGTTCGTTGGTGAACTCCTGCTCGATGGTGGCGGCCGTCGCCTCGACCGACTCGATCAGGTCGCCGATGATGGGATGGTTGGCACGCCGCCATTCGCCCACGTAGTCCTGTGCGGTCTTCTTGCCGGACACCATGGCGGCCCGATCGATGGCCTTCTGGAACCGGTGGGGCAGCATGACCTGGTGGCGTTCCTCGCCGACCCGACCATTGATCTGTGCGGGGATGTCGCGCCAGAGGATGACGACGATCTCGTTGCCCGAACGACGACCCATCAGGCGGCCCTCCTCAGTGAGACGGTGACGGCCGAGCCGAACGGTTCGAGCCCCACGTGACGGTGCTCGAACTCGAGGCCCAGCCGGTCGGCCGCAACGCGACCCGCACCGACCAATGCCTCGTCGGTGCCCTGCGACAGCAGCACGACCCGTGTGTAGTTGCCGAAGTACATCGGCCGCAGCTCTGGATGGCGATCGAGACCGAGGCCGTGCCACACGAGTGCATCGAAGTGCTTGGCCAGGAAATCGGTGAGATAGAAGGTGCCCGGCTGATCGTCGTGGAGCTCGGCGAAGACGTGCGCACCCGCGAAGAACTCGTAGCAGTGGGCGCCGGGCAGGCGCTGCACCTGCGGCATCTCGGCGATGAGTGCGTCGATGTGGCCCCCGGTGCCGCAATCGGCGTAGCCCAGCAGCACGGGGCGATCCGGGTCGTCGACCACGTGCTCGCCGATGAGCATGCGCAGCGCCGGCACGATCCGCTCGGGCCGATTGTGGAGGTTCGCTGGCAGGTAGTGCACGTCGAGAGCGTCGGTGAGGTCGTTCGCGGCGAACACGGCACGCAGTTCGGTGACGAGGGCACCGCAGGCGAGCACGAGTGGCCGGGCCATGGCTCGGCTCAGACGGACGGTCCGGCGGGCTCGACGCGGCCGCGACGGGCGCTCACGAGGTGCTTGGCCGTCTCGGATGCAACCGCTGCATCGCGGCAGTAGGCATCGGCACCGATGGCCGCACCGAACTCCTCGTTCAGCGGGGCGCCGCCGACGAGCACGATGTACTTCTCGCGCAACCCACGCTCTTGCAGCGTGTCGATGACGACCTTCATGTAGGGCATCGTGGTGGTGAGCAGTGCCGACATCCCGAGGATGTCGGGCTGGTGCTCGTCGAGCGCGGCGAGGAACTTGTCGGCGTCGGTGTTGATGCCGAGGTCGATGACCTCGAAGCCGGCGCCCTCGAGCATCATCGCGACGAGGTTCTTGCCGATGTCGTGGATGTCACCCTTGACGGTGCCGATGACGACCTTGCCGATCGGCTCGGCGCCGGTCTCGGCCAGCAGCGGCCGGAGGATCTCCATGCCGGCCTTCATCGAGTTGGCCGACAGCAGCACCTCGGGGACGAACAGGATGCCGTCGCGGAAGTCGATGCCGACGATGCGCATGCCCTCGACGAGGGCGTCGTTCAGGACACGGTCGGGGGTCCAGCCGCGGTCGAGCAGGATGAGCGTGCCCTCGGCGATCTCGGGCGCCATGCCGTCGTAGAGGTCCTCGTGCATCTGTGTGACGAGCTCGTCGTCGGGGAGAGCTGCCAGATCAAGATCGTCATCGCTCATTGGTTGATCGTCCCTCGTAGATCGACGTGGATGTTTCACGATGCGGACCAGGTCCGCATAGCGGAATCTACCACATCACCCGCGCAGAACCGCTGCCAACTCCGACTCGTACGACGGCCCGGACATCAACGTCCGGCACCGCTCGAACCGTCCGCATGCGTATGCCCAGAAATCGTCGGCCGGATTGCCGTTGACGTGCTGGATCACGCCCCACAGCGTCCACAGCAGGTCACACATCGCCTTGTAGGCCACCATCCGTCCGGCATCGGCCGGCGATGGGTCACCACCGACGTACGCGCGCAGCAGCACCGCGTCCTGCTCGGGGGTGAACCCACCCTCGACCGACAGATCGCCGAGATCCCACATCGGATCGTTGTTGCCGGCGTACTCGTAGTCGATGACGTACATCCGGGTGCCCGTGTCGAGGAAGTTCTCACACAGCGGGTCGCAGTGCGACGGCACCAGCGGACGCGCCGTCGCCTCGAGCGCACGTCGCGTGGCATCGGCGCTCGCCTGCAGCTCGTCGTAGCCGTCAGGCAGCCGAGCGCCCTTTGCGGCCAACAGGTGCTTGTACTCGTCGATCATCCCGAACAGGTCGAAGTCGGTGGCGAACGGGCGGGCTGTCGTGTGGAGCTGT
>JBBDMO010000127.1:0-12892 GCA_040878255.1 Ilumatobacteraceae bacterium
GGGCTACATCCTGGCTGCCGCGTTCAAGGACGAGCGCGAGATCTACGTCGACGCATTCAGCGTCGCCGAGCAGGACGGCGAGTTCACCTTCGAAGGCAAGCCGGTCACGCGCGAGTGGGGCAAGATGGGCAAGAGCCTGAAGAACGCCGTCGCCCCCGACGAGATCTACGAGGCATACGGCGCCGACACGTTGCGGCTGTACGAGATGGCGATGGGCCCGCTCGACGCCTCACGCCCGTGGGAGACCCGTGACGTGGTGGGCATGTACCGCTTCGTGCAGCGCCTGTGGCGCAACATGGTCGACGAGGAGACCGGCGATCTGCGCACCGACCTGCCGCAGCTCGACGACGAGACCGATCGCCTGCTCCACCGCACCATCGAGGGCGTGCGCGCCGACATGGATGCGATGCGCTTCAACACCGCGATCGCCAAGCTGATCGAGCTGAACAACCACCTCACCAAGCTGGGCGGTTGCCCCGCTGCCATCGCCGACCGGGTGGTGCTGATGACGGCGCCGCTCACACCGCACCTGGCCGAAGAGCTGTGGCACCTGCTCGGCCACACCGAGACGATCACCTACGTCGACTTCCCGGTGGCCGACCCGGCCAAGCTCGTGAACGACACCGTCGAGCTGCCGGTGCAGGTGAACGGCAAGGTGCGGTCACGCATCGTGGTGCCCGCCGACGCCCCGTCGGCCACCATCGAAGCCGTCGCCCTCAGCGACGCGAAGGTCGTCGCATCGCTCGCCGGCGCGACCCCCAAGAAGGTCGTCGTGGTCCCCGGCCGCACCGTCAACATCGTCATCTGACCCTGCGTTTGGTCAGCGGTCGGGCAGGCGGAGGCCGCGGCGGGTCAGCACCACGCGCTCGATCGTCGACATTGAACCTGCGTTCGTTCGTGCGCCGCCCTGGCGAGCGCCCGACGGTTCCCAGGGCGGGGGTAACGTGGCGAGATGAACGTCGGAGTCGTCGATTTCGCTGCACCGGATGCGCCGGAGGCCTTCACCCGCTCCCTGCGCGAGACCGGCTTTGCGGTGATCGTGAACCATCCGCTCCCCCACGAGCTCGTCCAGCAGATCTACGACGAGTGGCTCGCCTTCTTCGAGAGCGATGCGAAGTACTCCTACCGGTTCAGCGATGACAACCAGGACGGCTGGTTCGGCCCCGACGTGTCCGAGACCGCCAAGGGCAACACGGTCAAGGACATCAAGGAGTTCTTCCACGTCTACCCCTGGGGCAAGTACCCCGCCGAGGTCAGCGACGCAGCCCTGCGGTACGCCGAGATCTCCAAGACCATCGCCCAGACACTGCTCCAGTGGGTGCAGGACAACACGCCCGACGAGGTGACTGCCGGCTTCTCCCGTCCGCTCCCACGCATGATGGACGGCAGCACCCGCACGTTGCTTCGCGTGCTGCGCTACCCACCGTTGCGCGGCGACGAGCCGGCCGACGCCGTACGAGCCGCTGCACACGAGGACATCAACCTCCTCACCGTCTTGCCGGCCGCCAACGAGCCGGGCCTGCAGGTGCGCGACGTGAACGGCAACTGGCACGACGTGCCGTGCGATTTCGGCAGCATCGCGATCAACTCCGGCGACATGCTGCACCTCGCCAGCGGCGGCTACTACCCGTCCACCACGCACCGGGTCATGAACCCCACGGGCGACAGCGCCACCCGGTCGCGCCTGTCCCTTCCGCTGTTCCTGCACCCGGCCGACGACGCCGTGCTGGCCGAAGGGCGCACCGCGTACTCGTTCCTGCAAGAGCGCATCGCCGAGCTCCGCAGCCAAGACCTCAAGCCTGCGACCTGACGGTCCCGACGTGTCGAAGACAGGCTCGCGATGATGAGCTGGCGGCGCAACCGACGACGACGCGAGGCGCTCGACGAGCCGTTCCCCGACGCATGGCGTCCCCGTCTCGCATACCGGTGGCCGGTGTGGGGCTCACTCGACGCCGACGAGCGCGAGCGCCTTGAGCACCTCATCAAGCTGTTCCTCGTCGATGTCCGTTTCGAGGCGGCACAGGGTTTCTCGATCGACGACGACAAGCGGCTGCTCGTCGCCGCCCAGGCGTCGCTCATCTCGCTCGAGCTGCCTGACGACGTGTACCGGTCGGTCACCTCGGTCATCCTCCACCCCCGAACGGTCGTGCTGCACGGTGCCCGCCACGTCGGGGCCGGGTCGGTCGTCTCGGATGCCCCCATGCCGATCAGTGGACAGGCACACATCAAGGGGCCGGTCGTCCTGGCATGGAGCACGGTCGCCTACGAGGCGCGGCATCCCGAGCAGGGCCAGAACGTCGTGTATCACGAGTTCGCTCACCAGCTCGACATGCTCGACAGCAACATCGACGGCACGCCCCCCATTGCCGACGCGACCCGACGGGCGCGCTGGGTCGAGGTCTGCACGGCCGAGATGCGCTCACTCCGGCGTGGCGACGAGCACGTGCTCCGCGAGTACGCGGCCACCGATCCCGGCGAGTTCTTCGCCGTTGCCACCGAGACCTTCTTCACGCGGCCCGGTGCGGTGCGCGACGCGACGCCGCTTCTGTACGAGGTGCTCTGCGACTTCTATCGCCAAGACCCCGCGGTCCGAGCAGAGAGACACGCGACTCGTCAGGCATGACGGCCGGGCGGCACGCCCGCGGTTCGGCATGAAGTGTTGTGATTTCGTCTGTTCCTGAGCTGCGCCTCAAGGGGCCGACCCGGTGAGCCGACAACTCCTGACCAGGTGACGCACAGTCGCCACGGACCGAACGGCAACCATGGAGCAACCCGACCGAGACACCAGCAACACCCTGACCGCTCGACGCGGCCCGTGGTTTGCCGCGGTCGCCTCGCCGTGGCGAAACCCGGCGCGGGTGCTGCTGGTCGCAAGCCTGATCGTCGCTGGTGTCGATCTCGGTTCGCTCGTCGGACCGGTCCGTGTCGGCCACCTGGTGACCGAGTCGGCGCTGCACCTGTCGGCGTTGGGTCTCGTTGCGGCCGTCCTCGTGTGCCGTGCGCTCGCCGGGCGCCCCCAGGCAGCATGGGCGGTGATCGCCGGCGGCGCCGTGACGATCGCCGCGTCGGCATGGCTCGCGCTGATCGACGGCCGCGAGGCGCGGATGATCCTGGGGGCGGCGACGCTGGCGGCCCGGATCGCGATCGGCGCGGGCGCCGTGCTGCTGATCAGTCGCCGGCCGATGCGCGGCGAACGTCTGCTGCGCCTCGATGGCGTCATCACCGGGCTGGGCGCTGCTGCGCTCGGTGCTGCCATCTGGTTCGACTCGGTCGTCGAAGGCGCCCCCGAGCCGATCATCACGCTGGTCGCGTTGATGGTGCCGCTCGTCGACCTCGTCCTGATCGCCGTGCTCGCCGACGCGCTCGTCTCGCGGCGATCCCGTGCGACCACATCGTCATGGCTCTTGGTCGGAGGCCTCACGGTGATGACGACAGCCGATGTGGGTCACCTCCGCGCCGTGGTGACGACGTCGGCGACGCCGGGATGGGCATCGGCTGGGTGGCTCGTCGGCCTGTTGCTCGTGGCGCTCGCCGCCGCCGCACCGACGGTGGCGGCGACGGCGGACCCGACGGCAGCCGTTTCGAACGCTGGCGTGAGTGCTGTCCCGACCATGTTGTCGGCCGTGTCCCTCGGCGTGTTGGCCTACGGCATCAACCACGACCTCGACATCGTTGCCTCACTGCTGGCACTTGCCTCGGTGGGTCTCGTGATCGTGTTACGGACCACGCTGACGATGCGCGAGCTCCGGCGGGCGCAGGGCAGCTATCTGATGGCGCGGACCGACGAGCTGACCGGGCTGGCGAACCGCCGCGGATTCATCGAGGAGGTCGACCGCCTGCTTGCCACGAAACGATCTGTGTTCGCCGTGACGATCATCGACCTCAACGGGTTCAAGGACGTCAACGACACGCTGGGGCACCATGTCGGCGACGAACTGCTGTCGCTGCTGGCGCAACGGTTCCGCAGCACGTTGGCGGATCGGAGCGTGATCGCCCGCCTCGGCGGGGACGAGTTCGGCATCGTCACCTCGGTTGCAGACGCTGCCGGCGGCCTCGCCATTGCTGAATCGGCGCGGCGAGTGTTCGATGCACCGTTCGAGATCGAAGAGACGTCCGTGCAGGTTGGCGCAGCGATCGGCGTCGCCCTCTACCCGGAGCATGCCGACGCGCTGCCCGCCCTGCTGCGATGTGCCGACGTCGCGATGTACGACGCCAAGCGGTCACACGGTGGGGTCGCGATGTACGTGCCGCTCACCGATTTCAACGCCGATGACAAGATGAAGCTGCTCGAGGAACTGACCAAGGTGATCGACGAGCGACGTCTCACCGTGCACTACCTGCCGACCGTCGACCTGCACTCCGGGTGCGTCGTGGCCTCGGAAGCGCTGGTCCGCTGGCGCCACCCCACCCGGGGTCTGCTCGCACCGCACGCGTTCGTGCCGATGGCCGAGCGTGCCGGGCTGATCCGCGGCATCACCCGAGCCGTGATCGCCCAGGCAATCGCGTTCCACGCAGAGCTGTTTCCGGGTCTCGCCGTCAGCGTCAACATCTCGCACTGCGACCTTGCGGACGACAGCCTCGGCGAGTACCTCGAGGACCTCCTCGAGATCTACCGGTTCGAGCCGGCACAGCTCACGCTCGAGATCGCCGAGCGGGCGCTGACCCACGACCCGATGCGCGCCGCCGGCGCACTCGCGGCGATCAGGGCCAGAGGCGTTCGCGTGTCGATCGACGGCTTCGGACTCGAGTACTCCTCGAACGCCCGACTGTTCGAGATGCCGGTCGACGAGGTCAAGATCGACCGATCCATCGTGGGGGCGATCGAGAGCGACGAGCGTTGCCTCGCCATCGTTCGGTCGACCGTACGTCTGGCATCAGCGCTCGGGATCGAGACCGTGGCTGCGGGGATCGAGTCCGATGCCGTCCGTGTCGCCGTCGCCGGCGCGGGCATCCGCCGTGCACAGGGGTTCGCGATCGGCATGCCGGTGCCGTCTGATGACTATGCGCAGTACCTGGCGAGTGTCGGGCAACCGGCCAGCCGTCCCACGCTCTGACCTCGGGTGGGTCAGGAGCTGACATCGAGCAGTACGGCCGGACCGACCCGCCGGCGGACTGCAACTTCCCGAACCCGAAGGGCCCGGCCGCCACCGCCGGCGCGTAGCGTGCCCTGCAATGGTCGACGACGCCCACTTCCGCGAGCACGGCTGGGTGCTCACCGACACCCTCGACGCAGCCGGCGCCGACGCGGTACGCCGTTTCGTCGCAGAGATCGCCGCGTGGCCGGATGACGGTGCGTGGCTCCACTACCGCGAATCCACCGTGCACGGACCGAAGCTGTGCCGCACCGAGAACGTGATTCCATTCCACACCGGCATGCGCGAGTTCCTGTCCACCGGCGCCATGGTCGAGACGGCGTCGCAACTCCTCGGGCAGCAGGCGGTGCTCTACAAGGAGAAGATCAACTACAAGCTCGCCGGCGGCGCCGGGTACTCGCCACACCAGGACGCGCCGGCCTACCGCTTCGTCGAACAGCACGTGTCGTGCATGGTGGCCGTCGACGACGCCACGGCCGCGAACGGGTGCCTCGAGGTCGTGTCGGGCGCTCACGACGAGGTTCTCCCGATGGACGAGCGCGGCTGCATCCGTGCCGACGTCGTCGCGTCGCTTCGGTGGGAGGCGGTGCCCCTGCGCGCTGGCCAGACCCTGTGGTTCCACTCGCGCACGCCGCACCGCAGCGGGCCCAACCGGTCGATACACGACCGACGTGCCCTCTACCCGACCTACAACGCGCTCGCCGAAGGCGACCTGCGCGAGCGGTACTACGCCCAGAAACAGATGGAGCTCGCTGCTGCACGCACAGCCGGAGACCGCGTGCCCGTGTCGCTGATCGGTGATTTCGAGGGCCGTCCGGTCTGACTCGGTCGTCGACGCCTCAGGCGGGGAACCAGCCGGTGACGTCGACGATCAGGTCCGTCGCCGTTTGCGACAAGACACAGACCTTGCCGCCTGCACCGATCCTCGAGACCACCGAGTTCGCCACGGTGTCACCGGTGCCGAAGTTGACACTCGATGTGGGCGTGGGCGGCGGTGAGCCACACGGGTAGACCATCACGTACCCAGGTGCCGCCGTGTTGGTCACGGTGACGTTCAGCACGACAGCACCCGCGCTCGCGCTGATCGGGGCACGGTTCAGCACGTCGATCTCGGTGACCCAACCGGTCTCGCGTCGACCGGCACCCGACTGCAGACCATCGACGGTCGAGTAACCGGGCCGGGAGTCGTAGAAGCGGGCAGGAACGACACCCGTGAAGTCGGTCGCGGCTCCGAAGTATCCGGTGACGTCGACGATGATGTCGGTCGGGACCTGGGTGTACAGACACACCTGGCCATCCGTACCGATCTTCGAGATCACCCCGTTGGCGATCGTCTGGCCAGCCCGGAAGTTCAGGCTCGACGTCAGCGTCGTCGGCTGCGACCCGCACGGGTACACCGTCACGAAGCCGGCGGCCGCAGGGTTCGTGACGGTGACGTTGAGCACGGCTGCCGACGCGTTCGAGGGAACGATGCCGCGAGTGGTGACTGCCACAGCAGTGACCAGCCCGCTCGAACGCATGCCGATCCCGTTCTGCTGGAGGTCGAACGTGGTCAGATTGGGACGAGTCTCGAGGAGGCGAGCCGGATCGATGCCGGTGAACCCGCCGATCGGACTGAACCAACCGGTGACATCGACGATGAGATCGGTCGCGACGTTCGCGAACACGCAGACGCGACCGTTCCCGCCGACCTTCGAGACAACCGTGTTCGCAATCGTTCCACCTGCTGTGAAGTTCACGCTCGAGGCTCCCGGGGGGCTGATGCCACACGGGTACGCAGTCACGAACCCTGCCGCCTCCGGGTTCGTCACGGTGATGTTGAGAGCCACCGAGCCGGCATTGGACGGGATGGGTGAACGACCGGCCACGGCGACCTCCGCCACGCCTTCGGCACCGAGCCGTCCCACACCGTTCTGCAACCCGTCCACGGTCGCGTAACCCGCCCGGGTCTCGTAGAACCGCGACGGCACGACGCCGGTGAACAACGGATCGAGGCCGATGTTCCAACTCGGCGAGGCGTAGAGCAGTCGGTCCGGGTAGCCGCCGTAGCGGTCGCCCACGACACCGGGAGTGGTCTGATTGCTGAGCGCCATCCAGACCTGGGCCGGTGTGGCGGTCGGGTTCGCCTGGAGCACCATCGCTGCCACACCGGCGACGTGCGGGCTGGCCATCGACGTCCCGGTCTTCTCGGCCGTGCCGTTCGTCGAGTTGAAGGCCGCCGACGTGATGCCGGTGCCCGGAGCGAACAGGTCGTTGCACGGCCCGTAGTTCGAGTACAGGGCAGCACCGTCATCACGGTCGATCGCCGCCACCGTGATGACAGCCGCGACACGGGCCGGGCTGTACCAGCACGAGTTCGTCCCGGAGTTGCCGGCAGCGACGACCACGGTGATCCCGTCGGCGATCATGGCGGCGACCGCAGCATCGAGGGTCGATGACGCTGTTCCGCCCAGGCTCATGTTCACCACGGCTGGCTGGCCGAGCAGATGGTTGGCGATGATCCAGTTGATGCCCATGACGACGACCGAGACGGGGGTGTCGCCGGTGCACGAGAAGACCTTCACCGGCACGATCGACACCTGTTTGGCGACGCCGAACGTTGTGCCCCCGAGCGTGCCTGACACGTGTGTCCCGTGGCCGTTGCAGTCGCTCACACCGGTGCTGTCGCCGAAGTCGAACGCGAAGCCGGGCCTGATGCGGCCGGCGAATTCGGTGTGGCTCAGGTTGATACCGGTGTCGAGCACGTAGGCGTCGACCCCGGCGCCCGTCAGCGCGGTCGAGAATCCGTTGTCGAGCGGGCGCGTCCGCTGATCGATCCGGTCGAGACCCCACGGTGGGTTGGCCTGCGTGCCGGACAGCGTGATGACCTGGTCGACCTCGACCACGATGCCCGGCGTCGAACGGAGCGCACCGATCACATCGGCGTCAGCCGAGACAGCGAGTCCGTGCAGTGCGTCGTCCCATACCTGATCGGGCTCGATGCCGTCGGCGGCAAGCGTCTCGAGGGCGTCATCGAGGGCGGCGGCATCAACAGCCCGAACAACGACCGCCGTCTCTCCGGTAGCCGCGGCAGCGGGCGGACTCCCCAGATCGGCGGCGGCGATGGGCGCCGGCTCCGGCGGCGTGTCGGTTGCCGACACGTGCCCGATCGTCGATGCCAAGGTGGCCGCGAGTACAGCAAGTGCCACCATGCGCCGCACCCACTGCTTCATCTCGCCCCTTGCCGCTCGACCGTGTCCGTCCGTGTCGTATCGGCACGTTCGCGCCGCGTCATGACCAGTTTCCGAACACTACCGAACAGCTCATCGGCCACATCGTCAGCCACGCCCGCCATCGTCACGGCCGATCCTCGGTCCGGCGCAGGGCGCCGCCGGCCACGAGCGCATCGATCTCGGCCTCGCCCAGGCCCACTTCGGTCAGCACCTCGCGACCGTGCTCGCCGAGGCGGGGTGCGGGGCGGCGCACCGACGGCGGCGTGGCCGACATCCGCACGGCCGGCGGAATCTCGCGGTACCGGCCCGCCGTCGGGTGCTCGACCACCGGCAGGTCGTCCACCAGCTCAGCGAGGGTGACCACGGCACCCGCGGGAATGTCGTGGCGCTCGCAGAAACCGACCCAGAACTCGGTGCTCCGCGACGCGATGATCGGCTCGATCGCGGCGTACAGCGCCCCAGCGTTGGCCATGCGGGACTCCGGCGTCGCGATGCGCGGGTCGTCGGCCATGTCGTCGAGGCCTCCCTCGCAGAAGATCGCTGCATAGTTCGAGGTCGAGTACGGCAGCACGGCCATCCATCCGTCGAGCGTGGCGAACGGGCGGCGCTCCGGCACGACGATGCGCCGGTACCCGGCCGCGCCGAGCGCCGGTTCAGGGATCGCCGCCGAGCCGTGCTCGACCAGCGTGAACGAGGTCAGCGCATCGATCATGGGCACCTCGACGAACTGCCCCTCGCCGGTACGTTCCCGGTGGAACAGCGCTGCGAGCACGGCGTAGAGGATGGTCAGGCCGGCAACTTTGTCGGCCACCAGCGTCGGTGCCAGCGCTGGCCGCCCGGACTGCAGCGTGAAACTGTCAGCAATGCCCGAGGCGGCCTGGATGACATCGTCATAGGCGGGCTTGTTCGCGTCGGGCCCGCCCGATGGCCACCCGTGCGCCTGGCACATGACGATGTCGGGCCGCACCGCGCTGATCGCCTCGTACGTAAGGCCGAGCCGCCCGAGCGGACCCGGGCGAAGGTTTGTCACGAGCACGTCGCAGGTGGCAGCGATACGCAGCAACGCTGCTCGACCCTCGGGGTGCTTCAGATCGAGGCACACGTTGCGTTTGTTGCGCAACAGATTCAAGGAGACGCCTGACATCCCTGGCACGGGCCCTGGTCCCATGATCCGATTCGTGTCGCCGCCGACGTCTTCGACGCAGATGACGTCGGCCCCGAGGTCACCCATGATCTGGGTGGCCCACGGCCCCATCACCACCGACGACAGGTCGAGCACGCGGACACCCTCGAGCGCAGACATGCTGGCCAGTCTGCACCCCCGATGCCCGAGTTGAACGGAGGAGTCAGGCCTTCTTCGAGCGGACCAGGCGCAGCACGAGCAGGATCACGACAGCTCCGATGACCGAGCCGATCAGGCCACTGGGGCGGAGCTCGATGCCATCGCCTGCAATGAGGCTGAACAGCAGGCCGCCGACGAACGAGCCGACGAGACCGGCGATGAGCAGCTCTCCCCAGTTGTCGGGCCGGTTCGGGCCACCGAGGATGAAGTTGGCCAACCAACCAATGAGCATGCCGATGAGGATCAGGCCGAGAATGAGCACGAAAACTCCTTGAAGATCAGCCGCCGAGGCTACCTGCACCGGCGGCCCGCCGAGGGAATCCGGTCAGACGTTGACCGACGAGTGCAGGATGCCGGCGAACGCCTCGGTGAAGCGGGCGCGGAACGCAGCGCCGGTCACGAGCACGTCGACCGCGGTGAGCGACGTGTGCGTGTGGCCAGGCACCTGGATGTGCGTGACAGGAACACCGGCCGCAGCGAGTGCCGCCGCATAGGCGTTGCCCTCGTCGCGGAGCGGATCGAACTCGCACGTGATGATGACGGCGGGCGGCAGTCCATCGAGCCGTTCGGCCCGCAGCGGTGAGGCACGCGGGTCGGTGCGATCAGCGGCATCGGCGTAGTGGTCCCAGAACCACTGCATCAGCGATGCCGTCAGGATGTACCCGTCGCCGTTGTCGACGTGGGACGGGTGCTGCACTGCTCCGTCGGTGACCGGGGTGAGGAGCAGTTGGCCGATCAGCGCTGGTCCGCCGGCGTCGCGGGCGATCTGCGCCACGACCGCGGCCAGGTTCGCGCCAGCACTCCACCCGGCGACCGCGATCTGGCCCGCGATGCCACCGAGATCGGCGGCGTGATCGGCCACCCAGTTCGTCGCTGCCACGGCATCGTCGACGGGCCCCGGGAAACGGACCTCGGGCGAGTGCCGGTAGTCCGCCGAGACGATGACGGCGTTCAACCGCACGCAGAGGTCGCGGCAGAACGGGTCGTCCGATGTCGAGTCGCCGAGGACCCAACCACCGCCGTGGAAGTAGACGACGATCGGGTGCGGCCCTGGCGTGGCCGGGCGATAGAGCCGGTAGGCGAGATCGCCGGCGGGGCCGGGCAGCGTGGCGTCGACCACCTCGCCGACATCGGGACCCTGCGGGCGCTCGGCCGACAGCAGATCCGAGAACGCACGAGCGTCGACGGCAGACATCGAGTCGAGCGTGGGTAGCCCCATCTCGCCCATCATCTGCAACATCACACCGACATCGGGGGCGACGCGACGGATGACACCGTCGACCACTTTGGCGCCGTTCGGGCCGCGCCGCTCGAAGCCGAGGTAGTCCTGGGCCACGACTTCGTCACAGATACGCCGATAGCCGTCGACACCACCGGGGTACGGCAGGAACACCCGCGGCTTGCCGGGCACGTTGGCGCCCATGTACCACGAGTTCGCCTGCGGCATCAGGGTGATGTCGGCGAACTCGTTCGTGTGCTGCACCCAGCCACTGACGGCGGTGGGAGTCGGCTCGATCTCGGTGGACCCTTCGTCGCGCATGCGCACGACGAGCTCGGTGATCCAGTCGACGTGCTGCTCGATCGACACCAGCATGTTCGACAGCACCGACGGGCTGCCCGGCCCGGTGATCATGTGGAGGTTCGGGAAGCCCGCCGACATGAGTCCGAGATACGTCATCGGTCCGTCGGTCCAGGCCTGCTTCAGCGACACGCCATCGCGGCCGGTGATGTTGACGCTGACGACCGCCCCGGTCATCGCATCGAAGCCCGTGGCGAACACGATCGCGTCGAACTCGATCGACTCGTCGACGAGATCAACGCCCGTCTCGGTGATCGTCGAGATCGGATGGGTGCGCAGGTCGACCAGCCGTACGTGGGCAAGGTTGAACGTCGCGAAGTAGTTGGTGTCGACGCACAGCCGCTTGGTGCCGATGGGATACGTCGTGGGGCACAGTGCCTCGGCCACCACCGGGTCGTGCACGATGCCGCGGATCTTGTTGCGCACGAACTCGGCCAGGAGCTCGTTCGCTTCGGGGTTGGTGAGATGGTCGGCGTACGTGCTGAGGAACTCGATGATGCCCCCGCGGTGCCACGCTGCCTCGTACGTGGCGAGGCGGTCCTCGTCCGAGACGGCCAGCGCGCTGACCATGCTCCGTTCGACCGGCACGCCCGAACCCGACCAGCGCTGCGACTCGCGATACGCGTCGCGACCGATGGCCGCGATCGCCTGCTTCTTGTCGTCCGGCACCGGACCGTTGTTCGCAGGGATCGAGAAGTTCGGGGTGCGCTGGAACACGGTGACCTGGGACGCCTGCGCAGCGATCAGCGGAATCGACTGGATGGCAGACGAGCCGGTGCCGATGACGGCCACCCGCTTGCCGGTGAAGTCGACGCCCTCGTGGGGCCAGCGGCTGGTCAGGTACACCTCGCCACCGAAGCGGTCGGTGCCTTCGATGTCGATCTCCTTCGGCACCGACAGACAGCCGGTGGCCATCACGAGGTGGCGGCCGACGATCGTCTCGCCGGTCGACGTGTGCACGGTCCAGTGCGAGCCAGCCTCGTCCCACTCGGCTTGCTCGACACGCGCGCCGAAGGTGATGTCGCGGCGCAGGTCGTGCTTGTCGGCGACGTGCTGCGCATAGCGGAGGATCTCGGGCTGCGGTGCGTACTTCTCGGACCACTGCCAGTCGGTTTCGAGTTCGGGGTCGAACGAGTACGAATAGTCGAGGCTCTGGATGTCGCACCGGGCGCCCGGGTAGCGATTCCAGTACCAGGTACCACCGACGTCGTCGCCGGCCTCGAGCACGCGCGTGGTCATGCCGAGCTTGCGCAGGCGGTGCAGCAGGTACATGCCGGCGAACCCGGCTCCTACGATCACCACGTCGACGTCGGACGCACCGTTGTCGGATGCACTCATCGCTTCCCCCTCGTGCCGGCGGTCACCCCAACCGCACGGCACCGCCATCGTGCCACACGGGCCGCCGACCCGGTCGACACGGGCTGTGACTCACCCCTCGGTGTGCTCCGACGGCCGGGCCTCGGCCGAGCAGCTCCGGCAGAGCCCGGCGAAGGCGAAGTGCTGGTCGACGAGGCGGAAGCCACTGCCCTGCTGAAGCTGGTCCGACCAGCCCTGCAGCACGGCATCGTCGATCACGCCGATCTCGCCGCACCGCTCGCACACCACATGCGCATGGCGGTGCGCGCTCAGGTGGTACACCGCGGGTCCGTGCCCGAGGTGCACGTGC
>JBBDMO010000128.1:0-12836 GCA_040878255.1 Ilumatobacteraceae bacterium
CCTCGACCACCGTGGCGAGCGGGCCGTCGACTGCGGCGATGCGGTGGATCGGCGCGCTCATCCGAGGCGCTGCACGGCCGGACGGTACCCACGTGCCAACAGTCCCCCGCGGTACAGCTCGGCGGTCGACGCATCGACCAGCACCACGGCCACACCGCGGCTGCCTTCGAGACTGTGCACGACCTCGAAGTCGGCGATGTTGACGCCGAGCTCGGCGGCAAGTGTGAACAGTTCGGCGGCGGCACCCGGACGGTCAGGGATGGGGATGCGGACCTCGGCCAGTTCGCTCGGCATGCTGATGCGGGCGGGCAGGTTGGTGCGGGCTTCGCGTGCCCGCTGCAACCGCGCGAGCAGTCGAGTTCGGTCGTCGGTGGCCACCACCTCGCGCATCTCGACGAGGCCGCTGATGAGTCCGTCGAGCGCCGACAGGATCGCCGTACGGTTCTCGGCGCAGATGTCGAGCCAGATGGCAGGGTGACCGGACGCGATGCGCGTCATGTCGCGAAAGCCGCCGGCCGCAAGCCGGAGCAGCGCCGCATGCTCCTCGGCACGCTCGCTGGCAAGGCCCATCAAGGTCGCTGCCGCGAGGTGGGGCACGTGGCTGATGACGGCCACCACCTGGTCGTGGCGCTCGGGCGGCAGCGCCACCACCTCGGCGCCCAGCTCGGCCACCACCGCGGCCACTGCACCGAAGGTGAGGTCGGACGTGCCGCTCGTCGGGGTGAGCACCCACACGGCTCCTTCGAACATGCTGCCGTCGGCCCCGTCGAGACCCTCGAGCTCGCTCCCGGCCATGGGGTGGCCGCCGACGAACCGTGGGTCGGCAACCGCCGCGGCCACGCCGGCCTTCACGCTGCCAACGTCGGTGACGACCCCGCGCGTCTCGGCCAGCGCCCGCTTGGCCGTGTCGGCCACGGCCATGACCGGGGTGGCCACAAAGGTGATCTCGGCATCCGGGTCGAGCCCTGCGGTGTGCACGACGCCACGCTCGATCGCCTGTGCGACCCGGGCCGGATCGAGGTCGTCGCCGCTGACGGTCCAGCCGCGTTCGGCGAGCGCGAGACCAATGGAACCGCCGATGAGGCCGAGCCCGGCGATGTTGGCCCGACGGCCGTGTCTCTCGCCTGTCGTCCCGTTCGTCACGGGCTACGAACCTACCGGGGCACCGCGCGAGCCCACGGCTTCCACCAACGCCACCAGTTCGGCCTGGTCGAGGGGCCGCCACTGGCCGGGCTTCAGCATGCGGTCCTGCAACGTGCCGATGCGCACGCGCACCAGGCGCGTCACCGGGTGTCCGATCGCCTCACACATCCGGCGCACCTGACGGTTCCGGCCCTCGTGGATGGTGATGCGGAGCACGCCGGGCGACGGCTGCGACACGGTGGCCGGTGCCGTCATCCCGTCCTCGAGCTCGATGCCCTCGCGCAAGGCGCGCACCTTGCCCTGCGCGACGTTGCCGCCCTCGACCTCGGCGAGGTATTCCTTCTCGACGCCGTGGCTCGGGTGCGTGAGCCGCTGCGCGAGGTCGCCGTCGTTGGTGAGCAGCAGCAGGCCCTCGGTGCCGACGTCGAGACGGCCCACCGGGAACACGCGCGGGTCGTTCGGCACCAGGTCGACCACGGTGGGTCGGCCCTGTGGATCGAACGCCGTGGTGACCACGCCGGTCGGCTTGTTGAGCAGGTAGTGCACCAGGCCGGGCTTGGTGCCGATCGGCACGCCGTCGACCTCGACCTTGTCGATGTCGGGGAGTACCCGCCGGCCGAGCGCCGCGACCTCGCCGTTCACGGTGACCCGCCCCGCCGCGATGAGTTCCTCGCACACGCGACGGCTCCCCCATCCGCGCACGGCGAGCACCTTCTGCAGCCGCTCGCCCTGTGGCAGCGCTGCCGACGCTGCCGCCCACTGCTCCCACAGTGGCGGCTCGACGGCCCGGTCGGGATCGCGTTCGGCGATCAGGTCGTCGCCGTCATCACCGTCATCGATGTCACCGAAATCGTCGGTCACGACGGGCTGCCCGTCGTACCGGCCGGCGGGACGGTGGGCTCGACCCGCAGGCCGTGCTCGAGCGCCTCGACGACGTCGGCGCCAGGGACGAACTCGGCAATCGGCGGCAGGTCGGCCAACGAGGCGAGCCCGAGCTTGTCGAGGAACGCGGGCGTCGTGCCGAACAGGATCGCCTGGCCGGGTCCGCTGTCGCGGGCCACCTCGGTGATGTAGCCACGAGCCTGCAGGGTGCGCAGCACGCCGTCCGGATCGACACCACGAATGGATGCAACCTGTGCACGAGAGATCGGCTGCTTGTAGGCCACGATCGCCAGTGTCTCGAGGGCAGCGCCGCTCATCCGGGCTCGTTGGCCGTCGAGCAGGAACCGCTCGACGTAGGGCGCGAGGTCGGCCCTGGTCTGATAGCGGTAGCCGCCCGCCACCTTCACGAGCTGGAACCCGTGGCCGGCCTCGTCGTAGCTGGCCGCCAACTGCGTGCACAGGCTCTCGACGACGGCCGCCGGCAGTTCGAGCAACTGCGCGAGCAGGTCGACGGGCACCGGCTCGACCGCCACCAGCACGATCGCCTCGATGGCGCGCACGGTGTCGGCGTCGGGCTGACCGGGCGGGTTCGCCGCGACAGCGTCGGGTTGCTGCCCATCGGCGATGGACAGGGGCTGGAGCTCAGGGGTGTCGCTCATCTGGACTGCATCATCCCTCGTAGTCGTCGATGGCCATGGCGGGCACGCCGCCGGAGTCGAAGCCGTTCCACACGATCTCGATGTCGCCGAAGCGTTCGGTCTGCTCGAGTTCGACCGCACCCTGCTTGAACAGCTCGAGCAGCGCCAGGAACCGCACGATCACGTCGAGCCGCTCGACGAGACCGGTGGTGAGCCGCTGGAACGAGATCCGGCCCACGCGTGGCAGTTCGTCGATGAGCTCCTCGAGCGCATCGGCCACGCTGGCCCGCACGGGAGCCACGTGGAACAGATCGATGCGCGGCACCGGCTTCGGCGTGACCGCACGCAGGAACGCGGAGTGGAGGCGCTTCGGCGTGATGCCATCCATGAGATCCGGCACCAGCTCGGCGAATCGCTCGTCGGACCCGGACTCGCGGGGGAAGCTCCGGTCGGCATCATCGGCGAACCGGCCGAACACGGCAGCCACGTCCTTGAAAGTCTTGCACTCGAGCAGGCGGGCGAGCAGCAGGTCGCGTTCTTCCCACAGCGCCAGCTCGTCATCGAGATCGACGTCGTCACGGCCCGGCAGCAGACGCCGTGCCTTCAGTTCGACGAGGGTCGACGCGATCATCAAGAACTCGGTCGCGACATCGAGATCGAGGCCCTGGATCCGCTCGATCTCCTGCAGGTAGGCGTCGACGATGCGCGCCAGCGACACCTCGTAGATGTCGACCTGCTCTTTCAGGATCAGGTGGAGGAGGAGGTCGAAGGGTCCCTCGTACACGGGGGTTGCCACGTCGAACGCCATGGACCCAACCTACCCGGTGGCCCAACTGGCTTCCGAGACCCTCCGGCGACTCGGTAGCGTCGTGCGACGTGACCAGAGTCCTGTCGTGCATTCAACCCACCGGAGACGTCCACCTGGGCAACTACCTGGGTGCCCTTCGCAACTGGGTCAGCGGCCAGCACGACTGCGACGCGTTCCACGGCATCGTCGACCTCCACGCCCTCACCATCACCGACACGCCTGGCGTCGTGGGCGCTGCCACGCTCACCACCGCTGCTGCGTTGTTCGCCGTGGGTCTCGATCCCGACATCGCCACCGTGTTCGTCCAGAGCCACGTCCCCGAGCACAGCCAGCTCGGTTGGGTCATGGAATGCACGGTCAGCTTCGGCGAGCTGTCGCGGATGACTCAGTTCAAGGACAAGTCGGCCAAGCGCGAGGGCGAGTTCATCGCGGCGGGCCTGTTCACCTACCCGGCGCTCATGGCTGCCGACATCTTGCTCTACGACGCCGACGAGGTGCCCGTCGGCGACGACCAGCGCCAGCACCTCGAGATCACCCGCGATGTCGCGATCCGCTTCAACAGCCGCTTCCGACAGACGTTCGTGGTGCCGAAGGCCGCGATCCCCAAGGCCGGCGCCCGCGTCATGGATCTGCAGGACCCCACATCGAAGATGAGCAAGTCGTCGGCCACCGATGCCGGCCTCGTGAACCTGCTCGACTCACCCTCGGTGATCGCGAAGAAGTTCAAGCGTGCCGTCACCGACAGCGACAGCGACGTCCGCTTCGACCGCGAATCGAAGCCTGGCGTGTCGAACCTGCTCGAGATCCTGTCGGCCTGCTCCGGCGAGACCCCCGAGGCGCTCGCCGATCGCTACACCCAGTACGGCCCCCTGAAGGGCGACGCCGGCGATGCGGTCATCGCGCTGCTCGAGCCGGTGCAGCAGCGATATCGCGAACTGATGGATGATCGGGCCGAGCTGGCCCGACTGCTCCGCACCGGCGCCGACAAGGCCGGCGCCATCGCCCAGGCCACCCTCCAGCGCGCCTACGACCACATCGGCTTCCTCCCCCGCTGACCCCGCCTCGCATCGAGGCCGAGCGTCGGGACGAGCGAGCACGCACCGGGTGCGGCTCGGCTGCGATCAGGGCTGCGTGTTCCCGGTCTGGCTTCGGTAGTACTCCCACTCCTCGACTCGCGTGCCGTCTGCCAGCGTGCAGTAGCCGACCTGACCATCGGCCTCGTCGACGATCTCGAGCGTGCCGCCCTCGGAGATACAGAACTCGGATGCGGGGTTGGCCATCTGGGGAGGGCCGGACGAGGGCGTCGTGTCCGACGGTGCGTCGTCGCTGCCACATGCAGCGAGCGTCGCTCCGAGGACGAGGACCAGTGCAGCGAGCGAGTTTCGGCGCATGTGACGATCGTAGCTGTCAGACGTCGTCGGCCTGGTCCAACGCATGTGCGGCGGGTCCGCTGCGCCGAACCAGCGCCACGGTGCACGCATCGGATCCACCTGCGGCCAGGGCGTCGGCGCCGATCCGTTCGTGGTCGTGGTATCGGCGGAACCGGTCGGTCCGTGGCCCCACCACGGTCGCCGCCACACGGCCGAACGTGCCCAGCCCGCAGGCCACCTTGCCGACGTCGTGCAGCAGCGCACCCGCCATCTCGGCTCGCGGCGCGTCCGGCCGACGATCGACGAAACGGCGAGCCACCTGGGTCGCGTGCCGACGATCGGCATTCGACATGGTGCGCCACATCGAGCGCTCGTGTGCCAGCAGATGGGACTCGGCCCAACGCTCGTCCTGCACCGAGGGCGGCACCGTCGACAGCGAGCCCACGAACCGGCGGGCCAGGTGTGCGAGGTGGCCAGATGTGCTCATCGTGCCACCGCTCGCGGGTGCGCCCGACGGTAGACCTCGACGAGGCGGTCCTGGCTGACCTTCGTGTACACCTGGGTCGTCGACACCGAGGCATGCCCGAGCAGCTCTTGCACCACTCGCAGGTCGGCGCCGTGGTTCAGCAAATGCGTGGCACACGAGTGGCGCAGGACGTGCGGTGACAACCGGTCGGCTGCGATGCCGGCCCGACGGCCGTACTCCTTCACGACGCTCCATGCGAGCTGCCGACTCAAGCGGCCACCGCGCTGGTTCAGGAACATCGCCGTGCTGTCGTCGCGGTGGGCCCACCGATCGGGCACCAGCCCCGGCCGGCCGGCATCGCCGAGCCATGCACCCAGTGCTTCGCCCGCCGTCCGGCCGAACGGCACCAGTCGTTCCTTCGCACCTTTGCCGAACAGACGAGCGACGCGGTGCTCGAGGTCGACGTCACCGAGCGACAGGCCACACACCTCGCTGATGCGCGCCCCCGTGGCGTACAACAGCTCGAGCAGAGCCCGGTCGCGGAGCGCCACCGGGTCGCCACCGACGACGGCGTCGAGGAGGCGGACGACCTCGTCCTCGTCGAGCGGGTGCGGCAGGCCGGACGGCACGCGCACCCCCTCGAGCTGCGCGGTCGGGTCGTCGGTGCGCACATTCTCATCCGACAAGAAGCGGTGCAGCATGCGGATGGCAGCGAGCTGGCGGGCCACGCTCGACGGCGCTCCAACCGCACGTCGCGTACCGATGAAGGCGTCGATGCCCGCCCCATCGACGTCCATGATGCTGCTCTCGCGCTGCGCGAGCCAGGTCGTGTACCCGGTGAGGTCGCGACGGTAGGCCTCGAGCGTGTTGCGCGAACGTCCTCGCTCGGTGAGCATCCACGAGAGGAATTCCTCGACCTCGAGCGGCAGCCCGAGCTGCACCACAGCCCGGTCGAGGTCGCCCACCTTGTCACCCCACCGTTCGGTCGGTGCGGCGCAGCTCGCGCTCGACCAGCAGCATGCCCACCACGGTCTTCGCGTCCGTGATCTCGCCGCGGACCACCATGTCGATCGCCGTTGCGAGCGGCAGGTGCACGACCTCGGAGTGGTCCTCCTCGGGACCGTGCGGCTGACGTTCGATCACTTCCAGATCGGTGGCGAGGTAGAGCGAGAGCACCGCATCGGTCATGCCTGCCGACGGGTAGAAGTCGGTGAGGTGCACCATCGACCCTGCCCGTAGACCGACCTCCTCCTCGAGCTCGCGGTGAGCCGTCTGCTCCGTGGGCTCCCCCGGGACGTCACGCATGCCGGCAGGAATCTCGAGCACCAGCGCGTCGAACGCCGGCCGGTACTGGCGGACCAGCACGACCGACGGCGTGCCCTCGGCGTCGAACAGCAGCGGCACAGCCCCGACAGCGCCCGGCGACCGGACGATGTCACGCGTGAACGCGCTGCCATCGGGTGCCTCGAACTGTGCCGTGACGACGTGCCAGACGTGACCCTGGTGGACGAGTTGTTCGTCGGTGCGACGAAAGCCGCCGCCGCTCATGGTCGGGCCTCGGGGTTCATGCCACCGACGACGGGGCGACCGCCTCGTCGACCACGAACAGGTGCGGTGCCCGCGCCTCGCGCCTCGCAAGTGCTGCTGCCACCAGGTCGCGAAACAGCGGGTGCGGTCGATCGGGTCGGCTCTTGAACTCGGGGTGCGACTGCGTGGCTACCCAGAACGGGTGGTCGTCGAGCTCGATGAACTCGACGAGCCGACGATCGGGCGAGAGCCCGCTGCAGCGGAGGCCCGCTGCCTCGAGACGCGGCTTCAGCTGGGCGTTCAGCTCGTAGCGGTGACGGTGGCGCTCGCTGACCACCGGCTCGCCGTACGCCTGGAACACCCTGCTGCCGCTCTCGAGAATGGCGTAGAACGCACCGAGGCGTTGGGTACCACCCTTGTCGCTGATGTCGCGCTGGTCGTGCATCAGGTCGATGACCGGGTGCGGCGTGGCAGGGTCCATCTCGCTCGAGTTGGCGCCGACGAGCCCCATCACGTTGCGAGCGAAGTCCACCGTCATCGCCTGGAGTCCGAGACAGATCCCGAGACACGGGATGTCGTGCTCGCGCGCATATCCCGCAGCAGCGATCTTGCCCTCGAAGCCGCGCTCACCGAAACCACCGGGGATCAGGATGCCATCGAGGTCGGCGAGGCGCCCCGCGGCCAGGAGGCCCTCGACGTCCTCGGCCTGGATCCAATCGACCTCGACCTTGGCCCCGTGATGGATGCCGGCATGCGTGAGGCTCTCGGCCACCGAGAGGTAGGCGTCGTGCAGATCGATGTACTTGCCGATCAGGCCGATCTTCACCGGCTTGGTGGCAGCTTCGACCTTGGCGACGAGCTCCTGCCATGGCGCGAGGTCGATCGGCGCATCGATCTTGAGCACGTCGCACACCACACCGTCGAGTCCCTCGGTGTGGAGGATGAGTGGCAGCTCATAGATGTTGCGCACGTCGGCGGCATTCACGACGGCGGCCTCGTCGACGTCACACAGATTCGAGATCTTGCGTTTCAAGTTGTCGCTGAGCGGGGCCTCACTGCGGCACACGATGACGTCGGGCTGGATGCCGCGGCTGCGCAGTTCGGTGACGGAGTGCTGCGTCGGCTTGGTCTTCTGCTCGCCGCTCGGCCCGATGAACGGCACCAGCGTGACATGGATGTAGCAGACGTTGTCGCGGCCGGCTTCCTTGCGGAACTGCCGGATCGCCTCGAGGAACGGAAGGATCTCGATGTCACCGACGGTGCCACCCACCTCGGTGATGACCACGTCGACCTCGTCGGTGGCGAGGCGCTTGATGCGACGCTTGATCTCGTCAGTGATGTGCGGGATGACCTGCACCGTCTTGCCGAGGTAGTCGCCCCGACGCTCAGCGGCAAGGACCGCCTGGTAGATCGAGCCGGTCGTGGCGTTCGAGTTCCGGGTGAGGCTCTCGTCGATGAATCGTTCGTAGTGCCCGAGATCGAGGTCGGTCTCGCCGCCGTCGTCGGTCACGAACACCTCGCCGTGCTCGAACGGGTTCATCGTGCCCGGATCGACGTTGATGTACGGGTCGAGCTTCTGCATGGTGACTCGAAGGCCACGCATCTTCAGAAGCCGACCGAGGGAGGAGCCGGTGAGCCCCTTGCCGAGGGAGCTGGCAACGCCTCCGGTCACGAAAATGTGCTTGGGCATACGACCAACCTCCGCTTTCAGTTGCACTGACAACGGGAGCACACCGTATCGCGGTCGAAGCACCGACCCTGCGATCTCGCCGCGGCAATCACCGATCAGCGTGCGACATCGCCGACGTCGCGGCCCCACGAACGTCGCTCGGGCAGGGTGCCGAGGCGGTCGAGAGCACGCAACGGCGGTGTCGCATCGATCACCTTGGTGAAGCTGACAACCTCGCTGAGCAGGTTGAACGCCACCACGACGACCAGCGCGACCCATTCGCCGGTGGCACCGCACGCGAGCACCAGGCCGTATCCGACCGCTGCACCCAGCACGTTCGAGCCGGTGTCGCCCACCATGCATCGCTCGCGGAGGTCGGGCACCAGCAGGCCCGCACCCGCGCCCAGGACGAGCATCGGGCCGGCCAGCGCCCATGCGGGTGCCCCCAGCAGCGCGACGATCGCACCACCGATCAGACTCACCTTGATGACCCGGCCCGGCGCGCGATCGAACAGGTTGCCGAGGTTCGCCGACGCCGCGACCAACAGACCGCCACGCACCGTGGCCCAGCCCCCGTCGGGCACCGCCAGCATGCCGATGAGCACGCCCCACACCAGCTTCACCAGGCCGGTCGTCACCTGGCCGCGGGCCACGGCTCCGAGGTGACCACGAAAGCCCTTCGTCGATGTCGCCCCGATCAGGTCGTCGAGCAGTCCGATCAGCCCGAAGCCCACAGCGCCCCCCGCCGTCAGCCCGGCGACTCGCTGCGCCTCGGTGCCGGTGAGGCCGCTGAGTCCGGCCACCAGCAGGTACGCCGCCGACGCAACGATGACGGCGAGCACCACGACCACACCGCTCGCCACCGGAAGCACGTGCCCGCGGTAGTTCGATCGGCGCAGTACGTCCGATGCTCGCCACTGCGGGGCCAGGCCGCGCCAGAGCGCTGCACTGACCGCCGCACCGACGACGAACGCCACGAGCGCCACCATCAGCGAGCCCGCTTGACGACGGGCACCAGCATGGCCACCACCCAGGGGATGGCAACGGTGAACATCGCCGCTGGCACGGCGATGCCGCTGTCGTTGAGCGCGAAGCCAAGCAGTGCCATGACACCAGATGCTGCCAGGAACGCCGAGACGGCACGACGATCGGCCAGCGCCGCACGGACGCGGTCACGGCGTCGCCATGTCACCACCAGCGCGGCGACGATGAGCACCCCCAACACGAGCGACCACACGCTGCCGGTCAGGATCGTGACGTTGCCCTGCAGCTTGCGCCGCAGGATCACGCCACCGTCACCGTGGATCAACCGGTCGAGGAACCGACCGAGATGGGTGCGCGAGGCAGCCGGACGCTGCAGGTCGACGAACGCCAGGACACCAACGAGGCCCACCGCGATCACCAACGCGGCGATGACACCACGCCAACTGACACGCCGGCCGGTGAGCAGCGTCAGCAGCAGTGCGAACGCCGGGGCCACGGCGAGCGTGCCACCGACGTCGCTCCCGAAGGCAGGAGCAGCCACGGCAACGAGCGTTACCAGCCCGACGAACGCCGCCCATCCGGGCACCGTCCACGGATCACCAGGGCGATCGCCGGAACGACGCCACACGGCGGCCGCCATTGCGGTGGCGACGGATGCGGAACCGACGAGGCCGAACGAGAGGTTGCCGAACCCCTGGAACCGGCCTGCGATCGTTGGCGTGTAGCCGAGTGGGGTGTTGATCTGCAGCCGTCCGCCGGTGACGACGTCGACCACCAACACCGTCCAGAGCATCGCGCAGAGCACCGTCAGCGCCGCGGCGCTCCCCCAGCGCGAGCACGTGCTCACCACCACCGATGCGAGCACCATCGCTGCCACCACCACCATGACCACATAGGCGCCGAGTGGCAACTGGTGGTATTGCGTCAGCCCCGACAGGAACACGATCGACGGGTACGCCACCACGATCGGCGCCAGCGTGCGGGCGACGCGCCCCCGGTGCCCGAGTGCGGCGACACCGCACAGCACGATCAGCACGACCATGACCACGCTGACCGGCGTCACCGCTCGATCTCGGAACGACACCCGTTCGGCGAGATCGGCAAGATGCCCGACGCGATCTGCGTCCGACCCGCCAGGCGGCGCGGTCATTGCGATGATCGTTCCGTTCATCGCCTCGGGCGCATCGATGTCGAGCGCAGCGAGCACTGTCGGCGCCACGTCCGCGAGCGTCACGTAGTCAGCGCGACGCGTTGTGGGACTCACCAGCGACCGGTCCGTGCCAGCGGCGTCACCATCGCGCGTGGCTGCCACGAGCACCTCCGCACCGTCGTCGACGGCAGCCGGAGCGACCACGACCACGAGCGCGTCGTCTGCGAGTTCGAAGGTGGCGATCGTCGAGTCGAACGAGACGATGAGCGCCGTCCGCTCGGCGGCCACGTCCGTCCGTTCGAGGCCGTCGAACTCGACGAGGGACACCCCGGCGGGGATCACGGTCGGCGGAGGCGAGGTGGAGAACGTCCCGACACAACCGTCGCGATCCATCAGCGCTGCGATCGCTTCCGGGCCACCGAACACCGACGTTGCGATGCCCGCATCGGCCAACGCAGCACCGAGGGCACCCGGTTCGGCGCCGTTCAGATCATCGTCGGCCGCGGCAGTTGCGGCGGTAGCGAGCGCGGGCACGCAGCGGCCATCGACGACCGCCACCACGTCGGTGTGGGGCGCCTCGACCCGGTTGCCCGAACCCACGGTCAGGTAGCCCTCGGACAGCGACGTCTGGTTGCCGATGGCGCGAACGCTCAGCAGCGCAGTGCCCCGCAACCAGCGATCGAGATGCGGCGTGTCGGTGGCCTCGAGGTCCTGCCAGCGCAGGCCGGGAGCACTCACGATGACGACAGCGCGCGATCGGTCCACCGACACCGGCGTGGACGATGGCCCCGATGAACCGAACACACCGGCGGTCACCAGGCCGAGGATCACGAGTGTGCCGGCCACGACCGCGCCAACACGGCCGCGTCGCACCTCAGACACGGGCAGCACTGCGCCTCAACAGCGCCGAGACCCGGACACCGGTGAGCGGTGGGGCGACGAGCAGGAACACGGCCACGCCGCACGTACCAGCAACGACGATGGCCGCGGCCGACGACGCTCGATCCGTGGCGAACTGATGCTGGACGACAGCCATGACGGCGCCGCTGGCAACGGCAGCGACGGCCGAACCGATGCTGAGACGTCCGAGCGAAGCCCACGACGGAGAGCCCGTCACTTGCCGCACGCGCAGGGTGAGCACGGCGGCCGACATCGTCTGCGTCGCGCCGTAGCCGAGCGCGAGCGCCGCAGCCCTGTTGGCATCGGAGAGCACGCTCGCAGCGACGCCCATCACGACCACGCCGGCCAGCGCAGCGCCGCTGAGCAGCACTGCCGCACGCTTCACTTCCTCGAGGCTGAACAGCACACGGGTCATCATGAACGCCATGCCGTACCCGACGAGCCCAAATCCGAATGCCGCCATGGCGTGGGCGATCGGGGCGAGCCCCTGACTCGCCGCCTGCCCGAACGACGCAACCACTCGAGTCACCGGCCAGGCCAGGGCCACCAGGCCGGCACCGGCCAGCAGCAACAGCGGCACCACCACGCGCGCCGACCGCTCGATCAGATCACCGGTCTCCGCCCGGAGGCCGCGCTGCCACGCATCGGCTACCCGCGGGGCCACGGCCGTCGCCACCGGCACAGCGATCAGCGCGTGCGGCAGAACGAAGAACGCGAACGCGAACGTGAAGACGGCGACACCACCCTCGACCCCATAACCCAACACCATCGCAGCAGCCGTCGGCACGAGCGTGCCCAGCACCGACAGCATCGCCCAGCCCACCGACGTGCGCAGCGAGCGCACGGCAACGTGATCGAGATCCCACCGCGGACGCCAGCGCACACCCTGTGCCCGGAGCACGATCCCGGGCACCGCCGTGAAACAGACCACGGCCACGGTGGTGCCCCCAGCGAGCAGCGCGAACTGAACAGCGTCGAGATCGAGCGAGGCCGTCTGACCGGATCGGCTTGCCCGATACAACAGGTAGCACACGATGACGACGAGGTTGTTGACCGCCGGTGCGAGCGCTGCTGCGGCAAAGCGCCGCCTCGCCGCCAGGGCTGCAGTCGCCACCATACCGATGCCGTAGAAGATGATCTGCGGGATGAAGACCAGGAGCATCGGCCGCATCACCCTGAGCTTGTCGGCTGCCACCTCGGGGTCGCTGCTCAACGAGGTCAGGGCCTGCGCGATCAACGGCGAGAGCACCATGACGACCGCAGCGATCGCCGCGAGCAGCGCCGTGAGGACGGCCACCA
>JBBDMO010000129.1:0-12744 GCA_040878255.1 Ilumatobacteraceae bacterium
GTCGTGGCAGACGTAGGCGATGCGGGCTGCCCAGCTGACGACCTCGCCCTTGGGGGTGGCCGGCGCCGGGCGGCTCCATGAATGGTTGCGAATGCCGTCGAGGGTCTCGGTGCAGAGGTTCAGCGGAGCGAGGGTGACGTCGGCACCCCACAGCGCATGGTCGAACCCGCCGTCGACGTAGGGACTGAGCGCGTCTTCGCTGGCGTGGCCACCGGGGCCGTGACCGCAGTCGTGGCCAAGTGCGATCGCCTCGGTGAGCGCGACGTTCAGGCCGAGTGCACGAGCCACCGAGGTGGCGACCTGGGCGACCTCGAGCGCGTGCGTGAGGCGCGTTCGTTGGTGGTCGTCAGGGAAGACGAACACCTGCGTCTTGCCGGCGAGGCGGCGAAAGGCGCTGGCGTGGAGGATGCGGTCTCGATCTCGTTCGAAACAGGTGCGCCATTCGTCAGCCTCTTCCTCGAGCGTTCGGTTGCCTGCACCGTGGGAGCGGGTGGCCAACATGGCCAGCGCCGAGTCTTCCCGCTCTTCGCGGACACGTCGGTGGAGTTGTGTGGGAGACCCGCTGCCGGCCCATGAGTCGGCGTGGGCGAGACGCACCCCATGGTCGGCGCTGTGGCCCGCCATGGTGGCTGCCCACCGCGACGCGCGCTCTGCCACCTCGGCTCGGTGCTGGTCCTGACTCACGGGGCCAGGGTACCGAATGGCTGTGACGCGAAGAGCGGCTCGGTGCGGCCGGTAGCCTCGGGGGGTCCTATGAGCCAGTTCGTCGACGAGGTCCAACTCAACGTGCGCGGAGGCGACGGTGGCGCGGGCTGCGTGTCGTTCCGTCGTGAAGGGCCCGTCGCGTTCGGCGGGCCGAACGGCGGCGACGGTGGCGACGGTGGCGACGTGTGGCTGGTTGCCGATCGCAACGTGTCGTCGCTCATCGCGTTCAAGGATCACCCGCACCGGCGGGCCAAGGACGGCGTGCACGGCAAGGGCAAGGACCAGCACGGCAAGCGCGGCGAGCCGCTCGTGATCACCGTACCCGAGGGCACGGTCGCCTACGACATGTACACCGGCGAGCTGTTGGCCGACCTCACGCATTCGGGTGACCGGTGGCTCGCTGCCGCTGGTGGTCGTGGCGGTCGTGGCAACGCGAAGTTCTGGTCGAACAAGCGCCGTGCCCCGGAGTTCGCCGAGCAGGGTGAGCACGGCAACGAGCAGTGGCTGCGCCTCGAGCTGAAGCTCATGGCAGACGTGGCGCTCGTCGGTTTCCCCAACGTCGGCAAGAGCACCCTCATCAGCGTCATCAGCGCCGCTCGTCCGAAGATCGCCGACTACCCGTTCACCACGCTCGTGCCGAACCTCGGCGTGGTGGCGGTCGACAGCGACACGAACTTCGTCGTCGCCGACGTGCCCGGCCTCATCGAGGGTGCCAGCGAGGGCCGTGGCCTCGGCCACCAGTTCCTCCGCCACATCGAGCGGGCCCGCGTGCTCTGCGTCATGGTCGACCTCGCGCCCACCGATGGCATCGGGCCGCACGAGCAGGAGGCGATCCTGCTCCGCGAGCTCGGTGCCTACCGCCCCGAGCTGCTCGAGCGCCCGCGCATCGTCGTCGGCACCAAGGCCGACATGGCCACCGAGGAGTGGGACGGCCTGTCGATCTCGGCGGTCACGAACCAGGGCCTGCGCGATCTCGTCGGCCGCATGGCGTCGCTCGTGCACCAGGTTCGCCAGGAGCAACCCGAGACCGAGGGTCTGGTCATCATCCGGCCCGAGCCAGAGGGTGCTCGCGTCGAACGCCTCGGCGACCACGAGTTCCGTCTCGTCGGACGTCAGGTCGAACGTGTGGTCGCGCTGAACGATGTCAGCACGCCCGAGGCGATGAACTTCATCGATCACCAGCTCAAGCGGCTGAACATCCCCAGGCTCCTGGCGCGCGCCGGCTGCATGGAGGGCGACGTCATCTGGATCGCCGCGTTCAGCTTCGAGTACCAGCCGGACAGCTGACCGCCGTGCGCATCGTCGTCAAGATCGGCACCTCGTCGCTCACCGACGAGCTCGGCGTCATCGACGAGTCCGTCATCGAGTCGCTGTGTGAACAGTTGGTCGCCGTACGGGCGCTCGGTCACGAGGTCGTCGTCGTCAGCTCGGGGGCCGTGTCGGCAGGTGTGGCTGCGCTCGGGCTGGGTGCGCGGCCCACCGACACGCCCACGCTGCAGGCGCTGTCGGCCGCGGGCCAGAGCCGTCTGATGGAGGTCTACAACCGCCATCTCGGCAACCGTGGTGTGATCGCCGCGCAGGTGCTGTTGGTGCCGCACGACTTCATCGACCGGCGCCAGTACCTCCACGCACGACAGACGCTGACGAAGCTGCTCGAGCTCGGGTGCGTGCCGATCATCAACGAAAACGACGCCATCGCGAACGACGAGATCCGCTACGGCGACAACGATCGCATCGCCGCGCTCGTGTCGCACAACCTCGCCGCTGACCTGCTCGTGCTGCTCACCGATACGGCCGGCCTCTACACCGCCGACCCGCGCTCGGATGCCTCGGCCTCGCTGATCTCGCGGGTGACCGCCGATGACCCGCTGCTGTCGGTCTCGGCCGGCACACGTGGCTCGTCGCGCGGCAGCGGGGGCATGGCGTCGAAGCTGTCGGCCGCACGCATGGCCTCGTGGAGCGGGGTGCGAGCGGTCATCGCCGCATCGTCACGCCCCGACGTTCTGGTCGACGCAGTGCACGACCTCGACGTCGGATCCACGTTCATGCCGAACGATCGCAAGCTCTCGGCGCGCAAGCTCTGGATCGGGTTCGCGAGCCTGGTCGAGGGGTCGGTCGTGGTCGATGACGGCGCTCGACGAGCGCTGCTCGAGCGGGGCACGTCGCTGCTGCCCGCCGGTGTCACCGCGGTGTCGGGGGAGTTCGACGAGGAGTCGATCATCAACGTCGTCAGCACCGATGGGGTGGTGCTGGCACGCGGCATGACGCTGTGCGATGCGGCCACGTTGCGTGCGGTGATGGGCAAGCGCACCGCCGATCTGCCGGCCGCGATGGCCCACGAGGTGGTCCACCGTGACGATCTCGTGCTGCTCGTCGGCTGACAGCGGGCCGCTGCGCAGCCGGGGCGTTCAGCCCTCGGTGGGCTTCGGCTCCTCGATGGACGCTGGCTGGGCGCCGGCACCGAGGCCCATTTCCTGGCGCATCTGGGCGAGACGACCCTGCGCCTCGACGTTGGCGGTCGCCTGCTCGATCTCGAGGATGCTGGCCTGGACAGAGGTCTCGCTGAGCTCGGCGTGCGCCTTGGCCTTGGCGTAGCGCGCCTCGATCTTCTCCTGCACCTGCGCCAGTGAGGGGACGTCCTCGCCGACGCTCTCGTTGAGCTGCGCCATGGCGGCGTTCATCTCCTCCTGCATACGAGCCTGCTCGAGCTGGCTGAGGAGCTTGTTCTTCTCAGCGAGCTTCTGCTGGAGGAGTCGGCTGTTCTGGTTGACCGCCGCCTTCGCTTGATCGGATGCCTGAGCGGCTTCGATGACCATGCTCTTCAGGCTCTCGACGTCCGCCTCGACCTGGATGAGCTGGTTGGTGATGGTCTCGGCCGCGGTGTTGTACTGCGCAGTCTTGGCGGTGTCGCCGGCCTTGTCGGCGTCGGCGGCCATGATCAGCGCTTGGCGGGCGTTGGCGTTGAGCTTCTCGAGCTCGTTCATCTTGGCGTTCAGCCGGATCTCGGACTGCTTCTGGCTGGCGATGACGTTCGTCGCCTGCTCGCGCAACCGACGGTGCTGTGCCTGGGCCTCGGTGAGAGCCTGCTCGAGCTGGACCGCCGGGTCGGCGTTCTGCTCGAAGCTGCGATTGGCCTTCGTGCCGAGGTACTTCCACCACTTCTTGATCGCCTTGAACATGGATGAATCCTAGGCGAGTCGAGAACGAAGTCGGGTTCGCAGCTGGGTCAGCTCCGGCACGCCGAGCACGGTGAGCAGCACGAGGTAGACCCCGATGCCGACGGTGCCTGCGACTGTGACGCGGGCGAGTGATCCGTATCCCTCGTCGTCACCGACGAATCGGGCGACGAGCCACATCACCTCGGCCATCACCACGCCGGCGAGCGCCATCCGCCAGAGGCTGGTGAGGATCGCTCCGGCCGAGAACCCGCGCACCTTGTACGACAGCACCTGCAGCGCCAAGATCGACGACACCGTGTACGCGATGGCGAACGACGCGCCGAGTCCGAGGACGCCGTACCGCCCGACGAGGACCACGGCGAGGACGATGTTGACGAGGTTCTCGAACAGGTTGATGACGAACGGCGTGCGAGCGTCCTCGTGGGCGTAGAAGGCACGCAGGACGAACAGGTACACCGAGAAGCCGATGAGGCCGAGCGAGAATCCGGCGAGCGCCCGGCTGGTCTTCACCGCATCGCCGACGTCGAAGTTGCCGTGCTCGAGCACCATGCCGATGAGCGGCCGACGCAGCACGAACATGCCGGCGGCGGCAGGAAAGGCAAGGAGTGCGACGAGGCGTACGCCCATCGACGTCCGGTCGATGAACGCGGCGCGGTCGCGACGGCGCACGGCGCTCGCCATCTCCGGGGTGAAGGTGGTGGCGATCGACATCGCCAGCAGGCCGTGGGGGAGTACGAAGAAGATGTAGGCCTTGCTGTACGCGTCGAGTCCGCCGCTGCCGGGTTGGGCGAGGTTCTGCACCACGATGATGGCGATCTGGTTGGCGACCACGTAGCCGAGGGTCCAGGTGGACATCCGCACGAGGCGTCGCACGGCGGGGTGGCGGAACTGCGGGCGGAACTCGATCGAAACGTCAGCGGCGCGCAGCGCGGGCAGCACAGCGAGGGCCATGACGGCGATACCCAGCGTGGCGCCGACGCCGAGGGTGAGTCGCAGTTGGCTGTTCGTGAGCACCTCGCCGAGCTGCGGCTCGCGACCCTGCACCGCGCGGGGCACCAGCAGCAGCGAGGCGATGATGACGACGTTCGACAGCACCGGCGCCCACGCGGCGGCGAAGAACCTTCGACGAGCCTGCAGCAGCGAGTTCGCGATGGCGCTGAGGCCGTAGAAGAAGATCTGCAGGAGGAAGATGCGCGAGAGCGTCGTGCCGACCGCCCGGTACTCAGCGGCGTTCACGCCATCGGCGACGTCGAGCGAGTAGAGGCGGAAGATCAGCGGTGCGGCCGCCACCGAGACGATCGTGATCGCCGTCATGGCGATCACCGACACTGTGACGATCGCCGAAGTCGCTTCATCGTCGCGGCTCTCTGCCTGCTTGGTGAACAAGGGCACGAGCGACGCGGACAGGATGCCGCCGAGCAGCAACTCGTAGACGACGTTCGGTGTCTGGTTGGCACCGTTGTACGAGTCGGCCAGCGCCGTCTGACCGACCACGATCGCAAAGACCGCGACGCGCACCAGCCCACTGACGCGCGACAGCGCAGTGCCGGCGGCGACGACGACGTTGTTCTTGACGAGGCTGCTCACGAGGTGGTCGGGCCACCCGTTCGGTCGAGTTCGGCCACCGCTTCGGTCAGCGCCTGGAGCTGGACGACGACATCGTCGACGGCGGTGCCGAGCGCTGCGGTGTGGTCGACGCCGGCACGCATCTCGGCGGCCTGGCTGGGGATCTCGCCGAGCCTGGTCTGCAGGACGTGGAGCCTGCCCTCGGCATCGTCGCGCGCGGCGCGCACGCGGTCGAGCGAGGCGAGCTGGTTGCGGAGCGATTCGACCGCGACCTCGTCGGTGGCGCGCTCGAGGCGTGCGCGCAGCGCCGTGCCGTCGAGGCTGCGGATGGAGTCGTCGAGCGAATCGCCGCGGCGGGCGATGTCCCAGCACTCCTGCACGGCGTGATCGACCTGCACCCCGATCTCGGCGAGCCGCGTGCGCAACGGCCCCTGGTCGAGGCCGCGCACGATCACGTCATACCGCTTCTTGGCCGACAGCGCTGCCGCCACATGTCGCCGCCACGGATCACCAAGGGTGAACGGATCGATCCGCCTCGTGTCACCCACGCGCTTCGGTGACCTCAGCCGCAGGGCCCACCGGAGCACCAGCGCAACGGCCACGATGCCCACGACGATCGCCACGTACTCCACCCCCAGACCTTACGCGACGCTCCCGCCTCACCCCCGCCGCCGTCACCCCCGCCCCCCGCCCCCCCGCCGCCGACCCCGCCGACCCACTCTGAAGCTTCGTGAGGTTCGGCCCGGCCCCAGCGGGTCGAGGCGCACGGACCTCGAGCTTCATGAGATTCGGACCGCTGGGGACGGGTGGAAGCTCATGGACGAACCGGCGGGGGAGGGCGATACGGTCCGAGGGACTTCCCCCGGCGCGCACCCTCTCCACCACGAGGACCACCATGCCGGCATTCACCGCATCGCTCGCGGAGCACCTCCGCCTCTTCCACGGCGTCGTCGACGACCGACAGCTCGATGGGCTCGGTGTTTCCCGCCACCAGCGTGAAGCCCTCATCCGAGACGGCGTGCTCGACCCGATCCATCGTGGCGTGTATCACGCTCGGTCGGCGCCGGTGACGCTCGAGTCGCGAGCGCTCGGTATCTGCCTGGCCGATTCCCGGGCTGTGATCACCGGTGCTGCCGCCGGGCGGCTGTGGGGCCTACGCCGGATGCCGCCGGCCGACGTGGTCGACGTGCGAGTCCCGCACCACGTGCACTCGATCAGCGCCGAATGGGTCCGGCTCCGGCGGTGCAACGCACTCGATCCGGTCGATGTCGTCGAGCGGCCCGACGGCATCCGCATCGTCAGCCCGCCGCGCCTGGCGTTCGACGTTGCCGCTGTGCTGACCGACCTCGACCTCGAGTCGGTCATCGAGCTGATCATCGATCGTGAGTGGTGCACGGTGCGAACGCTGTGTGACACCGGCCGCCGTCTCTGCCATCCGGCACGTCCTGGGTCCAGTCGGTTCGCTCGGGTACTCGGCTCGAGGCCGGCATGGCTGAAACCGGTCGACTCCCATCTCGAGCTACGGCTGTACGACGCGTTACGGGTGGCCGGAGTGAATGGGTTGGTGCGCCAGCACCCAGTCCCGCTGCCCGGCGGGTGGACCATCCACGCCGACATCGCCGTGCCGCGAGTCCGGTGGGCGGTCGCGATCGATCACGTGACCTGGCACGGCGGGCGGATCGACGCGCAACGCGACAAGCAGAACGACCGGCAGGCGCGCATGATCGGCTGGGGTGTCGACCGCGTCACGGACGAGGACCTCACGCTCCGTCTCCGCGAGGTGACTGCGGAACTGATGTCGATCCACGACGCTCGTCTCAGGTCCATGCGCTCCCACCCGCCCCTGGCGGGCTGAACCTCACGAAGGCGGTCGTCCGTGCGGTTCTGCCCGCGTCGTGCGGGCCGAAGCTCACGAAGCATTGGTAGCGAACGCCCGATTGACCCGGCGGTCAAGCGCGCCAGTAGGGTGCCGTGCATGGGTGACCGTTTCGAGAGCGTCCAGCAGGTCCGTGATGGCCTGAAGGCCGTCAATTATCTGGCAGACGAAGGCATCGCAGGTGTGGCGTTCCTGGCCGACCGGCTGGGCAAGCCGATCCTGGTCGAGGGCCCCGCCGGCACCGGCAAGACGCAGCTCGCCAAGTCGATCGCCGAGGCGACCGGCTCGCGGCTCATCCGCCTGCAGTGCTACGAGGGCCTCGACGAGAGCAAGGCGCTCTACGAGTGGAACTACAAGAAGCAGCTGCTCCGCATCCAGGCCGACCGCGGCAGCGAGTCGTGGGGCGAGATCAGCGACGACATCTTCAGCAACGAGTTCCTCCTCACCCGTCCGCTGCTCGAGGCCATCACCGCCGACGACCCGGTGGTGCTGCTCATCGACGAGGTCGATCGCGTCGAGGTCGAGACCGAGGCGCTGCTGCTCGAGATCCTGTCCGAGTACCAAGTGTCGATCCCCGAGCTCGGCACCATCACGGCCAAGCAGATCCCCATGGTGTTCCTCACCTCGAACAACACCCGCGAGCTCAGCGAGGCGCTGAAGCGCCGCTGCCTCTTCCTCCACGTCGACTACCCCGACATGGAGCGCGAGAAAGAGATCGTGCTCACCAAGGTCCCCGGTGTCACCGAGAACCTGGCCGACCAGATCGCCCGCATCGTCCGCAGCATCCGCCAGCTCGACCTGAAGAAGGCGCCGTCGGTCAGCGAGACCATTGACTGGGCCCGCACGCTCGTCCTGCTCGGCATCGAGAACATCGAGGCGCAGCAGGCCAAGGAGACCCTCCACATCCTGCTCAAGTACCAGACCGACATCGCCAAGGCCGCGAAGGAACTGAGCGTCGACAAGTAGTCGACGGCGCACGTCATGCTCGATCTCCTCGCCGGCTTCGTCACCGAGCTCCGCAACGCCGGCCTGCCCGTGTCGCTGACGGAGAACCTCGACGCGATGGAGGCACTCCAGCACATTCCGATCGAAGACCGGGAAGCGTTCAAGTACGCCCTCGCGGCCACCATGGTGAAGAACAACGCGCACTGGCGCGCGTTCGAAACTGTGTTCGAGGTCTACTTCAGCATCCGTGGTCCGGAGTACAAGATCACCGACGGCGACGAGTCCGAGCTGGACGAGATGTGGCGCGAGATGCAAGAGCAGATGCGCCAGGGCGAGGGCAAGGGCGCAGCGGGTGGGTCGATGGACTCGATGACGCCCGAAGAGATCGCCCAGATGCTCATGAACGCCCTCATGAAGGGCGACCAGGCGATGATGCGTGCGCTCGCCAAGCAATCGGTCCAGCGTTTCGCCGGCATGGAGCCGGGCCGCCCAGTCGGTGGCACGTACTACCTGTACCGAACGCTGCGAAACCTCGACCTCGACGGCATGCTCGACAAGCTCATGGAGGCGAGTAGGCAGGAAGTCGGTGGCGAGCTCACCCCGCTCGAGGAGCGTCTCGAAAAAGACGAGTACACCGACCGCATCGAGCAGTTCAAGAAAGAGATCGAGGCCGAGATCCGTCGCCGCCTGGTGGCCGATCGTGGTGCCGAGGCGATGGCCAAGACGCTGCGCAAGCCGCTACCCGAAGACGTCGAGTTCATGCATGCATCGCGTGACGAGATGCAGAACCTCAAGAAGGCGCTCGGCCCGCTCACGCGCAAGCTCGCCGCCCGGTTGGCCCGCAAGCGACGCCATGGCCGCAAGGGCCCGCTGGACTTCCGCAGCACCGTGCGCCACTCGCTCAGCTATGGCGGCGTTCCCGCCGAGCCGAAGTTCAAGTACCCGCGTCCGGCCAAGCCCGAGCTCATGGTCATCGCCGACATCTCTGGCTCTGTTGCGGCCTTCGCTCGCTTCACGCTCATGCTCGTGTACGCCCTGCAGGGTCAGTTCTCGAAGGTCCGCTCGTTCGTGTTCATCGACGGCATCGACGAGGTCACCGAATTCTTCAAGAGCACCGAGGACGTCCAGGAAGCGGTGCACCGTGTGAACACCGAGGCCGACGTGGTGTGGGTCGACGGCCACAGCGACTACGGCCATGCGTTCGAGGTGTTCTGGGAGCGCTACGGCAAGACCATCGGACCGAAGACCACCGTCTTGTTGCTGGGCGACGCGCGCAACAACTATCACGCCAGCCAGGCGTGGGTGGTGAAGGAGATCCAGGACAGGGCCCGCCACGTCTACTGGCTGAACCCCGAGCCGAAGAGCTACTGGAACACCGGCGACTCCATCGTCGGTGAGTACGCCACGCATACCGACGGTGTCTTCGAGGTGCGCAACCTGCGCCAGCTCGAAGCCTTCGTCGAGAAGCTCGCCTAGACCTGTCGTCCTGCCGGCGGGCTCAGCCGAGGGCGTCGGCGAGTAGCTGCCGCTCCGCGCTGGCGAGAGGGATCCGGGCGATGGCCGCGGCGCCCGACGGGCTGATCTTGCGGGCGGTCTTGCGGAGCACGTCGATCAGGTGGTCGCGCTCGAGTTGCAGCGATACGGCGGCGAGTTGAGTCTCGAGGAACACCAGGCAGGCGGCATCTTCGATGGCCTGCGAACCGGCATCGGTGGACAGGTTGTCGCGGCGGACCAGCGCCTGGACCCGCTCGATGACCGCCTCGTCATAGCCCACCCCGGTCAGCAGGACGGCAATGTCGCGCGCATGGCGCTGACGCTGGTCGCGCTTCCACCGCAGGTAGCCAGGCTTGCCGGCCGGATAGTCGGTGCGCGGCACCTCCCACCGGCGGAGGTGGTGGGCCCGCGCCGCGATCAGCCAGGTCTCGTCGGCGCCGGGGTGCAGGTCGGCCACCCATTCGGCAGCAAGGCGCCCGTGGGCGAGCGCGAGCGGCACCGGTTCCCCTCGCACCGTGATGACAGTGGGGTCGTCGGCGTTCGCCGCGTCGATGGCGGCGACAGCGTTGGCAAGGTGCGGATTCAGACTGCGCACTCCGAGTCGCCCACCTCGGCCACGAAGGGGCCGGTCTCGTCGAAGTCGCTGTAGAAGTCGGGTGCGTCTTCGAAGGTCGGGAACACGTCGAGATCCTTCAGCGACTGGCCGATCGCGCCAGCACCGCCCGCACGGTCCATCCACGAGCGGAACGTCTCACCTGCGGTGCGCTCGTCGGCGAACTGGCGCACGACCCGGACGACCGCCTGCGGTGCGGCCTTGGCGGGAAGCCGGGTGGCCTTCTCGCCGAAGTGGATCTGCTCCTGGCCGACGTAACCGCCGAGCAGCATCTGATAGCCCGGGGCCGACTTGCCGTGGGCCCGCCGCTCGGCACCGAAGAAGCCGATGTCGCTGGCATGGTGCTGGCCGCAGCTGTTGGTGCAACCGGAGATGTTGATGCGAACCCCGCCGACCTCAGCGAGGCCCTCCTCCTCGAGTGCGTCGCCGATCGCCTTGGCGAGGCCGCGCGACTGGGTGACGGCGATGTTGCACGTGTCGGCGCCCGGGCAGGCGACGACGTCGCGAGCGAGCTCGGCGCCCGGCTCGGCCATGCCGATCGCCTCGAGCCGGGCGTACAGGGTGGGGAGCTGCGCCTCGGTGAGGCCTCGGAAGACGACGTTCTGGCGGTTGCTGAGGCGCACGTCGGCACCGAGCTCGCGCTGAATGCTGGCCAGCGAACGGAACTGCGCGGCCGTGATGTCGCCGAGCCGGGCGTAGGCCACCGCCGACACCGTGTTGTTGGCAGTGCCACGAACCACGCTGGCAGCGACCCAGCGGCCGTACGGGTCTCGCGAGGTCAGCATGACCGCAACGCCCTGGCCAACGACGGTGGCATCGGTGGTGGCGCTGCGGCCTGCCGGCGCATCGCCCATCTTCGCCACGATCGCGGGGATGCCGCCGGGCCACGACGACGAGGCAGGCAGGGTATGGCGCACCTTCAGAACGCGGCGGCGGACCTCGTCGATGCCGAGCTGGGTGACGACCCACTTGAGGCGGGCGCGCAGCTTGTTGTCACGGTTGCCGGTCTGGTCGAACACGCGCAGCACTGCTTCGATGGTGGGCAGCAGGTCTTCGCGGCTGGTGAAATCCTCGAGTGCCATCGCAGGGTGCGGGGTGGCACCGAGGCCGCCGGCGATGAACACGCGGAAGCCGTTCTCGACCGTGCCGTCGGGCAGCGTGCGACTGGCGGCGACGACACCGCAGTCGTTGAACATCGCCTGGCCGCAGTCGGTGCTGCAGCCCGAGAAGTTGATCTTGAACTTGCGCGGCAGGCGCTGGCCGAGCGGGTTGCGCACGAAGTGCTCGAACGCCGCCTCTGCCCACGGGGTGACGTCGAGGAACTCGTGCGGGCAGGCCCCGGCAAGATGGCACGCCATCACGTTGCGGACGGTGTCGCCACAGGCCTCGCGGCTGGTGAGGCCGACCTTCGCGAGTTCGCGCATCAGGTCGGGCACCTTGGTGAGTTCGACGTAGTGGACCTGCACGTTCTGCCGGGTGGTGATGTGGCCCCAACCACGCGAGTACTCCTCGGACAACCGGCCCATCAGGTCGAGCTGCTCGGGCGTGATGGTGCCGGCGGGGAGCTTGATGCGAACCATCTGGTTCGTGCCGCCCTGCCGCTGGCCGTAGACGCCGTTGTTCAGGCGCATCACGCGAAAGACGTCCTCGGAAATCTCGCCACCGAGGTACTGGGCGATGGCCCGCTCGAAACGATCGATGTCGCGGTACTGCTCTTCGGTGAGGTCGCGAGCGACCGGCACGACGGGGGCGATGCCCATGGGACCTCCAGGAGAACGGCGGGTCATGGCAAATGATGACCTAGGCGGTCAACATTACATGGCTGGCCCGCGTTCGGCCACCGCCCGCGGTGCGAACCTTCGACGACCACGTCATCTGTGTGACGATCTGGCGCTCGACTTCCGCAAGGCCGCGCTCGATGTCGGTCATCCACGTGACGACGGGAGTCGATATGGTTTCGGTTCCGGAGGTGGGGCGATGCGACGTTCGGCGTGGGCACTCGTGATGGCGACAGCAGGTCTCGTGGCGTGTTCGGGCGGTTCGGGTGAGGTGGCGCCGGTGAGCTTCGACCCGGTGGCGACGACCGTGCCGCAGGTGGTGACGACGCCGGCACCATCGACGACCGAGGTGACCACGACCGTGCCGATGACCACTGCTCCGAGCCTCCCGGTGTCGGATCTGACGGGCCCGGTGTTCTCGGACGAATTGGGCGTGAAGGTCGCGACAGCGCCGGGTGTGAACACGCCGGGCGACACTCGCCAGTTGCTGCCCGAGGGGCTGTACGTCCACATCGCCTGGACCGCTGACCCGAACGACCCGAGCGTCTTCACCGTCCAACCCGACGACATCCCCATCCTCGAGGCCTA
>JBBDMO010000130.1:0-12640 GCA_040878255.1 Ilumatobacteraceae bacterium
CGGATCTGCCGCTCGGTCTCGCCGACGTACTTGTTGAGCAGCTCGGGGCCCTTGATGTTGATGAAGTAACTGCGGCCCTTCTCACCACCGGTCTTCTCGGCAACCTTCTTGGCAAGGGAGTTGGCGACGGCCTTGGCGATGAGGGTCTTGCCGCATCCGGGCGGACCGTAGAGCAGGATGCCCTTCGGTGCCGGCAACTGGTGCTCGGCGAACAGGTCGGCGTAGAGGAACGGCAGCTCGACCGCGTCGGCGATCTGCTCGATCTGGTCGTCGAGGCCGCCGATGTCGGCGTAGGAGATGTCGGGCACCTCCTCGAGCAGCAGATCCTCGACCTCGGGCCGGGGCAGCTTCTCGAGCAGCAGGTTGCTGCGCATGTCGAGGCGCATGCTGTCGCCGCTGCGCAGGTGCACGCCGCGTAGGTTGTCGGCGAGCTCACACACCCGCTCTTCGTCGGCACGACCCACCACGAGAGCGCGGACGCCGTCGTCCATCAGTTCCTTGATCGTGACGACCTCGCCGGTGACCTCGGACTGGCGGGCGGACACGACGTTGAAGCTCTCGTTCAGCACGACCTCGGCCCCGCGTTCGAGGTTCTCGTGGTCGATCTCGGGGTGCAGACCGACGCGCATCTTGCGACCACTGGTGAGCACGTCGACCGTACCGTCGTCGTTCTTGCCGACGACGACGCCGTACGCCGACGGCGGCTGGCTGAGCTTGTCGACTTCGTCGCGCAGCGTGGCGATGTGCTCGCGGGCCTCGCGCAGGGTGTAGCTCAACTTCTCGTTCTGCGACACCGCATGAGCGAGCTGGCCCTTGGTCTCGAGCAAGCGCTCTTCGAGGGCGCGCATGCGCTTGGGTGCATCGGCCAACTTGCGGCGCAGCTCGGCGATCTCCTGCTCGAGCACCAGCGCCTCGGCCTTCAGCACATCGACCGATTCCTCATCTCCACGCGCCATGGATGGAACCTACACGCGGCCCGTCACGATCACGATGTATCAGACGGGCGACACAGGCCCTGCGCATCGGCGAGGATCCGGTGCCTGGACCGATCCCACCTGTACACTGCCCCGCGTCCTACCGCTCTTCCGAGGAGACTGCACTACACCATGAAGGTCTGGATCGACCAGGATCTCTGCACCGGCGACGGGCTCTGCGAAGAGATCGCCCCTGATGTCTTCACCCTCCTCGACGATGGTCTGGCCTACGTTCGCGAAGGTGCCACCATCTACGCGACGGCCAAGGGCCACCCGCAGGGTGCCGACGGCATGGCGAACATCCCCGATGGCCAGCTCGACGCAGTCATCGAAAGCGCCGAGGAATGCCCCGGCGAGTGCATCTTCATCGAGCCCTAGCTCTACCGGCTCACACGATCATCCGAACGGCGCCCCGCAGGGCGCCGTTCGTCGTTTTAAGCTGGTCGGCATGGACTGGGTCGAGGCCATCGTCGAGCGGAAGCTGCGCGAAGCGAACGAACGCGGCGAGCTCGACCCCGGCGCGCTCGCCGGCACCGACCTCGGCCTCGACACGCAGCGCCCCGAGGGGTGGTGGGCGCAGCAGTTCGTCGAGCGCGAGCAGGTGCGTCTGCGCGACGAACCTGACGCTGCCCGGGCCATGGTGGCCGAGTGGCGTCGCGAACAACGACGCCGCGACGAGCCTCGCCGCGACTGAGCCTCAGCCCAGGAAGCGGCTCACCGTCAGGAAGCCCGTGTGGGCGACCATGCGGTGATCCGGACGGACGGCTGCGCCCTCGACGTGCCAGCCGCGATGCAGCACCTCGAGGGTGCGGGTACCGTTCCACGACTTCGGGTCGATCGCCTGCCGGAGCTGCGACACCTGGATGATCGACGGCAGGTAGGCGATGAGGATGCCACCGGGCCGCAGCGCCTCCATGGCGTGGGGCACCACCTGCCACGGCTCGGGCAGGTCGAGCACGACCTTGTCGACCTCGCGCTCGTCGATGCCCGCGTAACAGTCGCGCAGTTCGACCCGGTAGCGCTCGAGCGACTCCTCACCGAGGAACGCGCGCACGTTTGCCTTGGCCCGGTTGGCGAAGTCCTCGCGCAACTCGTACCCGACGATGTCGGCGCCGTAGCGCAACATCGTCATGCTGAGCGCACCCGACCCGACCCCACTCTCGAGTACACGGTCACCGGGGCCGATGTCGGCCAGCATGCAGATCGGGGCGAGGTCCTTGGGGTAGATGACCTGTGCGCCACGCGGCATCTCGACGACGAAGTCCTCGAGCGTGGGTCGCAGCGCGGTGTAGGGCGAGTTCTTCGTGTTCCGCACGACGACGCCCTCCTTCTCACCAATCAGGATGTCGTGTGAGAACAGGCCGGTGTGCGTGTGGAACTCGGCCCCTGCCGCCAGGGTGATGAGGTAGCGACGCTGCTTGTTGTCGAGGAGCAGGACCTTGTCGCCGGCCGCGAACGGGCGGTTCACGGGCGCGCCCGGTCGGGTGCGGCTGCGGCTGCGGCGTTCATCAGCGTCCTCTCGTGACCAGTTCCACCGGAACCGGTTCGTGTGCACTGGCGGTCGCGACGAGGCGGCAGAACGCGCACACCTCGCCGGACGTCGGCGATCCGCACGTGCTGCACGTGCCGAGCGCCTCTTGATCGGTGCGGTGGTGGTCGGCCAGCAGTGGCGCCATCCGCTCGAGGAAGTTCAGGTAGAACGCAGCCTTCGTGCCGGGCGACTGCGCCTCGATCGCATTCAGCGTCTCCTTGTGGCCGAGGTGCCGGTTGCCCGCCGCCATTGGACACTCGTCGACGAGATAGTCGATGCCACGCACGACGCACCATGCCGCCATCTCTCGCTCGGTGAGGCGCACCAGCGGCTTCACCTTCTTCGGGAAACCGTCGCGGGCGTCGAGCTTCGGCAGCTGACGGGCGAGGTAATCGATCTCCCAGCGGATCGTGTTGCCGAGCAGCACTGCCGCCTCGTCGTCGAGGTTGTGGCCGGTGACGAGTGCCGTGTACCCGCCGTCGAGCGCAGCTTTGTCGAACAGGTGCCGCTTGCTCAGACCACACGCCGAGCACGGCACCCGACGGGTGGCCTTCGAGGCGGTCGGGATGTCGTATCCATACTCGCCGCGCAGCGAGATCGTGATCAGCTTCAGGCCGCGCTGGTCGGCGAAACGCTGGGCGTACTCCCCCGAGATGTCGCTGTACTCGCCGATGCCAAGGCCGACGTACAGGCCGTCGGCCTGATAGCCGAGCTCGATGAGCAGGTCCCACACGGCAAGGCTGTCCTTGCCCCCCGATACGGCCACGAGGATCTTGTCGTCACGCTCGAGCAGGTCGAACTGCTCGATTGCTTTGACCACCTGCCGTCGGCACAGTTCGAGGAAGTGCTCAGCACAGAAGTTCGCGTTGTGGCGCGCGAGGTCGATGATGGCCGGCTGACGGCAGACGCGACACTTCGACCCGACGTCGCCCATCAGGCGCCGCCGGAGATGACGGGACGGATCTCGATGACGTCGTCGGCGTGGAGCTCACCGTCGCCCGGCACCAGCGTGCCGTTGCGGATGACGAGGTGCGATTCACGGTTCAGGCCGAGCTCGGTGAGGAGGGCGTGGACACGTCGACGACCGTCGATCTCGATCTCGCGCGTGGGATTGCGCAGCAGGACCTTCATGGGTCTACCTCGTGCGCAGTGCGCGGCGTTGACGACGGCTGGGCGGCGCGATGCTGCGCACCGAGACGAACTGGCCCTTGGTGAGCCGCTCGACGGAGACGAGCTCGGACTGCTTCGAGGTGTTCCTCGAGATGAACCTCTTCAGCCACAGCCCGGCGAAGACCGCGAGCCAGACCCGGTTCCCACCGAGCACACCCTTCTGCAACGCGTTGCGCCGAACGATGATGGCTGGGCTGATCAGCGACAGCAGGCCGCCGGAGTAGCCGCGATAGATCGCGTTGCTCTGGAAGGTACGTCGGGGCCGGGGCAGCCAAGAACGGGACGCCATGGTCAGATCCGGCGGATCTCGACGAAGGTGGTCTTCTTCTTGCCGGACCGCTTGCCCAGGAGGAACACGATGAGCACGACGATGACCGCGGCGGCAGAGCCGGCGGCCATGAGGGTCTGCTTCTTGTCCATGACCTTGCCCTGGACGTCGTCCTGCAGGGAGCGGAACTTGGCCTCGAGGTCGTCGCGGGTGATGCGTTGCTGTGACATGGCAGGGGTCTCCGGGCTCAGTCGCCGTTGAGCGACGACTTCATGATGCGGCTGATGGCGAGGCCGATGATGGCCATGCACAGCACCAGGGCGAACAGGTAGGGCAGCAAGCTCATCCACCGGCCGTCGAAGGTGGGTGCGAACTCGTTCTGCACCATACGGAGGAGTCCGAGAACCACGAACACACCGGCCATGCCGAGCAGCACCGCTCCGGCGGCACCGTAGCCGAGCCACCGACCGGCCCCCTTGAGCGGGCCGACCGTCTCTTGACGGGCGTACTCCTTGACGTACTCGAACACCTCACCGACGTTCACCGACTGCTGTGTCGACCTGGGGATCTCGTGTGCCACGGACCTTTGTTATCACATCTCGTCGATCGACAGCCCGCTCTCCGGGTCGTCGAGGCGGAAGCGAAGGATGACCTCGACGTCGTCGAGCAGCGCATCGAGCAGATCGAGCCGGGCCAACGGCCCCGGCGCCGACAGCATGGCCTGGGCGTCGGCAGGGCCGATGGGTGCCAGCGCAGCGAGGTGGTAGGTGGCGAGGACGGGGTCATCGCTGATGTCGGCCGACGGGTCGGCCGTCGAGTCGCCCAGTTCGTTCGCGAGGGCGCACGCACGCCGCACCCGACCGGTCGTGACCCCAATGCGGTCGGCCAATTCGGAGACCTGCGCTTCGTCGTCGGGCCAGTCGTCGACATCGGCCAGCGGGTACGGATCGTCGGGCAGCCAGGCGTTCACACGGATGCGCCGTGTGCCGACGCAGATGACGGCGTAGCGCCCGTCCTCGAGTTCGGCCACCTGCATCATGCGGGCCACCGTGCCCACCATCGTGCGATGGTCGCCGCCGCCCACCTCGCTCCCCCGTTCGATCAGCAACACGCCGAACTCGTGCTCGTCGGACTCGAGGCAATCGGCCACCAGGGCGCGATAGCGAGGTTCGAACACATGCAGTGGGAGCACGGCCCCCGGCAGGAGCACGCTCCCCAACGGGAACATCGGCAGCACGGCCATCGATCGACTGTAGATCAGCGCGGGGCGAGGTCGTCGGCGGTAGCACCACTCGGGTACGTGGCGAAGGCGTCGGCGAGGGCACCCTCCCACACCGCTTGGTACACCGCGGGGTCATTGGCCCCGGGCTGGTCGAGCACGAGCGCGAACTCGATCACTGCGCCACCGGCGGCCGGCACGTATCCGGCGAGCGCCTTCACACCGGTGAGCGAACCGGTCTTCGCGCGGAGAATGCCGGCCATGGGTGTTCCTGCGAACTCGACGTCGAGGGTGCCCGACACCGCAGCCACCGGCAGCCCCTGCCCGACGGCATCGTCGAGCGACCCGTGCTCGAGCACACCCAGCAGGGCGTCGCAGGTGATCCGGTTGTCACGCGACAGGCCCGAGCCGTCGACGAGCGTGACGCTGCCGAGCGGCACACCCCACCGCCCGAGCTGATCGGTGACGACGGCGAGACCTGCAGCGGTGGTGCCGCCAGACCCGTTGAAGACGCCGAGCTCTTTCACCAACATCTCGGCGGTGTTGTCGTCGCTGGTCTCGAGCATCTCGCGGAGGATCGCCCCGAGCGGTGCCGAGTCGATGCCGGCGATCTCGGTGGTCAGATCGCCCGTGCCGACGTCGGCACCCTTCCCCACGGTGATGCTGCGGTCGCGCAACAGGGTCGTGAAGACCTGCGCTGCTCCGAGCGACGGGTCTGCCGCGGCCGTGCGGCCGACGCGTGCGTCATCGACCAGCAATGCGTCGTACGGTCCGGCTTCGGTGACCTTGATGTCGTCGCTCCACGTGGGGTTGAACCATTCGTCGTCGTACCGGCTGCCGTCGCCGAGCACGCGACCTTCGACGCGGGTGACGCCGGCGGCCACCATTGCATCGGCGAGGTTCTCGAGGCGCGTGATCTCGATCGGCGGGTACTTCTGGAACGTGTTGGTGGCCCACGCCTCGGACGTGAGCACCGGATCACCACCGCCGAGCAGCACGAGGTCGCCGGTCACCACGCTGCCCTCGAGTGTGCCGTACGCCGATGTGCGGAACGTGTAGCTCGGTCCGAGCACTTCGAGCGCGACGGCCGCCACGAGCAGCTTCATGGTCGATGCGGGCAGAACCGACATGGTGGGGTTCTTCGCGGCGACCGCTCGCCCGTCGACCGCCACAGACGCGCACGACGTGTTCCCCACCTGGGCAAGCAGCGGCTGCAGGTCGACCTCGAACTGCGCCGCGTTGAGCTCGCGCGACAACACTGTGGGGGCACGACGCACCGACAGCACCGGCGTCGCGAGCACGACCGTCGGATCGGCGGTGGCGACGATGGTGGCTTCAGCAGGTACGAGTGTCTTGGCGTCGGCCCATTGCCAGAGCACGAGCAACGGCATCGACACGGTGACGGCCAGGCACACCAGCACCACCACCGGGTTGCTCGCTCGACGTGGCATCGTGGCGGTCAGCTGCCGAGCTGGCGGCGGAACTCGGCGTAGCGGTACAGGTGGCCGAGCGCGGTGACGGCGCGGTTCCCGCTCGCATAGCAGAGCCTGCCGGTGGCCCTGACGGCGACGGGGCCGGCATTGGCCGGATCGGCTACGGCGAGTTCGGTGGCGGTGAGGATCGGCTTGGCGAACCGGCTCGAAAGCTCGTCGGCGGCCTCGGCAAAACGGCGGTCCTGGCGCTCGTGGTACTCGACGATGCGCTCGAGCCCGTGATCCGGGTGGAATCCGCCCTCGCGCATCATGCGCGCCTGGTTGCTCTGGATGCCGAGGCCGAGGTACACGACTGCGTGCACATCAGGGTGAGCCGCAATCAGCTCCATCACCTCGGGGATCGTGTCGCGCACCTCGCCGCCGGCGCAATCGACGGGGTTGTTCTTGCTCCATCGGGGCGGGAGCTTCTCGTCGATGGCGGCACGGAGGTCGTCCGGCAGTGGCATCAGCACAAGTCCCGTCTCGCGGTGGATCGCGTCGGATGTGACCACACCCCACCCGCCTGCCGTGGTGAGGACCACGACGTTCGGGCCCTGCGGTAGCGGCTGCGTGGCGAACGTGGCGGCCGCCTCGAATGCCTCCTCGACCGTGGCGGCGCGGGTGACGCCGGCCTGCCGGCATGCGCCGTCAAAGATCTTGTCGTTGGCCGCCAGGGCGCCGGTGTGGCTCGCCGCCGCCTTCGCGCCGGCCTCGGTGGAGCCACCCTTGACGACGACCAGCGGCTTGCGTGCCGCGACAGAGGCGAAGCGCTCGAGCAACCCGCGTCCGTCGACGATCCCTTCGACGTAGGCCAACGACACAGCCGTGGCGTCGTCGTCGGCGTACCAGTCGAGGTAGTCGGCTGGCGTGACAGCTGCGGCATTGCCAGCCGACACGGCGCGGCTGATGCCGACGCCTGTCTGACGCGCGTAGTTGAGGAAGCTGCTGACGAAGTTGCCGCTCTGGCTGGCCACCGCGATGCGACCGGCCGGCGGGTATGGCGCCACGATCTGTGCGCACAGGTTCGCCGGGGTGCTGACGACACCCTGGCCGTTCGGCCCGGCGAGCAGGATGCCGAGCTCGTCGGCGAGCGCAACCAGTGCGGCCTCGGCCACGCGACCCTCGTCGCCGGCCTCGCCGTAGCCGGCCGATGTGAGGAACGCCGCCTTCACACCCTTGCGAGCGCACGCCCGCAGCAAGTCGGGGTTGGCCGATGCCGGGGTGCACACGAAGACGAGGTCGATCTCACCATCGGGCAGCTGGTCGATGTCGGCCACGGTCTTGATGCCGAGCACCGTCTCGCCCTGGAGGTTCGTGCCGTACACGCCACCCCGGTAGCCGTTGGCCAAGATGTTGTGCAGGCTCACGAACCCGAACTTGCCAGGGTGCGTCGAGGCGCCGGTGACCAGCACCCCCTTCGGGTCGAACAGCGCACGGAACTGCTCGTCGGTCGGCCGCGGTCGACCGGTGCCCGATGTCGTTGCAGATGCACCGACTTCGACCAGTGCGTCGACTGCCACGGGGAATCCGTCGCGACCGACGATGAGCGGATTGACGTCGATGCTCGCGACCTCGGGGTGCGCCACCGCTGCGGCCGACAGGCCGAGCAGCACGGCAGCGAGCTGTGCCCGGTCGACCGCAGCCTCACCCCGGAACTCGCCGAGCAGTTTCTGCGTGGCGAGCGACTCGATCATGTCCGCCGCATCACGCGCACTGATCGGCACCGGCCGGAACACGACGTCTGCGACGGCCTCGGCCAGGATGCCGCCGACACCGAGCATGACGTTCGCTCCGAACTGCTCGTCGCGCACGACCCCGGCGATGAGCTCGCGGTTGCCGGAGATCATCGGTGCCACCAACACCGTCACCGGACCGTCGTCGGGCGTTGCTGCTGCCAGCAGGTCGGCGGCAGCCCGCTCGACAGCTGCTGCATCACCGAGTCGGAGTCGCACCAGGCCGCGCTCGGTCTTGTGCGCGATTGCATCGCCGCACAGCTTCGCGACCACCGGGAAACCGATCTGCGTGGCGGCTGCAGCCGCGTCGGCTGCCGTGGCGACCTCGCGCTCGTCGGCGATGGGGACGCCGAACTCGCGCAACAGCGCCTTCGATGCCGATTCGGAGAGTGTCGTGCCGGTGCTTGCCATCGGCGCCACGGTAGCGGTCAGCCCTTCGCAGCGGAGGTGCGCACGGCGTACGTGAGCATGCTGCGGGCGATCAGCGTGCCGCTGTCGGCGCCGACCACCTCGGCTTCGCAGAACACCGTGTTGCGGCCGCGCTTCACGATCCACCCCTCGGCCATGGCGTCCTCGCGCACGAGCGCAGCGATGAACTGGACGTGCATGTCGACGGTCGAGAAACGGGTGTCGCGGTCGTAGGCCGCACCGACGACGGGCACGACGACCGAGTCGAGGAGGCCGGCAATGGCGCCACCGTGCACGATGCCCGCCGCCTGGTTGAGCGAGTCGCGAAAGGGCATTCGCATCCGGCAGTAGTCGACTCGGACGTCGACGACCACGAGCCCGAGGAGGTTCACGTACAGCTCGCTGTCGCTGCGTCCGAACCGGGACCAGCGTTCGGCGACCTCAGGGTCGAGCGGGGCATGACGGTCGGCACGGTTCACGGCGCCGAAGGTAGCCCGACGCGCCTCACCAGCCCGTGCCGCTGCGGCCCTGCTTCTTCTCGCTGTCGCGGCGCTTGGTCTGCAGCCGACGCTCGACCGCACCGCGCTTCGGTTTGGTCGGCCGACGCGGTGGCTCCGGCGGGCGCGCCGCCTCGTCGAGCTGGGCCGCGACCCGCTGGAGGCAGTCCTGCCGGTTGCGCCACTGGCTGCGGTGCTCCTGGCTCGTCACGCGCACCTCGTCGCCCAGCGCGGCGCGCAACCGCTCGACTGCGGTCGGTCGGCCGACCACCGAGTCGGTGGCCACTGCGAGCGTCGCTTTCGACGATGTGGTGTTCACGTGCTGTCCGCCCGGACCGCCGGAACGGGCGAAGGTCCACGAGAGGGCGTGCGCGGGCACCACGAGCCCGCCTGGGGTGCGGAGGTCGTCGTCGCCGTCCACCGTTGCGCGCCCTACGGCAGCAGGGCCATCCGGTAGAACGACGTGATGTGCACGCGCCGGGCTTCGAGAGCCGACGCCTCGAGCGGATCGACGTCGAGGAGGCCACCCAGGAGCGGCGCGTCCGAGAAGTAGCTGAGCAAGGCTCCGTACCCGGTGAGCAGCAACTGCTGCGGATCGTGGCGACGGAAGGTGCCGGCGTCCATCTCGCGCTGGAAGTAGGCGACGCTGCGGTCCCACAACGGCCGAAGGACGGCAGCCAGGTCGATGCCGAGATGCGCTCCACCGTCGAGTGCCTCACGGCGCACGAGCCGCACATAGTCGGGGTTGTCGGCGAAGAAGTCGAAGCCGGCCTTGAGCACGAGCTCGACCTTGTCGAGGCCCTGGGTGCTCGCACCGATGGCGCCGGCGAGCCGTTCGAACCAGTCGCTCAGCAATCGCTCGAAGACCTCGCCGTAGAGCAGATCCTTCGACGGGAAGTGGTGGAGCAGGCTCTGGCGCCGGATGCCGACGGCTGCGGCGATGTCGTTCAGCGATGTGCCGTCGTAGCCGGTGTCGGCGAAGCAGTGCGTCGCCTCGAAGAGGACGTGCTCACGCGTCGACGTGTGCTCCCCCTCGTGTTCGATCATCGGGAGAGCTTACCTACAGCCCCCGAAGCCCTACCGACCAGTAGGTAGCCGAATCGCGCGACGACCTCTGCCGCGATCGCGTCGTGGACGACACCGACACGGCAATGGTCGATCGGACCGGGCATCCTGTCGGGATGACGGTGATCACCAGCGCCGACCTCGTGATGACCGCCGACGGGTTGGTCGGCCCGGCTGCCGTCCACATCGACGACGGCACCATCGCCGCCATCGAACCGCACCGCGGCGCAACTGACGTGCACCTCCTCTCGGCCGGCTTCATCGACATCCAGGTGAACGGGATCGACGACGTCGATGTCGCAACGGCCGACGGTGCCGACTGGGACCGGCTCGACGCTCTCTTGATCGCCCAGGGGACCACAACGTGGTGCCCCACCCTGGTGACCCAGCGCCTCGACCGGTTCGATGCCGCGCTCGTTCGCATCGCGACGGCGATGCAGCGCGACGCCGGGGGCCGGCCGAGCATCGCCGGCGCCCACCTCGAGGGGCCGTTCCTCGGTGGCGCGCCCGGCGCCCACCGGCCGGAACTGATCATCCCCGTCGACCTGGACTGGCTCGGCTCGCTGCCGCAGCACGTGGCGATGGTGACCCTGGGCGCCGAGCAACCCGACGCGACCCGCGCCGCATCGCTGCTGCGCGACAGAGGGATCCTCGTGTCGATCGGACATTCGGCGGCGACGCACGACGAGGTCGTGGCGGTGTTCGATGCCGGCGCAGCAATGGTGACGCACCTGTTCAACGGCATGACCGGGCTGCACCACCGCACACCCGGCGTTGCCGCCTCGGCACTGGCCCACCCAACCGCGTGCGCGTCACTCATCGCCGACGGGGTGCACGTGCACCCGCGCATGATCGACATCGCCTTCCGTGTCCTCGGCGACGACCGGGCGGTGCTCGTGACCGACGCCGTGGGCTGGCGGGCTGGCACGGCAGGCCCCACACGGATGGCACTGCGCGACGGCGCACCGCGGCTGGCCGATGGCACGCTCGCGGGCAGCGCGCTCAGCATGGATGCCGCACTGCGCACGTGCGTCGCTGCCGGCGTCGCCCTCGACCGGGCCCTCCGGGCCGCCACCGCCACACCCGCCCGCCTGCTCGGGCTCCACGACCGCGGCGTCATTGCCGCAGGACGACGTGCCGACCTGGTGGCGCTCGACATCGGGCTGGGCGTCGTCGGCACCTGGGTCGCCGGCCGGCAGGTCGCCGAACGGGCAGGTACGGCGGGCTGACCGGTACCCTCGGCGCCATGCAGATCGTCTCCGCACTCTTCGTCGAGAACTTCGAGATGCGCCAGGCACCCGGCCCATCCACACGCATCGACATCACCGGCGCGATGTTCTCGATGGCTGCCCCCTCCCCGGTGCCGCTCACGATCGACCCGCACCTCGTGGCACTCATCTTCTGCCCGCCGGACGAAGCCGGCTCGGGTGTCTTCGAGGTCGTGTTCCGCAAGGGCGTCGATCCCGAGAGCGAGCAGATCGCCCGCAACGTCAGCCCGTTCACCGTCGACCCCGGCAAGTTCACCTACCGCCTGGTGAAGGGCGAGCTCGAGTTCGACGAGTACCGCCAGATCGTGGCCCACTGCCGCGTTGGCCACGGAGCATGGCACCTCGTGCCGTTCACACTGCTCCCCCCGGTCGCCTGACACACAGGGCGCGCCCTGTCGCACACGGTTCCGCACACAGGCCCTCGGGTACAGTCGACCGTGTGCCCTTGAGTCCTCACCACGACCAGCAAGCCATCTCACTCATCCGCGGCTTCGCCATGGACGCGCCCCTCGCCGCCAAGAGCGGCCACCAGGGCACTGCGATGGCACTCGCCCCGCTCGCACACGTGCTGTACAGCCGGGTGATGCGCCACTCGCCCGCCGAGCCGCACTGGCCCGACCGCGACCGGTTCATCCTGTCGAACGGCCACGCCTCGATCCTGCAGTACGCGATGTTGTACCTGAGCGGGTACGGCCTCGAGCTCGACGACATCAAAGCCTTCCGCCAGTGGGGTTCGGCCACACCTGGCCACCCCGAGGTGCACCACACCGCAGGGGTCGAGGTCACCACCGGCCCGCTCGGCCAGGGCTTCGCCAACGCGGTCGGCATGGCCATCGCCGAGCGCCGCCTGCGCGGACAGTTCGGCGCCGACGTGGTTGATCACCACACCTTCGTCCTCGCCGGCGACGGCTGTTTCATGGAGGGCGTCAGCCACGAAGCGGCGTCGCTCGCCGGCCATCTCGGTCTCGGTGGTCTCGTGTGCATCTACGACGACAACCACGTCACCATCGACGGTGTCACCGAACTCGCGTACAA
>JBBDMO010000131.1:0-3314 GCA_040878255.1 Ilumatobacteraceae bacterium
CACTGCTGCCTCCCGTAGGAGTCTGGGCCGTGTCTCAGTCCCAGTGTGGCCGGTCGCCCTCTCAGGCCGGCTACCCGTCGTCGCCTTGGTAGGCCATTACCCCACCAACAAGCTGATAGGCCGCGGGCCCATCCCCAGCCGAAAAAACTTTCCACCAAACCCCATGCGAGGAAAGGTCATATCCGGTATTAGACCCAGTTTCCCAGGCTTATCCCAGAGCTGAGGGCAGGTCACCCACGTGTTACTCACCCGTTCGCCGCTCGTGTACCCCCGAAAGGGCCTTACCGCTCGACTTGCATGTGTTAAGCACGCCGCCAGCGTTCGTCCTGAGCCAGGATCAAACTCTCCAACGAAATCATGTACTGGCGAACCAGCAACGATTGGTTACAGAGCCGAGCGTGATGTCACACAGGGGAATAGCCCATGTTGACGACATCACTACCAGGCTAAATGCCATCGAATGGGATCCGATGGACTTGTGAATTGACGGACAGCTCCATCAGGCAATCTTTCGACCGACCGACGTGCTGACCGCACTGGCGTTCTATCTTCTCTTCTGTTTTCAAGGAGCCGAGGCTCGTGGCACGCAGCAAGACCCGAAGGACTTGCCGTTGGTGCCACCCGGAGGCTTTACGCTCTTCCGGGGCGAGGAGAGATGCTATCAGGACTGGCCTGGTGCGTCAACCTCGCTCGGAAGATTCTCCGGGCGCCCCACTCGGAGTGGCTCTGAAGCCGTTCGTTGTGGGACGGGAAACGTTAGCGGCGTGTTTCGTCTTTCCTCACGCCGTCTCCGAGACTTTTCCGACGACGAAGTCTCGCTTGCCCTTCCGGATCAGCAGAAAACCACCATTGAGCAGGTCATCCGTGCGAAGGAGCCCGTCGGCTGCAAGGACGCGATTTCCTGCCCGGATGGCACCCTGGCTGAGCAGGCGGCCCACATCGCTCGTGCTTGTGGCGATCCTGGCCTCGATCAGGAGTTCGTGAACCCTCACCCCGTCGAGTGAACGGGGGACGGAGACCGAGGGTGCCTCACCTGCGACGACCGTCAAGGCTGCCACCGACGCGGTGGAGGGATCACCGCCGAAAAGCACCGCCGCTGCCTCGGTCGCATGGGCAGCGGCATCGGCGCCATGCACCAAGGTGGTCATCTCATCGGCGAGCGCGCGCTGCGCGACCCGCCGTTCGGGTGCTTGTGCGTGGTCAATGATCATCGCCTCGATCTCGTCGAGCGGTCGGAGGGACAGCATCCGCAGGTACACGCCCACCATGGCATCGTCGCTCTGCACCCAGAACTGTCGAAACTGGTACGGCGAGGTGCGCGCCGGGTCGAGCCAGACAGCACCGCCGGCGGACTTGCCGAATTTCGAACCATCGCTCTTCGTCATGAGCGGGTGCGTCACCGCATGCGCAGCACCGCCCAGGCGTCGGCGGATGAGATCGACACCGGCAACGATGTTCCCCCATTGGTCGGAGGCGCCTGCCTGCATCTCGACGCCGTGGTGCTCGTACAGGTGTCTGAAATCGTCTGCCTGGAGCAGCATGTAGCTGAACTCGGTGTACGAGATCCCGTGCTCGCTCTCGATCCGGGAGCGGACCGAGTCCTTCGCCATCATCTGATTCACCGTGAAGTGCTTGCCCACATCGCGGAGGAACTCGAGCATGCGGACGGGGGCGGTCCAGTCGGCATTGTTGACCAGCGTGGCCTGGTACGGGCCAGGCTCGAAGTCGAGCAGCTTCGACAGTTGCAGCTTGATGCACTCGACGTTGTGGCGCAGCGTGTCCTCGTCGAGGAGATTGCGCTCCTCGCTCCGGCCGCCAGGGTCGCCCACCATGCCGGTGGCCCCACCCGCCAGGGGGAAGGGCCGGTGACCAGCCAGTTGGAAGCGCCGCATGAAGAGCTGCCCGACGAGGTGGCCGACATGCAGCGAATCGGCGGTGGGGTCGAAGCCGATGTAGAGCCCGATCGGCCCCTGCGAGAGACGGGCGGCCAGGGCGGCGCGGTCGGTGCTGTCATGCACCAGGCCGCGGGCGGCGAGTTCGGCGAGCAGATCCATAGACCGACCATGTTGCCAGGCCACCGGCACGATCACGCCGTTGACTAACTTGCGCCGCATGACCGATCTCGAGGTGCTTGCGGAACGGTTCCGGAACTTCGCCGAGACGTCGACATCCAGGGCGCCCCTGTACCGCCGGCTGTCGACCTCGATCGCTGACGATGGGGAGGTGGTAGCGATGCTGCGCGCGGCTCCGGATGAGCAAGCCATCCCGGTGCTGCTGTTCGCAGCCATCCACCACCTGGTGCTCCGCAAACCCGACTCGGCTCTTGCTCGCTTCTACCCGAACATCACCGGCTCCCCCGCCCAGGGCGACCCGTATCCCGTCTTTCGGCGCTTCGCCCTCGACCACGCCGACGAGATCTCGGCGCTGGTGCGCACTCGGCACACGCAGACGAACGAGGTCGGCCGGTGCGCACTCTTCGTGCCCGCCCTTGGGCTGATCGGCGACGAGATGGGCGCCCTCTCGATCGTCGACGTCGGCACGAGCGCCGGGCTGAACCTCCTGCTCGACCGATACTCCTACGAGTACGAGCCGGGAGGCACGGTGGGTGGCCTGACAGACGTCCACCTGGTGTGCAACACGCGGGGGTCGCCGCCGATCCCTGCCGTCCTGCCGGTGATCGCCTCGGCGATCGGCATCGATGTGCAGCCCATCGATGCCACCGACGACGAGGCGGTGCGCTGGCTCGAGGCCTGCGTGTGGCCCGACCAGGCCGACCGGTTCCACCGGCTCGTCACCGCAGTCGCCCTGGCACGACAGCACGGCGTCGACGTCCGGCGCGGGGATGCAGTGGCCGACCTCGGTCGGCTCGTCCGTGAGGCGGCAGGTTCGGGGCATCCCGTCGTGATGAACAGCTGGGTGCTGAACTACCTGACACTTGCCCAGCGCCTGGCGTACGTCGCAGCACTCGACGAGGTGGCGGGCGATCTCGATCTGTCGTGGGTGTTCGCCGAGAGTCCTGCGCAGACGACCGGCCTGCCGGTGCCGACCACGGACCCACCGGAGGAGCTGACGGTCCTGTCGCTCGTCCGGTGGCGCTCCGGACTGCGGTCGGTCACCCGGCTCGCCACGTGCCACCCCCACGGCTATTGGATGCACTGGGAGGGCGACGCCCGCTGATCGGCTCGGTCAGCGCGTGAGCCATCGGCGCGGCAGATCGACCGCCCTGCTGATGCCGATGCGCGTGGTGACCTCGACAGTGGGGGGAACGCTCCCGTCGTCGACCACCTCGGCCGATCTGGCGTTCCACGCCAGAT
>JBBDMO010000131.1:3324-12379 GCA_040878255.1 Ilumatobacteraceae bacterium
CCCCACGCCGAGCACCCTGGCAAGCTTTCCGGGGCCGTTGGTGAGCCGGGGATCGACACCGTCGATGACGGCGCCTCGAATGAGCACGGCCTGGCCATCGCCGGACTCGCCCGTGACGATGTTGATGCAGTGGTGCATGCCGTAGATCAGGTACACGTACAGCAACCCGGGCGGTCCGAACATGACGGCGTTTCGTCGTGTGCTCCCCCGGAACGAGTGGCTGGCCGCGTCGTCCTGGGTGTACGCCTCGACCTCGGTGATTCGGGCACGGATGCCGTCGATCACCAGGATCGTGTTGAGCAACTCGGGCGCCACCACGGTGGCGTCGCGAGCGAAGAACGCTGAGTCGAGGCGCACGACTCGCTCAGAGCGCCTCGCGCCACCGTTCGAGGGCGCTGCGGAAGCGGTCGAGTTGCACCGCCACGGGGACCGGGCCCGCGCCACCCGGTGTGGTCCGACGCCGAACCGACACGCCGGGCGCCACGAGCGCGGCTGCATCGGGCCCGAGCTGCGGGTGGTCGGTCACCAGTTCGCGAAGCGGCACCGTGCCGGCCAGCGCCGTGCGGACCAGGGCGCCGACCACGGCGTGTGCGTCGCGGAACGGGAGACCACGCTGCACCAGCCACTCGGCGAGATCGGTGGCGGCCGACGACTCGGCGTCTGCAGCGGCCTGCATACGGTCGGGGTGGAAGTTTGCCGTGGCGACCATGCCGGTGACCGCGCCGAGCGCCAGGCGGATCTGGTCGACCGCATCGAACAGCGGCTCCTTGTCCTCCTGGTAGTCGCGGTTGTAGCTGAGCGGGAGGCCCTTCATGGTGGCGAGGAAGCCGGTGAGGTCGCCGATGATGCGGCCGGCCTTGCCACGCGCCAGCTCGGCGATGTCGGGATTCTTCTTCTGCGGCAGCATCGACGACCCGGTGGCATACCCGTCGTCGAGGGTGGCGAAGCCGAACTCCTCGGTCGTCCAGAGCACCCACTCCTCGCCGATGCGGGACAGGTCGATACCGATGAGCGTGAGCACGAACAGCGCTTCGGCGATGTGGTCGCGAGAGCCGACAGCGTCGAGCGAATTCTCGAAACGTCGAGCGAAACCCAGCTCTGCGGCGGTGAAGTCGGGGTCGAGCGGCAGGGACGAGCCGGCCAGCGCGCCGGCGCCGAGGGGTGAGACATCGATGCGTTCCAGCGCGTCGAGCAGACGGTCGATGTCGCGACCGAAGGCCCATCCGTGCGCCAGGAGGTGGTGTGCGAGGAGCACGGGCTGCGCTCGCTGCAGGTGGGTGTAGCCGGGGAGGTAGATGTCGCCCGCCTCATCGGCCCGGCGAAGCAGGACGGTCTGCAGGCCCACCACCCGTTCGGCGATGACCATGAGCTCACGCTTGAGCCACAGGCGGACGTCGGTGGCGCTCTGGTCGTTGCGGCTGCGACCGGTGTGCAGCTTGGCGCCCGCAGGCCCAGCCAACTCGGTGACGCGGCGCTCAACTGCGGTGTGGATGTCCTCGTCGGACACTGAGAAGGTGAACGAGCCGGACGACATCTCTGCCGCTACCTGGTCGAGCGCCGCCAGCACCGTGTCGCGTTCCGCATCGGTGATGATCGAGGCGCGAGCGAGACCGCGAACGTGCGCTCGGGAACCGTCGATGTCATCGGGCCACAGGCGCCGGTCGAACGACAGGCTCTCGGTGTAGGCCATCAGTTCGGCCGCCGGTCCACCCTCGAACCGACCGTGCCACAGCGTGCGCCCGTCGTCCTCGGCGCTCATGACAGACCCGCCAGGTCGCGGAGCAGTTCGACCATGGCGGGACCGCCGATCTCGTCGTCGGCGACACACAGCAGCGTGTCGTCACCTGCGACGGTGCCGAGCAGGCCCTCGAGGTTCGAGCGATCGAGCGCCGAGCCGACCACATGGGCGCAACCGGGTGGCGTGCGGAGTACGACGAGGTTGCCCGAGGAGCGGACCTCGGCGACCCACTCCCCCATCACCCTGCGCAGGTGGTCGTGTGGCGCCATGCGCGCCGGCTCGTACTCGGGGATCGCATAGACGGTCTCGCCGCCGGGAACACGCACCTTGACCGCCCCGAGGTCGTCGAGATCTCGCGACACGGTGGCTTGGGTGGCGCTGAGTCCTTCGGCCGCGAGGAGGTCGAGAAGCTGCGGCTGACTCGTGATGGAATGCATCGAGATGAGCCGGGAGATGGTCTGCTGACGCTGGACCTTGGTGGTCATGGGCGGACTCCGAGGAGGAAGGCGAGGGCGCCACGTGCCGTGTGCATGCGGTTGTGTCCCTGGCGGATGACGAGGGAGCGGTCGCCGTCGATGACGTCGGCCGCGACCTCGGACCCGCGGTATGCGGGAAGGCAGTGCATGAACGATGCATCGGGCGCAGCGGCATCCATGAGCGCAGCAGTGACCTGATAGCGACCGAACACCTCGTGACGCTCGGCCTTCTCGGCCTCGCGGCCCATCGAGGTCCAGGTGTCGGTGTGCACCACGTCGGCTCCGTGCACGGCAACGAACGGGTCGGTGGTCTGCTCGATCGTGCCGGGGCCGAGCGCATCGATACGCGCGAGTTCGCCGTCGGTGGCGTCATAGCCGGTCGGGCAACCGAGTCGGACGCGCATGCCGAGCATGACCGCCCCCTCGGCCAACGAGAGCGACACGTTGTTGTGGTCGCCCACGTAGGCAACCGTGCGGCCGGACAGCTCGCCCAGTGCCTGCTGCATGGTGAGGAGATCGGCGAGTGCCTGCAACGGGTGGCTGTGGTCGGACAACAGGTTCACCACCGGTACCGACGACACCGCGGCGATCCGTTCGATCGTGGCATGGGCGAACACACGGGCGGCGATGATGCCGTGATAGCCGGCCAGGATGCGCGCGACGTCCTCGACCGGCTCACGGACGTCGAGACCGATCTCGTCGCCACGGGTGTAGACGGGGTGGCCACCGAGTTGGACGACAGCCATCTCGGTGCTGTGCCGGGTACGGGTGGACGGCTTCTCGAACACCAGCGCCGCACCCTGCCCGTCGAGCGGCCGCCCGAGCGCCGGGATCGGCAGCTCGGCGAGGCGGAGGATGGAGTGCAGGTCGGCGACGTCGAGATCGGTGATGTCGAGGAAGTGCCTCACGCCAGCACCTCGGCGATGAGCGCGACCGCCTCGTCGATCTCGGCCACCGACACCGTGATCGGAGGTGCGAGCCGCAAGGCGGTGGCGGTGACCGGGTTCGTGACCAAGCCACGGGTGAGGAGCTCGGTGTACACGGCCTTGGCATCGGCCCCCTCACCGAGCTCGGCGGCGAGCAGCAGCCCCTGACCCCGAACCGACCGGACGGCGGGGATCGCTTCGAGTGCGGCACGAAGATGGGCACCGCGCTCTGCGGCGAGGGCAGGCGCATCGATGCGGCGCATCTCGGCGATGACGGCACTGACGACCGCTGTCGCGATCGCCGTACCGCTGTAGGTGCTGCCGTGGTCGCCCGGTACGAAGGCTGCGGCGATCTCGGTACGCGCCCAGACGGCCCCGACGGGGAACCCATTGCCCATCGCCTTGGCCATCGTGACCACATCAGGCTCGATACCGGCGTGCTGGAAGCCGAACCACCGACCCGTACGAGCGAAGCCGGTCTGCACCTCGTCGACCATGAGCAGCATGCCCCGCTCGTCACAGATGCGCCGCAGGCCTCCCAGGTACTGCGGGTCGGCAGGGACGACGCCACCCTCGCCCTGCACGGTTTCGATGAGCACCGCGGCCACCGACGGGTCGAGCGACTGCTCGAGCGCGTCGAGGTCGCCGAACGGGACGTGCCGGAAGCCATCGGGCATCGGGAAGAACGGCTCGTGCTTCGCCGGCTGCCCGGTCGCCGCCAGCGCGGCGAGGGTCCGACCATGGAAGCTCCCGAATGCGCTGACCACCACGTGGCGGCCACGGCCACCGAACTTGCGAGCGAGCTTGAGCGCCGTCTCGTTGGCCTCGGCACCCGAGTTGCAGAAGAACACCTGGCCGTCGTGACCCGTTGTCTCCGTCAGGAGCGCCCGCAGCTCGATCGCCGCTCGGGTCGCCGCGTCGTTCGTGAAGAAGTTGCTGACGTGCAGGAGGCGGCCTGCCTGGTGCGTGATCGCCTCGGTGATCGCCGGGTTGGCGTGGCCCAAGGACGTGACCGCGAGCCCGCAGAGGAAGTCGAGGTAGCGCTTGCCGTCGGCGTCGAAGAGTTCGGTGCCTGCGCCGCGGACGAACATCACCTGCGGCGGCCCGAAGACCGGCATGAACGGACAGCTGGCGCCCGCTGCCTCGGTGGGGAACACGTGGGCCGCCATCAGCGGGCCTCCTGGCTGGGTCGTCCCACCGGCTCGGAGCCGGGTGGGGTGTGCGGGTGCGGGCGGGTGTCGTCAGGGGACCGGACCATCGTGCCGATGCCCGCGTCGGTGAACAATTCGAGGAGCAGCACGTGCGGGATCCGGCCGTCGAGGATGTGAGCGCGGCGCACGCCCTGACGCACGGCGCGGACACAGCTGTCGACCTTCGGGATCATGCCACCGGCAATGATGCCCTCGACGACAAGCGCATCGAGCTCGTCCGGGGTGGTCTGGCGGATGAGGCTGGTGGGGTCGGCGACGACGCGACGCAGCCCCTCGATGTCAGTGAGATAGACGAGCTTCTCGGCGCGGAGCGCCTCGGCGATGGCACCGGCCACGGTGTCGGCGTTGATGTTGTACGCCTGGCCCGTCGCGTCGGTGCCGATGGTGGCCACGACGGGGATGAAGCCGTCACCCACCAAGCCGGTGAGCAAGGTGGGGTCGATCGCGCTGACGTCGCCCACGAAGCCGAGCTCGGGGTCTCGCGGCGTGGCGGAGATGAGGCCGGCGTCCTCGCCCGACACGCCGACGGCGATCGGGCCGTGCACGTTGATGGCCGACACGATCTGTGGGTTCACCTGCCCGATCAGCACCATGCGCGCGATGTCGACGGTCTCGGCGTCGGTGACGCGCAGGCCGTTGCGGAACTCGGTGACCTTGCCCAGCCGGGTCATGAGGTCGGAGATCTGCGGGCCACCGCCGTGCACCACGACCGGTCGCATACCAACCGCACGCATCAGGACCAGGTCCTGCGCGAACAGTGCGAGCGCATCACCCTCGCTGGCACCGGCCAGCGCGTTACCGCCGTACTTCACGACCACGATCTGCCCAGCGAATCGCTGGATGTAGGGCAACGCCTCGAGCAGCACCGCGGCGCGCTCACCGGCCCGGAGATCGTCGGCGAGGCTCACGGGTACAACCCCACGCGCTGCAGACCCGCCGTCTCGTCGAGCCCCATGGCGACGTTGGCCGCCTGCACCGCACCACCGCTCGCGCCCTTGCAGAGGTTGTCGATCGCGCAGATGGTGAGGACCGTGTCGGTGCGCTCGTCATAGCGCGCCGTGAGAAACGCCGTGTTGGTGCCGAGGCACGCCTTGGTGGAGGGCGATGCCTCGGACACGACGACGAATGGTTCGCCACGGTAGGCATCGGCCAGCGCCTCGAGCAGGCTCGCTGTGCTGACGGGGCCGGTCGGACGCGAGTAGCAGGTGGCCAGGATCGCCCGGTTGAGCGGCGCGAGGTGCGGCGTGAACAACACACTGCACCGCTGCTCGCCGAGCGAGGTGCTGATGACCTGTTCGATCTCGGGGGTGTGCCGATGGTCGAGCAGGCCGTACGCCTGCAGGTCTTCATCGGCCGAACAGAACAACGAGCCATGCTTCAGTGCCCGGCCCGCCCCGCTGATGCCTGTCTTGCTGTCGACGATGATGCCGTCGTGGTGGATGAGGCCATGGCGAACGAGCGGCTCGAGGGCCAGCGACGCGGCAGTGACATGACAGCCGGGCGTGGCGATGAGCGTTGCTCCCACCAACTCGTCACGGAACAACTCGGGCAACCCGAAGACGGCCGACGCCAGATACTCGGGCTGGTCGTGGGTGAAGCCGTACCACCGGGGATACAGGGACGCGTCATGCAGGCGGTAGGCAGCGGACAGGTCGACGATGCAGCCGACCCTTCCGGCGAGCTGCGGGACCAAGGCCATGCTCGCCTCGTGTGGCAGGCCCAGGAAGACGACGTCGAGCCCGGCTGCGCGCTCGAGCTCGAACGATTCGAAGACCAGGTCGGGATACGCGGCCGACAGACTCGGGTACAGCGAGGCGGCCGGGGTACCCGCCTGCGTGTCGCCGGTTGCGTACACCACCTCGAGGTCGGGGTGCTGGGCACACAGCCGCAGCAGCTCGACCCCGGTGTACCCGGACGCTCCGATGATTCCCGCACGACGGCGTTGCATCGCATGATCATACAAGATCCTGCATGATCATCCTCCAGGCGGGGTGATTCGTGTCGGCTCCGTCAACAGCGCCGACACAGTGCGAGCGAAATGCCACGCTGGGTGTCAATCTTGTCGGACTCTTGCATCGAAACGACCCGGAGCTTCATTGCCCGACAGGCACCTCACCGTTACGGTCGTTGTCAATGCGGCGGGCAGCGATCGATCGTCGGGGGCTCAAGGCCACCCTGTTCGTCACCGACCTCGTCGTGCTGGCACTTGCGTGGGTGGCGCCGTTGCTCACGATGAGCGGAGGTGGACGCCAGCCGGCCGAGAGCCTGTTCGTCGCGCTGATCGCCATCGCCACCGCTGCGCTGATCATGCGCTACGAGGGGTTGTACCTGTCCCGGCTGTGCGCAGTCCGTTCGATCGAGGTGCGGCTCATCGCTCGGTCGACGGTGTACTCAGCACTGGCCCTCTTCGTGCTCGACCGATTCCTGTTCGCGAACGTCGAGACGTTCATCCTGACGAGCGAGGTCGCCGTCGGCTCCCTGCTGATGCTCGCGCTGCTCGTGATCGAGCGGGCCGTCTTCCGGAGCGTGCTCCGCACCTCCCGTCAGGGGGGTGCCCGCGCTCGCAGCGTGCTCGTGCTCGGCACCGGCGCACACGCCGCTCGGCTGGTGTCACTGATGGCCGACCACCCGGACTACGGCACACGGGTGATCGGTGTGCTCGGCGACCGCACCGGTGCCGAGCGAAACGGGCTCGGCCACCTGTGGCTCGGCCGGATCAGCGAGGTCGAGGCGCTCGCGTCGACCCTCGCAGTCACCGGGGTGGTGCTGAGTGCCTCGGCGTCCGAGCACCCCGACATCACCACTATCGTGAAGCGCCTGCAGCGTCGTGGCGTTCACGTCCAGGTGTCGAACGGCCTGGCAGGGTTCGACGTGCAACGCCTGCGCCAACTCCACCTGGCACGTGAGCCGATGATCTACCTCGAGCCGTCGCAGCCTCGCCGCATCGACCACGTCCTGAAGCGCGGCATCGACCTGGTGCTGAGCTCGGTGGTGTTGGTATTGCTCGCACCCGTGCTCATCGCCATCGCCATCGCCGTCAAGGCCACCGATCGTGGCCCCGTGCTGTTCAAGCAGACTCGCGTGGGCCGTAACGGAACACTGTTCTCCGTCTACAAGTTCCGCACGATGGTGGTGGATGCCGAAGCCAGGATGGGCGAGATCGTCGCCGACAACGAGCGGTCGGGCCCGCTCTTCAAGATCGACGTCGACCCGCGAGTCACGCGCGTCGGTCGCCTGCTCCGGCTGACGAGCCTGGACGAGGTGCCGCAACTCTTGAACGTCCTTCGCGGCCAGATGAGCATCGTCGGCCCGCGTCCGGCCCTTCCCTCCGAAGTGCTCGAGTTCGACGACGAACTCCGTCGGCGCGAGCTGGTGCAGCCCGGTATCACCGGCCTCTGGCAGGTCGAGTCGCGTGACAGTCCCAGCTTCGACGCCTACCGCCGGCTCGATTTGTTCTACGTCGACAACTGGACGGTGGTCGGCGACCTCGAGATCATGCTCGACACCGTCGAGCACCTGCTCGGCCGCATCGTCCGCGCCATGCAGGGAGGCGCCGCACAGCACGCCTCGATCACCGAGGCGACGCCCACCGCACGGGTCGCCGTCAAACCCGACACCGCCATCGGTGCCCGTGCATCGGTGTACCCACTACACCGCCAAGGCGACAACAGCACCGTCGCCTGACGCCGCCCGAGGCTCAGCGCTCGACCACGACCCTGATCGCTAACGCTCCGTCCGGCGCCGCCGCTGCGAGGACGAATCGGTGGTCGACATCGCTCCAGACCGCCACGGCAACGTCAGCGGGGTCTGTTGCCACTGCGGCCGACGAGTCCTCGTGCACCGGGACCATGCCCGATGCAAGCACCGCATCGACGATCTCGGCGGCAAGGGCTGGCTCCGGCCCGAGCAGCACCGTGTCCCGCACGAGCCGACGGCGCTCGGCGGGCGCCACCACTCCGACCACCACTCGCAGGAGCTCGACGACGCGCTCGACCTCGGCGGCCACATCGGCTCGGGTGCCGAAGGCATACCGGTGCCCTGCGTCCTCGGCGATGCACCGGAGGCCGACGTTCGTGGCCTCGACGAGGGCGTCGCCGAGCCGATCGTCGCGCCGCTCGGCAAGCGCTCGGATACCTCGGGCCGAGGTCCTCAGCTCGTCGTCGGGCGCGTCGTCGGTGCAGCCGAGCAGCGCCGGCACCGAGCGGACGGCGACGAGTACCCCCACCTCGGACGACAAGAGTCGTCCACACCGCCGGAGTGCATCGGCGAGCAGGTTGGCGGGTGGAGGCATTGCCGATCGGGCGGGCCGATGGTCTGCGTCATCAGGCAGGACCGACGCATCCGGAACCTCGTCGCCGCGATAGGCGGCGTGCAGGGGGGCGTCGGTCTCCGGACCGACGAGGCCAGAGACGGAGACCGCCAGACCAGCCGACGCGATGGCGACCGCCACTGCAGCGCTCTCACAGGGCTCCACCGACGCGCCGATGAGCTTCGGAAGCGCCAGCACCAGCCGCCACGGTGCTCCCCCACGTGGCACCCATTCAGGCAGCAGGGTGCAACCGGAACGAAGGTCGGCCTCGGGATCTCCGAGCACCATGGCACCGCCGGCCGTCGTACGACGCGTGGCGACGACGCCGATCGGACACGGGCCGAAGCGACCGAGCAGTTCGTCGAGCGGTTCGATCAACTGCTCGTCCTCGTGTG
>JBBDMO010000132.1:0-12333 GCA_040878255.1 Ilumatobacteraceae bacterium
CCCGCGACGGGGCGCGGTGCACGGGTCGAGAGTTGCCGATTCGTCGATGTACCGATTGGCGAGGTCGAAGATCGGGGTCGGATCCATGGGCCGAGACTACGCGAGGGAATCGGAACGACCCCCGAACTGCGACGTACCGAGGGGCGTTTGGCAGACTGACGCGCCAACGCTCCCTGCGAACACTGAGGTGGAAGACATGCCTGCGTATCCCTCGAGTCCCCAGCAGCTGACCAGCGAGTGGTTGACCGGTGCGCTGCACGCTGACGGCGCACTTCCCGCAGACGGATCCGTGGTGTCGTTCACCACCGAGCCCGTCGGTGAGGGCATCGGCATGCTCGGCGTCCTCGTGCGGATCAATCTCGCATACGACGGAGATGCCACGGGTGCGCCGGCGTCGGTGATCGCCAAGTTCCCGACCCTCATCGAGGGCAACCGCGCAGTGGCGATGGCGTTCCGCCTGTACGAGCGCGAGGTGCGCTTCTACTGCGACATCCTCCCCAACGTCGACGTGTCGGCGCCCTACCGCTACGCCGGTGAGAGCGACCCGGCCACCGGCGACGCCGTGCTCCTCCTCGAGGACCTCGGCGAGTACACCGTGGGCGATCAGGTCGAGGGGTGCAGCGCTGCGGAGGCGATGTTCATCCTCGATGCAGTCGTGGGCCTCCATGCCCGCTTCTGGGGCAAGACCGTCGGTGATCCGCTGCTCGCCAGCGTTCCAGCGGTCGACGACGACTTCCAGATGGCCGGCATCGCCGGTGGTACGGCTGCCGGTTGGGACACCGTCATGACGAACCTCGGACACGTCGTGCCGGACGAGATCAAGGCGGCGAAGGATCGGTTCGTGCCGGCCGTCGAGCAGCTCCACCGCTGGATGGGTGAGCGCCAGCAGACGGTCATCCACGGTGACGTGCGCCTCGACAACATGATGTTCGGTACAGAGCCGGGCCAGCGCGACGTGGTGCTGCTCGACTGGTCGCTCATCACGACGTCCGGTCTGCACGACGTCGCCTACCTCGTCAGCCAGAACGTGCGCACCGACGAGCGTCGCGCTCACGAGAACGAGATCATCGAGCACTACCACCGGCGTCTTGGCGAGCTGGGCGTCACCGACTACTCGCTCGAGCAGTGCTGGGACGACTACAAGCTTGCGGTACTCCACATGTACGCATACGCGATCGTCATCGCTGGCACGCTCGACCCGTCGACCGAGCGTGGTGCCGCCTTCATGCGTGAGCTCGTGTCACGTGCGTCGGCCACGGTGATGGATCACGACCTGCTGTCGCTCCTGCCCGCCTGACGGCCGGGTCAGACTGCTTCGCGAAACGACATCGGCTGGGGGTACAAGGCCCCCAGCCCGGTCGGCGGCCGGAACGGCGCCCACTGGCCTTCGCGCTGGGCGAGGCGGTCCGACACGGCGACCACCACGGCGGGGTTGAAGCCCAGGCCCGAGTGGCTGCCGCGCACTTCGATGTTCTCGTGGCGGTCGGTGACCTCGTCGATGCAGGTGTGCCAGCGCACGACGCCATCGGTGCGGCTGTAGATCGCCGTCGACGGCACGGTGAGCTCGCCCCGACCCGATTCGTGGATGGCCAGCTTCGTCCACTCGCTGCTGAAGCTGCCCGACATGCGGTCGATGAGTGCCGACGCCGATGATCGGTCGCGCTCGGTCATGCGGAACGGTGAGCCCATCGTGATGACCTGGCGCACGGCGTCGGGGTGGCGGCGGGCGAGCTCGCGGGCGTAGATGCCGCCGAGGCTCCAGCCAACGATGCTGACCGTGCGGCCGTGGCGTTCGTGGAGCTGCATGAGGCGCGCCGTCAGGCCGTCGACGATGCGGTCGGTGGGACCGAGGTTGCGGCCGAGCTGCCAGCCGTGGACCCAGTAGCCCTGGGCTCGCAGGGTCGCCCGCAACGGCGCGGTCGACGTGTCGGTAGCGGTGAACCCGGGCAGCACGAGCACCGGGTGTTGGTCGCCACGGCCGGCTATGCGCAGGAACGGCGACGCCGCCATGAACGCCCCGAGCTCGAACCATGCCCGCCCCTCGGCGAGCTGCAGGACCCGGTCGGGCGCGCCGATCACTCGCTGCGCGATGCGTGTCAGCGGCGGGGCCCCCTGCTCCATGTGACTCACCGTAGACCCGTGGCACCCCCGGCACCCTCAGCGCACCGCACACCAGTGCGCATGTATCCACGCCACCAATCGAGTCAAACCAGCCTGCCCGAGGGTCTCGAGCACACCCGAGTGTTTCGGCGTACCCGTCGCGCGCCGCGACCCTCGATGAGGACCGCAGCTCAGTCGATTCCGGGTCGGATGCGGTATCGCACCGGCAGGTGTTTGAGGCCAACCACGAAGGGGGAGTGGATCCATTCGGGTTCGCCGATGAGTTCGACGGATTCGAGCCGGGAGCTGAGTTCGAGCCAGAGCGCTCGTTGCGACCGCTTGGCGAGATTGGCTCCGAGGCAGAAGTGCTCGCCGACGCCGAATGCGAGGTGGCGGCCGATCTTGCGATCGACGTGGAAGCGGTATGGGTCGTCGAAGACGTCCTCGTCACGGTTGGCCGACGCGTAGAACATCACCAAGCTGTCCCCTGCGGCGATCTGCTGTCCGCCGACCACGGTGTCCCGGGTGGCGGTGCGTTTCATGTAGTTGACCGGCGAGGTCCAACGGGTGATCTCATCGACTGCTTGGTCGATCAGCCCGGGATCGTTCTGCAGCTTCGCCAACTCGTCGGGGTGATCGAGGAAGGCCTTCATGCCGCCGACAAGTGCGTTCTTCGTCGTGTCGTGCCCGGCGCTGAAGACGATGAGGTAGTAGCCGACCGTCTCCATCATGCCCATCGGTTCGCCATTGACCACAGCGTTGGCCAACAGCGATGCGAGGTCGTCGCGTGGGCATCCTCGCCGGTCTTGGATGATGGCATCGAACATCGTGTAGAGCTCGATGCCGAGCTCCATGATCGCTGCCTGACGGTCCTGCCCTTCGCGCTGCAGGTCGGGGTCGTCGAGGCCGAACAACTGGTTGGTGAGCCGGAGGATGTCCGGCTCCTGCTCGCGAGGCACGCCGAGCATGGTCGACAGGATCCGCAGCGGATGAGCAGCGGCGACGTCGGTGGCGAAGTCGCACTCACCCTCACCGGACGCGCCGGCGAGCCGATCGACGGTCTCGCGCGCACTGCGTTCGATCACTTCGTCGAGCTCGGTGATCGCTCGTGGGGTGAAGACCCGGCTCGCCACTTGGCGCACCGCCCAATGTTCAGGTGGATCCATGGTGATGATCGTGCGCATCGAGTTGAAGGCGCTCGACTCGAGTGCGTCCTGTTGCGCAGCCGGAAGCACGGTGATCCCTGGAGCCGATGCGAAACGGTCGGGCGACGTGGAGACGTCGAACACGTCGGAGTACTTGGTGATCGCCCAGAACGGTTCGAACTCTGCGGGCTCGCAACGGTGTACCGGCGACTCGTTCCGCAGGCGTCTGAACAGCTCGTGCGGAGGGCCGTGCTCGGCATAGCCGTTAGGGGAGATCAACTCGCGACCATCGGTGATCGGGACAGGCGGATTCGACACCACTGACTCCTTCTGAAACCAAGAGATTTGAATCTCAGCTCAAAAATGAGCATACACTCAGTAAGCGATGCCACGTCAAGACGTCCCGACCATCGACATGCCCCAGATCCCCCGCCCCACCAAAGCCCAGCGCACGAGGGAATCGGTGCTCGGCGCTGCCGAGGTGCTGTTCTCGGAACACGGCTTCGACGCTACGACTCTCGACGCGATCGGCGACCGAGTGGGCATCCAGGGCACTGCGATCCTGTACCACTACGCGACGAAGCGAGAGCTCTACGAGGCGGTCCTCGACCGCATGTTCACGCCAATGCTCGAGGACGTCCATCGTCACCTCGCGGCCGATACCCCCCTGAGCGAGCGGCTCGGAGCGATCACGGCCACCCTCGTGCAGTTCGCAGCGGCACGACCGGGCGCCGCTCGCCTCTTCCTTCGCGAAGCGTTCGCTGGCAGTGCCGAAGCCAGCGACATCGTCGGAACCGCGACCGAACGCCAATGGATCAGATTCATCGACGCGCTCGGCAACCAGGACGACGCCGGCTTCGATCCGCTCATCGTGTGGAACATCGTGGTCGGCGCAATCTGCTTCTACTTCGCCGCTGGCCCGACGGTAGGTGGTTTACCTCACGACCCCTCCGACCCCTCTCGCGCCAGCGAATTCGAAGCAATGATGATCGATGTCACCCAGATGTTGTGCGGGTTCGAGCGGCCCCGCGAAAGCCCTGCTAGACGTTGAAGCGGAACTCCATGACGTCGCCGTCGAGGGGGTGGTAGTCCTTGCCCTCGATGCGGATCTTGCCGAGCTCTTTGGCCTTGTTCCACGAGCCGATCTCGAGCAGTTCGTCCCAGTGGATGACCTCGGCCTTGATGAAGCCGCGCTGGAAGTCGGTGTGGATGCGGCCGGCACATTCGGGGGCGCTCGAGCCGGCGTAGAACGTCCAGGCCCGGGTCTCCTTCTCGCCGGTGGTGAGGTAGGTGCGCAGGCCGAGCAGGTGGTACGCCGAGCGCACCATGCGGAACAGGGCGCCCTCGCCGAGGCCGAAGCCCTCGAGCATCTCGGCCCGCTCGATCGGGTCGACGATCGAGGCCGCTTCGGCCTCGAGTTGCACGCACATGCCGATGACCTCGACGTTGTCGCCGGCGTTGGTGAACTCGGCCGACACGCGGGCCTCGATCTCGGGGATCCGGTCGAGGTCGCCCTCGCCGACGTTCACGACCACGAGTACGCGGCGATTGGTGAGCAGGAAGTACGGCGCCAGGATCTCGCGCTGGTCGGCCTTCAGGCCGGCGCGGTAGAGCGGGAGGCCCTCGCTGAGCGCGGCGTATGCGGCTTCGAGTGCCTCGACCTCGTCGCCCAGGGTCTTGTCGAGCTTCGACTGGCGCTGCGCCTGGTGCATGCGCTTCTCGACCGTCTCGAGGTCGGCCAGGGCGAGCTCGATCTCGACGACACGGAGGTGGTCGAGCGGGTCGCTGGGCCCGGTGACGTCGTCGTCCTCGAACGCCCGCAGCACGAGCACGATCGCGTCGACCTCGCGGATGTTGGCGAGGAACTTGTTGCCGAGGCCCTCACCCTTGCTCGCACCCTCGACCAGGCCACCGATGTCGACCACCTGCACCGAGGCGTGGATGATCGACTTCGCCTTCGACATGACCGCGAGCCGGTCGACCCGCTCGTCGGGCACCTTGGCGACCCCGATGTTCGGGTCCTTCGTGGCGAAGGGGTAGGGCGCTGCGAGCGCACCACCACCGGTGAGTGCGTTGTACAGCGAGCTCTTGCCCGCATTGGGGAGACCGACGAGGCCGAAGCGTTCCATGGCGGATCGCAGGCTAGCGGTGCCGTGTGCCCCGGCCTGATGACAGGGCCGGATGGCGCCCTCCTAGGATCGGAACATGACACCTGTAGCGGCCTTCGAACGGGTGATGCACTGCCTCGACCGGGCCCATGCCGATGGATTCAAGAAGAAGGCCTTCGCCGGCGCCCTCGAGACGATCGTGGCCACACCGGACGAGGATCTGCGGGCCCGGGCCGTTGCCGGCACGCTGAAGGAACTGCCGCGCATCGGTGATGCATCGGCCCGATTGATCACCGAGACCTACGCCGCCGAGGCGACCGACGAGATGCCCGCGTACCTGCGCAAGATCGAGGACGAGACGCAGGTGCCGGTCGCACCCGAGGCGCAGCCGTACCTCGACGCCCTGCGCGGCGACTGCCACATGCACAGCCGCTGGAGCGACGGCGGCGCCACGATCGAGGCGATGGCTCGGGCGGCCGTTGCGCTCGGTCGCGAGTACATGGTGCTCACCGATCACTCGCCGCGGCTCACGGTGGCACACGGCCTCGACCGCCAGCGGCTCGAGCAGCAGCTCGTCGACATCGCCGAGTTGAACGTCCGCATGGCCCCGTTCCGCATCCTCACCGGCATGGAGGTCGACATCCTCGAAGACGGCACGCTCGACCTCGATACCGATCTGCTCGAGGCTCTCGACGTCGTGGTGGCCAGCGTGCACTCGAAGCTGAAGATGGACGGCGCACAGATGACCGAGCGGATGGTGCGCGCCGTGGCGTCACCGCATGTCGACATCCTCGGGCACTGCACAGGGCGGCTCATCGACAAGCGCCCGCCGTCGAGCTTCGACCCCGACTACGTGTTCGCCGCCTGCGCCACCTACGGCACCGCGGTCGAGATCAACAGCCGTGTCGAGCGGCTCGACCCGCCGCCCGAGCTGCTCGCCATCGCCATCGAGCACGGGTGCTGGTTCTCCATCGACAGCGATGCGCACGCCACGGGTCAGCTCGAGTGGCTGCCCTATGGCTGTCGGATCGCTGCCGGCGGCGACGTGCCGATCGAGCGGATCATCAACACGAGAACGGCCGACGACCTCGTCGCGTGGACGACCTCGCGGGCCTGAGCCTGCTCACGATTCGCCGATGAAGCCCCCTGCACCGAGCGAGGCGCAACCGTCCTCGAACGTCGCCCTGATCTCGGCCTGCTGAGCAATTGTCGGGATGATCTCGAACGGCACCGGCTCGCCATCGCCCAGGTCGACGTGGGAGAAGAAGCGGAAGGACTGACTCGACTCGGCGCGCGCATGGGCGTCGCACCGGTTCTCGAGGAACCGCATCGGCACCTCGATCGACTGCTCGCCGGCCGGCAGGACGACGACCGGTGACGTGACGACGCCATCGATGCGGTCGAAGTTGAACAGGATGGTGTTGCCCACATCGATGATGGTGATGTCATCCTCGGCCGCACCGCGCATCAGCCGCAGCACGCCTTCGGTGACGGGCCGCCCGTCGATCTCGCCGGTGTGGAGGTCGGCCCACTCGATCCGGACGGCCTGCGCGACCCGTTGTCGGACGCAGTCGTCGAGGTAGAGCTGTGCGAGGACGCCGTTGTCATCGGTGATCGACCCGACCCGTTCGGTCCCGTCGTCGACCGTCAGGACCACTCGGGCGCCCTCGATCGGCGGCACGGCGATCGAGGCGCCGATCTCGCCCCCGGCCCCGTTGCCGGGGCAGTTCGACGGGGTCACCGCAACTGGGAAGTCGATCGTCTGGCCGGGGGTGACCGTGTCGTCACGTTCTGCGACCGGCGTGGTGAAGCCGTCCCACTCGAGACGCACACCGACCACATGAAAGCGCTCGTCCGTGCCGTTGCGGATGCCGAGCTGGAACACGTGCTTCGCCCAGTCGAGCCGGTACTGGCTCGGCACAGCGGAGAGCCCATCGATAGCGGCGGCAGCGGGGCCGCCCCGTGCCGAGGGCTCCCAGTCGGCGCTGCACCCGGTGAACGGCAGGGCGAGCGCCACACCCAGGGCGATGCCGATCGTCTGGCGGCGTGGATGGGGCACACGGCGACCGTAGATCAGGGCCGGCCCCGCACGTCGGCGTGGAAGGTGCGGGCTGCACCGTTAGAGTCGTAGCCCTATGTCGAAGAAGACCAAGAAGCGCAAGGCGAAGTTGCGCCGTTCCAAGGCCAACCATGGCAAGCGTCCCAACATGGGGCGTGGCTGACATCACCCACCCCGGTCCTACGCCGACTCGGCGTGAGGACACCGTTGACACCCTGCACGGGATCGACGTCCCAGATCCCTATCGGTGGCTCGAAGTCGGTGAGTCGCCGGAGGTTGGCCAGTGGGTGGCCCAGCAGAATCAGCACACGAGACAGGCGCTCGATGCCCGCCCCGACAGGGAGCGGTGGCACGAGCGCCTTTCCGCGTTGGTGGCCCTGCCCACGGTGCTGTCGTGCGCCGTTCGGCACGACCGGCTGTTCGTCCTCGAACGGGGCGCCGGTGCCGACCAGTTTGCGCTTGTGCTGCGCTCGTCCACCGACTCCTCGGTCGAACCTCGTCTGCTGCTCGATCCCGCCGCGATGGCGGCCGACGGCGCGGTTGCGATCGATTGGTACCACCCGAACGACGACGGCTCCCTGGTAGCCGTCGGCCTGAGCGAGGGTGGCACCGAGGACAGCATCCTGCACCTCATCGACGTCGCCGATGGCCGATTGCAGCCGTTACGCATCCCCGACACCCGTGCCGCGTCGGTGGCCTGGCACCCCGACGGCACCGGCTTCTGGTACACCCGGTACCCGACAGGTGATCACTATCGCCGGCACATCCGCTGGCACCTCCTCGGCGCCGATCCGGCCGACGACCCCGTCGTGTTCGACCGGTTGCCCACGCCCGAGTCGTGGCCCGATGTGCAGGTGTCGGCCGACGGCCAGCATGTCCTGGTCGAGATGTCGGTCGGCTGGTCGCGATCGGATGCACACCTGTTGCACGTCCCGTCGGCGACATGGCACACCGTGGTCGAGGGTGCAGACGCTGTGACGTCGTTGCGGTTCGCCAGTGGCGGGCTCATCGGCCACACCACGGTCGAAGCGCCCAACGGCAGGGTGGTCGGCGTCTCGCTCGACGAGCCGGGTGTGGCGAACTGGGTCACGGTGGTGCCCGAGCGATCCGACGTCGTCGTCGGCGGTGTCGTGGCCGTCGCCGACGAGTTGTTGGTCGTCAGCTCACGGTCCGCCGTCGACACGGTCGAGCGCTGGACCTCCGACGGCCGGGCGATCGGTGTGGTCGACGGGCTCGGCGTGGTGGCCGTCGGCCAGCTCACCTCCGATCGTGAAGCCGGCGTTGCGTTCGTCGTCGTGTCGTCGTTCGACGCACCCACGTGCGTGTGGCGGTATGAATCGGGTTCGATCGGTCGATGGGCGCCCGAGCCGCCGAGTGCCGATGCCGTGGTATCGCTCGTCGTCGAACAGTGTTCGTACCCCTCGCTCGACGGCACCGAGATCGGGCTGTTCGTCATCCGTCGTGCCGACGTGGTCCCCGGCCCCGCCGTGCCGCTCATCTTGAACGGCTACGGCGGGTTCGCCATCACGGAGTCGCCACAGTGGGTGCCCAACCTCGCGGCATGGTGCGCGCAGGGCGGAGTCTGGGCGATCGCAGGGCTGCGCGGCGGCTACGAGCACGGTGAGCGGTGGCACCACGCCGGTCGGCGGGCCACCAAACAGAACGTGTTCGACGACTTCCATTCGGCCGGTGACTGGCTGGTGGCGCAGGGCATGGCGAGCCATGAACGCATGGCCCTCGTCGGCGGCTCGAACGGCGGCCTCCTCGTCGGCGCCGCGCTCACACAGCGCCCCGACCTCGCCCGCGCGGTGTGGTGCGCGGTGCCGCTGCTCGACATGGTGCGCTTCCCCCAGTTCCTGATCGCTCGACTGTGGACCGACGAATACGGCGACCCCGACGTCGCCGAGGAGTTCGGCTGGCTCTATGCGTACTCGCCGTACCACGCGGTCGAACACGGCACCGCCTATCCCTCTGTGCTGTTCACAACCGCCGAGGGCGACACACGCGTCGACCCGCTGCACGCCCGCAAGATGGCGGCGATGTTGCAGCACGCTGCTGAGCGCCACGACGATCGACCGGTCCTGCTGTTGCAATCCGGGCGCGCCGGTCACGGCGTCGGCAAGCCGTCATCGATGCGCGTGGCCGAGGGCGTCGATGTGCTGGCCTTCATGTCGTGGCAGCTCGGTGGGATGCCGGCATGACCGCGGTCGTCGTGCTCGACATCGGTGGCCCGTCGGCGCCGTGGGCGGCGATCGGGCTGACTGTCGCCGACGAATGTTCGTGGGTCGGCGGCGTCATGCTGCGGTTCGGTGCACCGGGCGACGGTGTCGTCTCGTGGGAGCTCGACGGGTCTCCGCAGCGGCCGGAGCGCATCGACGGTTTGGCAACCACGTACGTCGACGATGTCGAGGTCGACGCCTGGCAGCACCCGGTGGGGGCGATCGGGCTCGACCATGTTGTGGTGATGACGTCGTCGCTCGAGCGCACCTGTGGTGAGGTCGAACGGGTCACCGGCGAGCCGCTGAAGCGCATCCGCGAAGCCGGGCCGGTACGACAGGGCTTCCATCGGCTGGGGCCGCTGATCGTCGAGGTCGTCGAGACCGACCGCATCACGGGTGACCATGCATCGTTCTGGGGCTTTGTGGTGAACGTCGACGACATCGACGCGGTGTTCGAGCGTCTCGGCCCTGACGTGCTGTCGCCGCCGAAGCAGGCGGTGCAGCCGGGGCGGCGGATCGCGTCGTTCCGGTCGGCCGCCGGCCTGGGTGCACCGATCGCGTTGATGACCACCCGCTGACCACCGCGCAGGGTCAGTCGAAGCCCTGGCCACCGTCGTCGTCCATGGCCCGCAGGTGCGACCGGCCTTCGGTGCACACCTCGAGCACCTGGCACCAGCGACACACGCCGCCCGGCCGTTTCTCGGCCGGACGAGCATCGACGGTGAGCTCGATGTGCCGCTCGATCGCGCCCTCGATGCGTGCGAGTGCCGTCTCGAGCACACCCTCGGTGACGTCTTCGACGTCGGCCTCGCACGTGTCGAGGTAGTAGGTGACCAGCCGGCGCGGCGGCACCTTGCGGACCACCGTCTCGAGCAGCGCGTAGAAGCGCAGGTCGTCGCGGTGGTGGGTGCTACGCCAGCCGGTCTTGAAGTCGATGATGAGGCGAGTGCTCGTACGGCCGTCGGGTCGGCCGATGATGAGGTCGGTCTTGCCGCTGAGGACGATGGTGCCCGCCGGTGCCCATCGGGTGCTGGCCTCGAACAGTGGTTGGGCGCGCTGGGGGAGCGGTGGGAAGTCCTGCATGAACCGCGTGACGCGGTCGATCGCGAAGCCGCGCAGTTCGGCACGGTCGCCCTCGGACAGCGTGGCCACGAAGTCGCCACGGTTGCTGGCCTCGGTGGCCAGTCGAGCAAGTGCCTCGTCGACGAGCGCGGAGGGCACCGGTTCTCCCTGCCAGTGAGCGCTGAGCTCGATGGCCTTGTGGGCGACGAAGCCGCGGGCGATGGCCGGCGTCCACCGGAAGTCGTCGGGTGCGAGGTGGCGGGCTTCGCAGCCGAGCACCTTCGAGACCCACCCCTTGCTGACCCACAGCTTCTCGCCCCCGAGCCGAACCGACATTGTGCTGACCATCTGCGTGGACCTGGCCACCAGATCGTCGACGAAGTCGGCATCGAACACCAACGGGTCGCCCTCACGCTTCAGCTGGTCGAGGAGTCGCTGCTGGGTGGGGGTGAGCTCGACCGGTGTGTCCACGCCGCCGACCTTACCGACGGGGTGTGACGCCGCCGGCGGAACCGCGCCCTGCTTCGTGACCTTCAGTCCCCGTGGAGCCGGTCGAACCGCACGAAGGGTCGCATTCGTGCGATTCGACCGCCTGGACACCGGTCGAACCGCACGAAGCAGGCGGGGCGCGGTACCGCATCACACCCCTTGCCCATGATGGCGACATGCAGCCGTCCGCCCCGTCGGGAACCACCGTCCACTTCTCGCACGCGGCCCGGCTGTTGGCGCGTGAGGCTCGCCGTCGCCAGTTGGTCGCGCCGAGCTATCGGTGCCCGCCCCGCATCGTCGGGGTCCAGCGCACGCTACGCCGCCACGCCAGCGGCGCTGTCGTGGCGGTGCAGGTGAAGGATCGGCCGTGGGGCGCGGTGGTGGCCGACATGATCGAGGGCGTCGTGGTGGTCAACCGACTCGCTCCGCCGCTGGCCGATCGTCTGCGCACCGAACTCTGGGAGGCGATCGGTGTCGAGTGGCCGGCCGAGCTCGGCAAGGTGGCCTGATGGAGAGATGTCAGACCGGGCGGCCCAGGAAGCAGAGGAACTCGGTCTGCAGGTCGGCGCCCTCGGGTGCTTCGGTCTTCGGGCCGAACACGCCGGGTTGGCGGATCATCGCGTCCATCGGCTTCAGGCCCGAGTACGCGGCTGCCACGACATCAGGATCGAGCCGCTCATCGCCGCCCACGGCGCGGGCGAGGTCCCAGGTGTGCACCAGCAGGTCCATCGCCACGAAGCGTCCGATCAGGTCCCCGGCGGGCATCGGCCCGAACGGCCCTGGCACGTTGGCCGTGAGATCGCCCGTGGTCAGCCCGGCGGTGAAGGTGTCGCGGGCGTCGTTCCAGGCAGCGACGATGTCGTCGCCGGCTGCGAACTCGCGGCGGTCTGCACCCTGGAGGGTCGTGCCGAGCGGCAGGATGTTCGAGCCCACGTGGACGATGATGTCGCGGGCGACCCAGCCCTCGCACGGTGCCGGGTTGTCCCAGCTATCAGCGGGCGCAGCCTGCACGCGGGCGTCGAAGGCCTGCAGCATGGAGGTGGTTCGGTCGATGATCTCTTGGCTCATGCTCGCGGACCGTACACCAGTAGCGTTCGCGTCGGGCCCGGGTGGCGGAACTGGCAGACGCGGGGGGCTTAAACCCCCCTTCC
>JBBDMO010000133.1:0-12297 GCA_040878255.1 Ilumatobacteraceae bacterium
CGTTAACGGCCCGCCTCCCCCGGGGGGCCGTTCTCGTTCCCCGGTAGCGTCGCCCCCCGAGGGGCGGTAGCTCAGTGGTCAGAGCAGGGGACTCATAATCCCTGGGTCGTGGGTTCGATACCCACCCGCCCCACGATGTTGCGTCAGACTCGAGCCATTCGTCGTCTCCGGTGGTTCTCGCTGGTCGCGCTCATGCTGTCGGCATGCACGGGCAACGGCACGGCTGCAGCACCGGCGATCACCAGCACGACCGTCGCTGTCGTGACGACCGCCGTGCCGTCGTCGTCGACCCCTGCGACCGCACTGGCTCCGATCGGCTCCACCGGGTGTGATGGAGCACCACCAGCACTCCCGGGTGAGACACTCGAGTCGTTCACCGCTGTTGGCCTCGACGGGACGTTCGTTCGTCGCCTGCCGCCCTCGTACGACGGAATGCGTGCGCTGCCCGTCGTGATCGCGCTCCACGGCTGGACGCAGTCGCCAGCCCTGCTGGCGCTCGAGTCGGCGTTGCCGGCGGCGACCGATGCAGCCGGGTACGTCCTCGTGATGCCGGACATCACTCGCGCCGTGTCGATGTGGGACGTCGGGATGGAGTCGGCCGATGCGACGTGGTTCGGTGAACTGCTCGACGAGGTCGAGACCTCGCTGTGCATCGATACGTCGCAGGTGTTCCTGACCGGCATGTCGAACGGTTCGATGATGACGTCGACGTTGCTCTGCCGCTTTGCGGACCGCATCACCGCAGCCGCACCCGTTGCGGGCCTGCGCGTGCCCGAGGGGTGTGAGCCGTCGCGTCCGGTGCCGATCATCACCTTCCATGGCACCGACGACCCCTATCTGGCCTATGGCGGTGGCTTTGGCGCGAAGGTGGCAGCCCTGGCGGCACCCGACGGCGATGGCGCCCTCGGCGACGTCGTCGCCAGCGGACCCGACGCGACGAGTGTTGCTGACCGTGTGGCGGCCTGGGCCGAGCTGAACGGATGTGCCGCACCGTTGACCGCAACCAGGGTCGCCGCCGATGTCACGCTGCTCGCCACCGTTGGTTGCGCCGCCCCGGTGCAGCTGTACACGGTGGAGAGCGGAGGCCACTCGTGGCCCGGCAGCGCATTCGACCAGGCGATCGGCGAGTTCGTCGGCCCGACGACGACGAGCATCGACGCCACCGAGATGATGGTGGCGTTCTTCGCGGAAGCTGTTCAGTAGTCGATCTCGAACCAGACGCTCTTTGACCCGGGGTGGTGGTTGATGCCCCACCGATCCGAGATCGCTTCGACGATCCGCAGACCGAAACCACCGCTGCCCCAGCTGTCCGACGCCTTGATCGCAGCCTCGCCCGGGGCGCTGTCCTCGACTTCGACACGGACACAGCGTTGGGCACCTGCGTGCCACATCGAAACGGCGAAGGGTGCATCGAGATCGATCGCGTTCTGCACGACCTCACTGATCGCCAGCTCGGCACGTTCGACAGCCGCATCGGTCGCTTCGGTGCCGAGCAACCCCCGAAGAGCATGTCGCGCCTCGGCCGAGCTGGTGGTGTCTCCGAAACCGAGGATCGCGTGTGGCGGTGGCGCAAAGCGCAACATTGCCGTGTGTACCCGAAACGGCGGATGTCATACCTCTCCAACGGGCGGCATTCGGGCGGCTCACACCGGAACGAAGAAGGCCCACCCCGCTGAGGGGTGGGCCTTCGAGGAACAGGGTTCCGCCGCCGAGCGGAATCCGTCCATCCGTCGTCGGAGAGCACCGATCGACGATCAAGTCATCGGCGCGCCCGCCCCGAACTTGAGCGGAAATCTCGCCGGGTCGGACGACGAATCTCGGCTCAGTCGACGAGCGCGCTGTACACCAGGCTGCGGAGTTGCCCGCGGAAGTCGAACGACGTGGACGGCATCAGCTGGGTCGTGAACAGGACCCACATGTCCTCGATCGCATCGACCCAGAAGACGGTGGACGCCGCGCCTCCCCAGTAGAAGTCACCACGCGTCAGCGCGCCCGTCGCGACTTGATCGATCGTCGAGGCGAACCCCAGACCGAACCCGACGCCGGCGTTGCCGTACTCGGTGACGAGCTCGACGTCGAGTGCGGCGAGATCCTTGCCACCGGGCAGGTGGTTCATCCGCATGAGCTCGAGCGTGCGGGGCCCGATGATCCGCTGACCGTCGAGCTCGCCACCGCGCCGGAGCATCTCGCAGAAGCGGATGTAGTCGGCGACCGTGCCTGTGAGACCACCGCCACCCGACACGAACGCGGGTGGCCGGGTGAACGCACTGGTGGCCGGATCGTCGAGCAGCGTGGTGGTCTTGTCGGGGTTGCGGCTGTAGTTGGCGGCGAAGCGATGCTGTTGGTCGGCAGCCACCTGGAACGCGGTGTCCACCATGCCGAGTGGGCCGGTGATGTTGGTGCGGAGGTACTCGTCGAACGCGACGCCCGACATGATCTCGACCAGCGCTCCGCATGCGTCGGTAGCCAGCGAGTACATGTACGCAGAACCTGGTTGGAACCGCAGTGGCACCTGCGAGAGCTTGTCCATGAACTCGGGCATCGTGGTGGGCACGCCGGCCGAGCGGATCTTCAACGACCGATAGACGGCGTCGATCGGGTGCTGGTCGCCCATGCCGGGCAGCACACCGCCGTAGGTGAGGCCGCTCGTATGGGTGAGCAGGTCACGGAACGAGATCGGCCGGTGGGCAGCTTCGGTGACCATGTCGTCGCCCGCACCGGCCAGCCACACGCGGTGCTCGCGCCACGATGGCACCACGCGGGCAACCGGGTCGTCGAGCTGGAACATCCCCTGCTCGAACAGCTGCATGAGCGCGATCGAGGTGAGCGGCTTGGTCATCGAATAAATGCGGAAGATCGTGTCGTCGCCGATCGCAGTGCCCCGCTCGAGGTCGCGCTGGCCCGAGGCATGGTGGTAGGCGAGGACGCCGCGACGGCCGACGGCCACCTGGTAGCCGGCGATCTTGCCCGGGGTCACGTAGTGGCGGTCGAGATGCGTGCTGATGCGGTCGAGGCGTGTGGGGTCGAACCCTGCGTCGGTCGGTCGGAGTTCCATCTCGGCATGCTGGCAGACGGCCGGGGTCAGCCGACGGTTGCGGCCGCCGGCTCGTCGTCGGCGTCGGTGAGGTGGCGGCATCGCCAGCGCAGCCGGGCGCGGAGCTCGTCGAGGCGGTCGACCGTTCGTTCGGACAGTGGTACCTGGCCGTGGTCGTGAAGGTCGGCGTGGCGGTTGTGCGGTCGGCACTCCATGCGGGCGTTGAACTGGCTCGTGACCCCGCCGTGCGAGAACGGCACGATGTGGTCCACATCGCACTGGTTGGCCGGCACGTCGCAGCCCGAGCGGTGCTGGCACCGGCGGTCGCGCACCTGGATGGCACGGCGAGCAGCACCGACGAACGCTCGTCGAGACGACACGGCGATCACGGTGGACGGCCCGTCGAACAGGATCGATTCGACGAGCGCCGCGTCGAGGTGGGGGAGCAGTTCCTCAGCTCGCAGGATCGTGCCGTTCGCGAGTTCGCACAGGTGATCGAAGGTGTGCTCACCGATGAGCACCGTGAACAGCGGGGCAGGCCGGCGTGCGTCCTCGGGGGTGCTGGCCGAGCGGCGTGCCATGACGACGAGTGCGGCGGCCATGCGCTCGGACCGCAGCCGGGTGACACCGGTTCGTTGGTCTTCGAGGTAGAGCTCGCGTTCGAGGCGACGGAGTTCGTCAGCGACGACCGATCCGTCGATTGCGTCGAGGAGGCCGTCGAGTACCACCGTGCCGTCGATGGTGGTCGAGACATGCAGCCGTGACGGCTTCGGCAGGGCAGGACCGTGGCCGACCTCGTCGTCGACCGCGCTGCACCAGTACTGGATCAGGTTGTACGCGTCGCGGTAGCGGAGTTGGGTGCACTTCGCGATGAGGTCGGCCTCGTCACGTTCGTAGTGCGCGCTGCGGTGCGGCTGATGTGCACGTGCGAACAGCTCGACATGGTCGAGTGACATCGTGCGGGCCACGACGGCATCGCGTACCCCGGGAACCCTGGCGATGGCATGCGCACGCGCGAGCTCGGCATGGCCCGTGCGTACCGATGTGTGGGTGTCGCGTGACAGCCGGTGAGTGGCGCTGCGCGAGCCATCGGTGCGCCACATGCGACGTGTGTCCCACTGCACGAGCAGGTCAGCCACCGCGACGCCGAGACGGTCGCGCTCGGCCTGCAGCGTCACGATCAGCTCGTGCAGCGACACGTGGTCGAGACCGTGCGGCCCTGCAGCGATCAGCTGATCGGTGATGGCTGCCAGTGCGCCAGTGAGGTCGTCCACGTGGCCATCATGCGCCGGGGGTGTGACACGGCTGACTGGAGCGGAGTCCGTCAGTGCTCGTGGTCGGCATCCTCGTCGTCGTCGTCACTCTCGATCGCATCGAGGAAGGCCTCGACGTCCTCGTCCTCGCCGCCGACCAGCCAGATGACGACCTCGTCGCTGTCATCGTCGGTCCACGGGAGCATGCCCTCGACGCTGTAGCGGTCGACTGTGATGTCTTCGCTGTCGTCGTCGACGGGTGCGATGACGGCGAGCTCCACCTCGGCATCGGCGGGCTGATCGCGGAGCATGTCGATGAGTTCGCTGACTCGCATGGCAGGGGCCTTTCGGTAGGTCGTGACGGTGGGGGAACGGTCGGAGAACGATACGGCTCAGGTGTCGAGCCAGCGCGCCGAGTTGTCGAGCAGGAACAGGCTGACGTCGCGACAGCGAATGAGCGTGTCACAGAATGCCTCTTCGTTGGCGGTGTACACGTCGGCCAACTCGACCGGGATGCGAGCGACGAGCGACAGGCTGCGCTCGGGCGCATCGGTGACGCTGGCGAAGGAGTCGATCGCCGAGACCTCGACCGGCAGCTCGAGCCCACCCACACCGGCGATCTCGGTGGCGAGTACCAGCAGGTCGGGGGCGTGTGACAGCGGCGGCAGAGTCCAGGTGAACAGCAGTGGGAAGGTGAACCCCATCGGCGGATCGTCGTCGGGGTCGTCCATCTTGACGACTTCGTCCTCGAAGCCGAGCAGCGCCCGCGGGTCGACCTCGAGCGAGAGGTGCAGGTCGATCGGGCCGTTGCACGCCTCTTCGGGGTGCAGGTCGACCTCCCACAGTTGGCGCAGCGAATAGGTCTCGACGAAGTGCCGTTCGTCGTGCACGTGGAAGCCGTGGTCGATCGCATGGTTCTTGAGGTCTGCGACGAAACCCGCGACGTCGATGACGGCCACGCTGCTGCCTTTCCGTTCGGGACGAGGGGCGTCCCCGATGAACGACACTACCGTGCGACCCCATGGTGAACGATCGACTCGGCCTGCTCACGGAGGTCGCTGACGCTGTGGCCGATGCGCTCGTGGGGATCACCGATCGGGGCCCGTCCGGTCGGCGGGTCGGCCAGTACGCATTCGACGTGCGCGCCGACGATGCTGCCCTGGCCGTGCTGTCGCGAGCCGGTGTCGGCGTGCTGTCCGAGGAGAGCGGTCACGACCCCGGCGACTCGGGGCTCGTGGTCATCATCGATCCCGTCGACGGTTCCACCAACGCCAGCCGAGGCGTGCCCTGGTACGCCTGCTCGCTCTGCCTGGTCGACGCCGACGGGCCGCTGACGTCGCTCGTCGTCAACCTCGCCAGCGGTGAGCGGTTCTCGGCCGAGCGCGGCGGGGGAGCCTGGCGCGACGGCGAGCGCCTCACCGGCTCCGGCTGCACCGAGGTGAGTGAGGCGATCGTGGGCCTCAACGGCTTGCCGCCGGCATCGCTCGGCTACGCGCAGGCGAGGGTGCTTGGCGCTGCAGCGCTCGACCTCTGCATGGTGGCGACCGGCACCTTTGATGCGTACGTCGACTGCGTGGTCGACGCCCACGGCGTGTGGGATTACGCCGGCGCCGTGCTCGTGTGCACCGAGGCCGGCGTGCCCGTGGTCGACCTGTGGAACCGCGACCTCATCGTGGTCGACCACGCCGCCCGGCGCACCCCGGTGGCCGCGGCGACCCCGCAACTGCTCGACGCCCTGCTGCAGGCGCGTCGCGCCCTCTAACATGGCCTTCCGGTCCTCGGGCGCATAGCTCAGTTGGTCAGAGCGCTGCCTTTACATGGCAGATGTCGGGGGTTCGAGTCCCTCTGCGCCCACCACTCGTCGCCGACGTACGGTGCTGCATGTCTTCGCGTGCCTCTGCCGGAACCCGACCATGAGCCGTGTCGAGGAGATCGGCGATCGCGATCAGTGGCGATGCTGGCTCTGCGACGAAGTGGTCGACCCCGACATGTCGGTGAACGACCCCCGTGGACCCAGCGTCGACAGTGTCACGACCAAGCAGCGCACCAAGGCCACGGGTGTCGTGCACGAGCGTCTGGCGCACCGTGGGTGCAACACCAACAAGGGTGCCGTTGCGCCGGTGGTGCCCTGGCCGGCGCAGCTGTTCGTCATCGACCCGGCACCGCTGTTCGCCACCGTCGAAACGCTCGAGCGCAAGCGCGGTCGGGCGATCGTCTGCCGCTGCCTGACTCGCGCTGACGCCGACGATGTGGTGGCATGGCTCGCCGACCGGGTCGAGCGCCTCAGCCCGCGCACGCGTCTCGGCGTCACGGTCGAATCCGGTGGCGGTCAGTTCCTGATCGTGCTGAGCACCTCGTAGGCGTCAGCGACCGGCCAGCTCGGCCACGACGGGTGCGAACGAGTCGATGTCGTCGGCACCGACGATGACGTACGAGAAGCCCCACCGCTCGCGGCGCGCCAAGAGGTCCTCGACGATCTTCGCTGGCGACCCGATGAGCGCGAACGGCGTGGTCTCGATCATCTGCTCGTCGACGCCGAGCGCGGTCGACAGAAACGACATCGCTGCTGTTCGGTCGTCGGTGACGTTCACCATGAACACGCGCACGTTCATCTCGATCGCGTTCAGGCGCGCCCCGGCCGCCTCGCGGATGATCGCGACCTTCTCGTCGACCGACTCGGCCGTCATGGTGGCGATCGCCTCGGGCCCCACCACACCCGCATGCATCGACGCGTTCACACCGATGATGTCGGCTTCGCGCGCAGCGATGGTGAGCACGCGCTTGCCGCCACCACCGATGAGGATGGGCGGGTGCGGGCGCTGCACTGACTTGGGCGTGCCGTTGTGCTCGGTGATCGAGTAGTGGTCGCCCGTGAACGAGAAGACATCGGGACTCATGAGACCCTTGATGACTGCAAGCCCCTCGACGAACCGGTCGATCCGCACACCCGGCCGGTCGTAGGGCATCCCGGCCTGCTCGTAATCGGTCATCATCCAGCCGGCCCCGATACCGATCTCGAGGCGACCCTCGGACAGCACGTCCATCGTGGCCAGTTCCTTGGCCAGCACGAGCGGATGCTTGTAGTCGTTGTCCCACACCAGTGCGCCCACCCGCAGCGTGGTCGTCACGTCAGCGGCGGTCATCAGTGCCGGCACGGGGGCCAGTTGGTCCTCGAAGTGGTCCGGCATGGTGAGCACCGCATAGCCCCGGTCCTCGCATCGCTTCGCCAGGTCGACCCACGACGCCCGGTCGGGCGCTTTCGTGGCTTGGACACCGAAGCGGAACGGACGAATGGGCATGCTCATGTGCGCACCCTAGTGACGGCAACCGGCGCGAAACCCCTACTAGCGTGCTCGTCACGATGCGTCCGGTGGCATGGCTCTTCAGATTGGTGGCGATCGTCGCTGCGGGTGCGTTGTTGCTGACGGCGGTCAGTGTTGGCGCCCTTCCCCGACTCTGGCGAACTGCGAACGCCCACGAGGAGCTGCCGATTGCGCTGCCCGCGTTCACGCCCCTCTCGCAGCGCACGTATGTCTACGACGCCAAGGGCAACGTTCTCGCTGTCTTCGAGCGCGAGAACAGCCAGCCGATCAGCCTGTCGAAGGTGCCGGTGCCGGTGGTCGAGGCGATCCTCGCCGTCGAGGACTCGGAGTACTTCCTGCACAAGGGTGTGAACGTGCGCGGCCTGGTGCGCGCCACGCTGTCGAACTTCGCGAGCGACGCTCCGCGGCAGGGGGCCTCGACGATCACACAGCAGGTGGTGAAGAACGAGTTCCTGGCAGGACTCGAACGCGACGGTCGGTACAAGTTGTTGCAAGTGCACTATGCGCTCATGCTCGACAAGGAGATGACGAAGGAGCAGATCCTCGAGCGGTATCTGAACACCATTTTCTTCGGCAACAACGCCTACGGGCTCCAAGCCGCCGCCGAGGTCTACTTCGGTAAGAGCGTCGAACAGCTCGACATGATCGAGGGAGCCTTCCTCGCAGGGCTCATCCGCTCGCCGTCCGGCTACGACCCGTTCCGCCGGCCCGAGCGCGCTCGGGCCCGTTTCGAGCAAGTGGCCGCGCGACTGCTCGATGTGGGCATGGTCACCGAGGTCGAAGCAGACACGCTCGCCGCCACATGGCCGATCCCCGAGGTGCCGAAGGCGATCCCGCAGTTCGACACGAAGCCGACCTACTACACCGAGGCGCTCCGCGAGTACCTCTTACGAAGGTCGAACATCCTGGGCGGCGACGAGCAGCAGCGTGCGAACCAGCTGTACCGCGGCGGGCTGAAGATCTACACGACCCTCGATCCCGGCCTGCAGGTGCTCGCCGAGCAGTCGCGCACGACCCTGCCCAACACGGCGGCGGGCATCGACGCTGCGGTCGTGTCGCTCGACTCGCGCACCGGCGCGATCAGAGCCATGGTCGGAGGGCGCGGCTACGTGCCGCGACAGAACGAGATCAACATGGCGCTCGTGCCCCGCCAGACCGGGTCGAGCATCAAGATGTTCATCCTGTCGGCAGCGCTGCAGGCGGGTGCGCAACCCAACGACCTCATCGACGGGCGCAAGGGGTGCATCCTGCCGAACCCGGGTGACCCGAAGAACCCGTTCGCGATCACGGGTGGTGTCTCCGGTCAGCTGGGGCCGCTCGATCAGGCGACGTGGTCGTCCCTGAACTGCGCGTATGCGCGTCTGTCTCAGATCGTCGGGCTGAATCGCATGGTCGACACCGTGTACCGCATGGCAGGGAACCCCTACCTCTACCGCGGCCAGCCGAAGGAGGAGCGGCTCCCGATCGACCCGTTCGCCAGCTTCGCGACGGGTGCGAACGAGATGAGCGCACTCGACATGGCGTCGGGTGCGCAGACCCTTGCGAACAACGGCCTGCACCATGACCCGTACTACGTCGAGTCCATCGAACGCTCGGATGGCACGCGGCTGTACACGCACGACAGCGTCGGGACGCAGGTGTTCGACGAGGGCGTCGCCCTCACGGCCACCGACGTGCTGAAGGGCGTGCTCAGCAGGGGCACGGCGCGCAGGGCGCTGTCCACCTTCCCGTACCCGGCTGCCGGCAAGACGGGCACGCAGCAGGACAACACGAACTCGTGGTTCGTCGGGTTCACGCCCAACCTCTCGACGGCGGTCTGGGTGGGCGACCCGGACGGCTACACGCCGATGACACGCGTCAACACCCCCGAGTTCTTCGACCTCGACGGCGTCGAAGCCGTGCAGGGTGGCACCTACCCCGCTCGCATCTGGCGGGCATACATGGAGCCGGCACTCGCAGGCTTCGCCCCCGACGACTGGGCAGCACCGCCCCCGCTGGCCCGCAAGGCGATGCGCTTGTACCTGCCGGGCGAGGAGTGCGCGTACAAGGTGGTCAGCGGAGTCCTTCCCGACCCGAATGCCCCGGCGACCACCACGCCCGTCGTCGCTCCGTTCGCGCCACCGCCGCCCACCACACCGCCACCGGAGGAGACCACGCCCGCACCGACTACGGTTGCGCCGGTGGTCGTCCAACTCGTACCCGGAGCCACCACCATCCCACCCGATGTGCTCGACCCCCGTGCGCCGATGCCGTCCGTCGACGTCAGGACGCCCGTGCTGTCGTGTGCCAAGCTCCCGGCCAATGTGGTCGTGAAGAAGTCGAGCGAACCTTCACCGTGAACGGCCCCGCCCTCCTTGCACTGCAACTCATCGACTCCGAGCTCGACCAGATCGAGCAGCGCCGCAAGCGGCTGCCAGAGCGAACCGTCCTTGCTGACGCCACCGGTGCTCACGCCCGGTGGCGTGCCGAACGTGACCGCATGCAGACGCTGATCGCAGACGCAGTCCGGGTGATCGAGGATGCCGAGGCATCAGGCAAGGACCTCGATGTCAAGCAGCGGCGCCTCGAGGCGCAGCTGAAGACCGTCATCGCTCCCCGTGAGGCCGAGGCACTGATGCACGAGATCGACACCCTGAAGGCGCGCCACGGCGCGCTCGACGACGTCGAGCTCACGGCGATGGAGCAGCAGGCCGAGGCAGATACCGCGATCGAGGCGCTCGACGACATCGAACCGCCGCTCGTGGCAGCCGTCGACCAGGCCAAGGCTGCGCTCGACGAGGCGCTCGGCGGCCTCGCGGCGCAGGTCGAGTCGGCCCAGACACGTCGGATCGATGCAGTGGCGGCCCTCGCCGACGGCGAGCGTTCGACCTACGACACCATGAAGGCCCGCCATGGCGGCGTCGGGTTCGCAGGACTCGAGCGGCACACGTGCACCGCCTGCCACGTCGACCTGTCACAGGTCGAGTTCGAGCGGGTGGTGGCCTCCACGGGTGACGACCTGCCCGAGTGTCCGCACTGCGGGCGCTTCCTCGTCGTCTGACCGTCGCATGCTGCTCTGGTTCATCGCGACGGCCGTGCTGACCGTGCACTTCGTCTTCACCGATCCACGGTTCGACCACCGCTTCCTCATCCTCGGCGTACTGCTCCCCGATGTGGTGGACGGGCTCACCGGTGGGTCGTGGGTGCTGCACAGCTTGACGGGGGCGGTCGCGATGCTCGTGGTCGTGATGCTGATCACGGCGGGCCGCCGACCGATCAGGAAGAAGCTCATCGCGATCCCCATCGGCGTGTTGCTGCACCTGGTGTTCGATGGAGCGTTCGCCAATAACCAGGTCTTCTGGTGGCCCTTCACCGGAGGTTTCGGTGACTCGCCGCTGCCGATCGCCGATCGAGGGTGGTGGAACCTGGTCCTCGAGGCCGCCGGCGCAGCCCTGCTGTGGTGGGCGTACCGGATGTTCCGGCTCTCGGACCCGGTTCGGCGCAGCCGGTTCCTCCGCACTGGTCAGCTGACCACATGACCGAGTCCTCGGGAGCGTGAGGCTCAGGCCGTGTGCTGGCGTCGAGACAGCCTCGCCACGACGGCGACCACGGCGAAGCCGACGGCGAGACCGACGAGGGCAGACGCAGCCGTGTTGGCGACCCATGCGAGCACGCCTCCGACGTAGGGCACGCCGTCGACAGCGCCCTCAAGCCGATGGATTGCGTCGTACGGAGTGCTCCAACCGAGCTCGTCGGCCCCGACGACGAGGATGTGGCCCCCGACCCACGTCATCGCAGCCGTACCGACGACCGAGAGGACAGCGAGCAGCTTCGGCATCCCCGACACCAGCGCCCGCCCCACGGACACACTGGCAGGCCGGTCCGATCGGGCAAGACGGAGCCCGACGTCGTCCATCTTGACGATGAGCGCAACGACGCCGTACACCACTGCGGTGATGGCGACGGCAACGATCACCAGGATTGCCGCGCGAGACACCAACCCTTCGTCGAGGACGTCCTTGAGTGCGATGATCATGATCTCTGCCGAGAGGATGAAGTCGGTGCGGATCGCTCCGGCGATCATCGTCTTCTCATGGTCCTCGTCGATCGCCACGGCGGGCAGCACCTCGGCATGGTCGTCGTCGTGGTGCGTCAGACGGTGCCGGATCTTGTGGGCACCCTCGTAGGCCAGGTACGTGCCACCGACCATCAGGATGATCTCGACGAGCACGGGGACGAGTTCGCTGAGGACGAGGGCGGCGGGGAGGATGAACAGCAGCTTGTTCTTCAGCGAGCCGGTCGCGATGCGCTTGATGATCGGCAGCTCGCGCTCGGCTGCGAGTCCGTGGACGTAGGCGGGGGTGACAGCCGTGTCATCGACGACGACACCTGCCATGGGTCCTCCTGTGAATCGTCGTCCTGCGGGAACCGGTCCCTGAACAGAGGGTATGGCGACGGTGAGCCGATCTGTAAGCGGGATCCTGTGACGCCGAAGCGCCGGTGACCATCCATCTGTGCGATCTACCCGAGGGTGTGCCACCGGGGTGGCACGGGCGAGCAACCCATCCCTCTGCTCGATCTTGCTCCGGGTGGGGTTGACCGAGCCGTGTGGATCACTCCACACGCTGGTGCGCTCTTACCGCACCGTTTCACCCTCACCTGTGACCGGTTGCCCGGCCCATCGGCGGTCTGCTCTCTGTTGCACTGT
>JBBDMO010000134.1:0-12182 GCA_040878255.1 Ilumatobacteraceae bacterium
GGTTCGCCGGCACACCGCCAGGGCCGATGCACGCCCCCGTCACTGCGCCGCCGAACACCCGCGTGGTCGACGAAGGCGCGGCAAAGGCGCGACTGCGCTACCTCGGTCTGCCCGTGCCCGACGGTCGCATGGTCCTGCGCGATGGCGTCGCCGCCGCAGCCGCCGAGGTCGGATACCCGATCACCGTGAAGGGATTGGGCATCGCGCACAAGAGTGAGGTCGGTGCCGTGAAGGTCGGCATCCCCGACGAGCCGGCGCTGCTCGCTGCGATCGCCTCCATGTCGGACGACATGGTCCGCTTCCTCGTCGAGTCGACCGTCACCGACGTCGTTGCCGAGGTGCTCGTCGCCGTGCGCCGCGACCCGCCGGTCGGGTGGCTGGTCACCTTGGGCTTCGGCGGCGTGAACACCGAGGTGTGGCACGACGTCACCCACCTGCTCGCACCCGTCACCGCGAACGATGTCATCGCGGCCCTCGCCCGACTGCGAAGCGCACCGCTGCTCACCGGCTTCCGTGGTCGTCCGCCGGCTGACATCGGTGCGCTGGCCGACCTCGTGGTCACCATCGTCGACACGGTGGTGGGGACGGCGGCCGTCGAGGTCGAGCTCAACCCAGTGCTCGTGGGCCGCCACGGTGCCACCATCGTCGACGCCCTCTGGGTCGAGGAGATCCCGGCATGACCGGCGTGCGGATCACCGTCGCCGACAGCGTCGCCGTGGTCACCATCGATCGCCCGAAGGCCAACGCGATCGATGCTGCCACCAGCGTGGCAATGGGCCAGGCGTTCGTCGACTTCGAAGCCGATCCGTCGGTGCGCGTCATCATCGTCACCGGTGCCGGCGAGCGCTTCTTCTCGGCCGGCTGGGATCTGAACGCTGCGGGCGATGGCGAGTCCTTCGACGCCGACTGGGGTGCCGGCGGGTTCGGCGGCTTCCCCGATCTCCCGAACCGGACGAAGCCCGTCATCGCCGCCGTGAATGGCATGGCGGTCGGCGGCGGGTTCGAGATCGCGATGGCGGCCGACCTCGTCGTCGCTGCCGATCACGCCCGGTTCTTCCTGCCCGAGGCATCGCTCGGCATCCTGCCCGATGCCGGCAGCGTGCGCCTGCCACGGCTGCTTCCCGCCCACATCGCCCGCGAATTACTGCTGACCGGCCGCCGGATGGGTGCCGACGAAGCGGCGCAGTGGGGTCTCGTCAACCGTGTCATTCCGGTTGCCGAGTTGCTCGACGTCGCGCACGAGCTCGCTCGGGCCATCATCGCCTCGGCGCCGCTCAGCGTTGCGGCGATCCTCGACATCGGCCGGCGCACGGCACATCTCGACCCGATCGCAGCGATGGCCGAGCTCACGACCTACGACTCGTACCGGCGGGCCATCGACTCGGTCGACGCGGTCGAGGGGATGGCCGCGAGCGCCGAGCGCCGCCCGCCGATCTGGCACGCCCGCTGACCCTGCGCCTGCACAGGACGACTCGGACCGTGCGTCATGGCACCGCGACGGCGCCCGAAGCCACGAGACGGTCCGAGACACCAGACACGACCTGCTCGTCGCCGGTCAGAACGATGACCCAGCGGCCCAGCACCATGGCTCGGCCAGCGCCCGAGTCGGCTGCTCGGTGCGCGTTCTGATCACGCCAGGCGCGCGTGGCCTGCTCGCGGGCCTCGATGCTGACCGTCGCCGGCCCGTCGCCGCAGCTGCCCGACCGGACGTCGATGATGAAACCGAACACGAAGCCGTCGGTCACGGGCGCGGGAAGGCGCCCGACGTTGCAAACGCCGAGCTGCGCGGCCGCCGCCAGATCGAACAGGTCCTGGTAGGCGTGCGGTTCGAACGGTGCGTCGATCGAAGAGTCCTCCTGTCCGCCGGAGACCGAGATACCTGCGTCGTAGGGCCAGGGGCACGGACCACCCAGCAGCGCATCAGCCGACGACGGCGAGAGCATCATCATGGCGGCGGCGGCGTCGCCCTCGCAGCCGGGCATCGGCGTGCCGCCGTGACCCGGCCCCATGTCGTGACCGGCATGTGGATCGACCGACGAGGCCGTCGATGCAGCGGGGTCGTCGCGGGTGGCGATCAGCACCGTCACCAAGGCGATCCCCACACCGAGGAGCCCCACGACGACGGCGATGACCACACCGGGACGATGACGTTCGAAACCGACCATTGCTTCAGTGTTGCATGGCGGCGCCGTGCAGATGCGTCGCACCTTCTTGACGCAACTGTGACAGAACCTCCTGGCAGATGGCACTTTCGACGCGCACGATAGAGAACTATGAGAGTCGAAGGGATCGGTGACAGCAGCGGCACGGGACTCCCGAACCGTGCGTTCGATCAGGCCCGCGCCTTCCGCCAGGCCGTCCGTCCTGCGGCATCGGCGACGGCCACCGAGACCGTCCGGTCCGAACCAACGGCGCCCACCGTGGTGCGTGACGTCCACGACGCGACGGCACAGCCGACACCCGTTGCCGACCTGTCGGTCACTGCGACCACCGTGCTGCAGCAGGCTGCAGCAGCCAGGCAGACGATGGCGCCGTTGGCACCACCGAAGGTCGACACGGACGGGGACGGTTGGATCGACCTCAACGACCTGCCGTACGACTACTTCCAAATCCTCCGGCAAACCAACATCAAGCCCCGCAACGAATCGCTGCAGCCAGCCACGGGCGGTGCCGTTGCGGCCAGGAGAGCCGCCTCGGAATCGATGTTCGCCGCTCTCGACGCCCTCTGACGAGCACCCGTCTCAGAGGTCGACCTCGGCGACGATCGACGCCGGGTCACCGGCGAACCGACCGGTCACGATGCGGTGGGTTCCCGTTGCTGGACGCCAGGCCGGGCGTAGCGGGTCGCGAACGGCGAGGTGGCCGAGCGGCACCACCACCTCGAACGGTGACGCACCGCCTGCGTCGACCTCGACACGGGTGAAGCCGACGAGGCGCGCAGGGGCTTCGGTATCGGGCAGCTCGGCATACACCTGCACCACGTCAGCACCGTCGCTATTCCCCGTATTGCGGACGCTACCGCGCACCGTCACATCGGACCCGACCACCGTGGTCTCGAGGTGCTCGAGTTCGAAGCTGGTGTACGACAGGCCGAAACCGAACGGGAAGGCCGGCACGATGCCGTTGCGGAGCGAGCGCCACCAGCCGTGCCATCGGTCGTAGGTGAACGACGCGGCATCACGGTCGAACAGCGGCAGGTCGGCCTCATCGACGGGGACGGTGAACGGCAATCGGGCCGATGGGGCAACAGCACCCACGAGCACGTCGGCAAGACCCGGTCCTGCCTCCGATCCGCCGTACCAGGCCTGCACCACCGCCGGGACACTGTCGATCCACTCGGTCATGATGACCGCGCTGCCGGCCTGGATCACCACGACGGTTCGCTCGTTCGCTGCGGCGACGGCGCGGATCAGGTCAACATCCGCTGGCGAGAGTCGGAGCGAGCTCCGGTCGCCGCCGCGGCTGAACATGCGCGGTCGATCGGCGAGCCGGTCGGGCTTGGCCGTGTGTGGCATCACCGACAACTGTTCCTGGAACCGGTCGACGACATCGGGCTCGTCGGCCTGCGGGAACAGTGCCACGAGCGAGCGATCGGTCTCGCCGATGTACTCGCCCTCGTCGAGATAGGTGTAGCCGACCACGACGATCGCGACCTCGGCCGACGCCGCAACCTCGGCGGCGCGGCCGACATCGGACCCGTCATCGTGCGCCACATCGCCGATGGCAGCGCGCAGGCCATCGAGCACCGTGCGGCACGAACGGTCCCACACGTCGCTCGATCCCCCGTCACCGATGTTCACCGTGTCGGCCAGGCGACCGATCACCGCCACGCTCGCCCCGGCGGGCAACGGCAGCACCGGCGTGCCGTCGACGGGCTCGTTGCGCAGCAGCAGCACCGCGCGCGCCGCCGCCTCGCGGGCCAGCGCACGGTGCTCGGGGGCGCCGAGGATCTCGAGGCCTGCGGCAGGTCGGGTGAGCACTGCGTCGAAGCGAAGGAGCGTCGCGATCACCCGCTCGACGCACCGGTCGATATCGGCCCACGAGACCTCGCCACGCTCGATCGCTGCGGGCAGGTGCTGCTGGCGCACCATTCGGTAGGGCATCTCGATGTCGAGCCCGGCGCGCACCGACGTCCCTGCGTCGCGCAGTCCGAAGATCCAGTCGCTGATGACGAACCCGTCGAAGCCCCACTCGTCGCGCAGCACATCGGTCAGCAGCGCACGGCTCTGCCCGCACCACTCGCCGTTGACGCTGTTGTAGGCCGACATCACCGAGGCCACCCCTTCGTCGACCACGCGACGGAAGTGCGGCAGGAAGACCTCGTGGAGCGCGACGTCGTCGACCTCGATGTCGACGCTGAAGCGAGCGTTCTCCATCGAGTTGCAGGCGAAGTGCTTCACGCACGCCATGACGTGGCGCTGGAGTCCGCGGGTGAAGGCGGCACCGAGCTCGCCGACGTGGAACGGATCCTCGCCGTATGTCTCCTGCGCTCGCCCCCATGCCGGGTGACGCAACAGGTTGATGCAGACCGCACCGGTCAGGTTGGCGCCCACCGCACGGAGCTCGCGGCCGATCACGTCGCCGATGCGCTCCTCGAGGTCGAGGTCCCAGGTGGCCCCACGCGCCATCGACACGGGGAACGCCGTGGCGTTGCCGACCACCGCACCCCGCGGACCGTCGGAGAAGCGGATGCCGGGGAACCCGATGCGCTCGACCTCGGCTGCGACGAACGGAGCCTTGTGATAGCCGTCGTCGCCGAGGAAGGTGAGGCCCGCCCATGTCGGCGCGTCACCGTCGAGGCACCAGAGCCGCTCGTGCTCGCTGAGGGTCGACACCAGCGCGGCGGCGGCCTCGTGCACCGGCGTGCCGGCTGCGACGGCCTGCCGTGCCTCGTCATAGGTGGTGATCGGCATCATCGGGCGCTCCTCGTTGGCGTGGCGGTCCGCTGAGCGTAGAAGACCGACGCGTGCCGACGCCGTAGTGTCGGCGGTGTGGACCTGGAGTTCAGCGGCGAGATCATCCACTGGCGCGGCCCGTCACCGTTCTTCTTCGTCACGGTGCCCGAGGAACAGAGCGCCGCGATCGAGCACGTGTCGTCGATGGTCACCTACGGCTGGGGCGTCATCCCGGTGAAGGCGCTCGTCGGCAGCACCGAGTTCACCACCTCGCTGTTCCCACGCAGCGACTCCTACCTCGTGCCGCTGAAGGTGGCGGTCCGCAAGACCGAGGGACTCGAGCTCGGCGACATCGTCACCGTGCGCCTCCACCTCGACACCTGATCGCTGCAGGTCGACGCAGCGTCACGCCGGCCGGTCGAAGACGACCTCGACCATCGGCGCGCTCACGAGGAGGACCTCGAGTGCTTGCTGATCTCGGTACCAGGCGGCACTCCGGTGCTCGAGGACGGCGCGGCGTGTGGGTCCGTCGTCGACCGGCGTCGCGCTGGCGGCCAGATCGACGTGAGCATGCCGTTTGAGATGCACGACGAGATGGGGGTCGGCAGCGATGTTCGCGAGCCAGTCCCGTCCGCCGGGCGTCCCCGTGATGAAGAACCGGCCATCGATGTCGAGCATCCAGATCTCGATGCGGCGTAGCTCGCCGGTGCGGCGACCGGTCGTCGTGATGTCGATCGTCGGGTCATCGGTGAGCTCGGCACGAACCAGCGAATGCTCCTGCGAGATGCGACGATCCCCTCGTTCGTCCGCCGTCATCGGTTCGCTTCGGCCTCGAGCCTGACGAGTGTCTGCTCGAGCATGCTGGCTGGCACGATCGGCCATTCGCGCCCTGCGGCGCGCAGCGACGGGACGATGTTCGACCAGTCGCAATAGTGCTCGACGTCGCACGACGTGTCGGACACGGGCGTCACGACGAACCCGTACACGTGACCGAGCGGGTCGGAGTCGACCCCACCGATGGTCCACTCGATGTGGCGTCCCGGCTCGAACACCGTGACCGTGTTCCGCACCGTGTACTTGACGAGGCCGGGAATGTCGTTCAGTGGGGTTCGGTCCATCGCCATGTCGAACGTGTCGCCGACGGCCGTCGGCGCAACGGCATCGATGCCCGGTTCGAGCATGCCCGACCCGTCGATCGCGACGTGGCCGGCAGGGTCGGACACGATGGCGAACACTCGGGCTGCTGGGGCGTTGATGCGGGCTCGGACGGTGACTCGTTCTTCGGACATCCCTTGATCGTAGATGCCCGGCTCGAGGCCGTCCGTGACGAAAGCAAGATCAGCGGCCCTGAGCGAGTCCTGCCCCAGACCGGCACTTGGAGGGCGGGTTACACGGGTGATCCGCCGCCCCGGCTCGCGAGTTTCAGGGTTGCACGACGGCGCCGATGTAGCTACTATCTCGGCATGAATGTGGCTACGGTTCGATCCGAGGTCGGGATCCGTGAGTTGAAGAATGGGTTGAGCGGCTATATCGACCGCGTACGCAATGGCGAGGAGGTGATCGTCACCGATCGCGGCCGGCCCGTCGCACGTCTGTCCTCGCTCGATGCCCCGCATGATCGGCTGGCCGAACTCGTCGCAGCGGGAATCGTGCGACCGCCGTCGAGTTCACAGCGCTATCTCCCGAAGCGCCGGATCAAGGCCAAGGGCAGCGTCAGTGAGCTGGTTGCCGAGCAGCGCCGCTGACCCCGGTGATCACCTACGTCGACACGTCGGTCCTGCTCAAGCTGATCATCGACGAGGACGGTTCGGACCGAGCAGCGCTGATCTGGTCCTCGGCCGATGCCGTCGCAGCAGTGAGTCTCATCGAGGTCGAAGCACGCGCTGCGATCGCCGCAGCGGGTCGCGGGCGACGACTCACATTGGCTCAAGTTCATGACGCCGTGGGCGAGCTGGAAGCGCTGCTTGGGGTCCTTCACCGGATGCCCGTCACCGACCAGCTCGTGTCGGCTGCAGCTGAAGTCGCCGACGCCGAAGGTTTGCGAGGGTACGACGCCGTTCACCTCGCCTCAGCGCTCGAGATCGGCGCAACGGTGTTCAGCAGCGCCGACACCACCTTGTGTGCCGCCGCTGATCGCCGCGGGCTACACGTCGCCAACCCGCTGATCAGCTGACCCTCGCCCAGATCGCCGGTTGATGGGGAGGAGCGCAACAACCCTCATGTGCTCGCCGCCCACGCTCGTCGAAGGATCGCTGCCACCTCCGTCCCACCACATCGGAGAGTCCGGAAAACCGGGCCGATAGAAGATCGGGTCAGGAGACCGACTGGCCGGAAAAGTAGATCAGCGACCCCCGAAGGAGCCGCTGATCTGTTGCATTCGTGGAGCGGATGACGAGATTCGAACTCGCGACCCTCACCTTGGCAAGGTGATGCTCTACCAGCTGAGCCACATCCGCACTGTGCGACTCGCAATGATAGGCGCACGTCCCGCGAGTGACAACGCGACCCCACCGCGACCTTGTCGACGTGGGGTCTGGTCAGGACTTCTTCATGTCGATCCGTAGCACGAGCACACCGTCTTCGACTGTGCCCACGGCGTCGCCGATGATCGCGAAGTCCATGAAGTCGTTGTTGGCCTGGTCGAGGAAGGCCTGCCGTTCAGCACCGGCCACAGGTGGCAGTGGGCGCTGGCGGACGGCGGCGGCGCGCTCACGGAAGCGCTGGAGCATCGCATCGATGTCGAGTTCGGCCATGGCGCGAGGGTACCGGAGTCAGTCGCCGGTGGCGGGCAGCGGCAACCCGCCGACGGTCGTGGCGTCGGCAGGCGAGACGGTCGGTTGTGTCTCGACGGTACCGCGGTGCGATCGCGCCTGGTGCTCGCTCAGCAGGCGCTCACGGTCGGCCTCGGTCGAGGCGAGGAACTTGCGGTCACTCATCACCTCGAGCGAGGCGAGCGCCGTCGGCTCACGCCGGCTGCCACGCCACCACCACACGGTGAGGGCCGCCATCACGATGCCCAACACCACCAGACCACCGGCAGCCAGCAGCACCCTCGTGGTGGCCTGGCCCTCACTGAGGGCGCCCCCGAGGACGCCACCACCACGAACCGCCAGCCCACTCCGCATCCAGCCATTGTGGCCGATGAGACACGGAGCACCACGTTCACCGCCGACTTCGGGCAAGCTGGCGAGATGGACGTGGTGTGGTTGGTGCTTGCGGTGGCCGTGATGGTGGGCCTCGCCTGGCTGGGGTTCCGCATCGAACCGCATCACGTGTCCAAGGACGGCCGCCGCATTCTGTGCAACGCGCAACTCCTCACCCAGCACGGTGAGCAGCTCACGCGGTGGCGCGAGACGAAGGTGCTGGTCCTCGGCGAGAACCGTCTGGTGGTCGAGCAGCGGCGCTTCTTCCGCAGGCGGTCCGGCATCTGGACGGTCGTCGCCGAATCGGACGCACCACCGCGCAAGCGAGCGGTGTTCCTCCTGAAGACGGCGAACCCGGTCGACGGGCCCGAGATGCTTGCGCTGCGGTTGCCGGCGAACAGCCGGGGCAATGAGATCCTGCGGACGCAGCTCGCCGCAGCCTGATCCCCTCCGTCAGTCGGCGGCGATGGCCTCGACGAAACGGCCGAGGTGTGCGCCCACCTGTTCGGACTCGATCAGGAACGCGTCGTGCCCGTGCGGCGAGTCGAGCTCGACGTACTCCGACGCCACACCGTTCGCGGCAACGAGGTCGGCGATCTGGCGCTGCTGATACGAGGGGTAGAGCATGTCGCTCCAGATGCCGAGCGTCAGCGTCGGCACGCTGATGCGACGCATGGCGTTGTGCAAACCACCTCGGCCACGACCGACATCGTGGAGGTCCATCGCCTTGCCGATGATGAGGTAGCTGTTCGTGTCGAAGCGGCGGATCAGCTTGTCACCGTGGTGGTCGAGGTATCGCTCGACCTCGAAGCGCTGCCAGAGGTCGAGCTTGCCACTGAGCTCATTGCCGTCGGCCATGTCGCGCCCGAAGCGGTCGGTGAACACGTTGTCGCTGCGAAAGGTCACCTGCGCGACCATGCGCGCCACGGCGAGGCCTTCGCTGGGGCCGTCACCGGGTTCGGCGTCGTAGTAGTCGCCTCTGCGCCAACGTGGGTCGAGCTGAATGGCCCGGCGGCCGATCGCACCCCACGCGATCTGCTGCGCAGTGGCCTGCGCGCAGGTGGCGATGGGCACGATCGACCGAACTCGCTTCGGGAACGTGATCGCCCACTCGAGCACTTGCATGCCGCCCATCGATCCGCCGATGACCGTGTGCCAGACGTCGATGCCGAGGTGGGTGGCCAGGCGGGCCTGGGCGCGCACCATGTCGCGGATCGTGACGACAGGGAAGCGGCTGCCATACGGCAGATCGTCGTCGGGGTGCGGCGAGGCCGGGCCGGTGCTGCCCTGGCACCCACCGAGCACGTTGCTGCACACGACGAACCAGCGGTCGGTGTCGATGGCGCGGCCGGGGCCGATGAGGTCGTCCCACCATCCTGGCGCCGGGTGTCCGCGACCCGCCGTCCCCGCCGCATGGCTGTCGCCGGTCCAGGCGTGACAGATCAGGATCGCGTTCGAACCACGTTCGTCGAGGGTGCCCCACGTCTCGTACGCAATGGTGACGTCCGACAGCGCGACCTCGGTGTCGAGCGCGAACGGACGGCCCTGCGGGAACGTGAAGAAATGGCGCTGCCCGGGGTCGTCGCCCATGCGCCACGCGCCGGTCACCGGAAGCACTGCCGCCATCTGTGATTCGTCCTCTCGTCACTCGATCGTGGTCGATCAGCACACGAGGGAAGCTTCGTTGCTCCGGGACCGACGAGCGGACCGGAGCCACATCCCCACCGAGATGGGAAGGCACCGTGGGGCTTCCTCCCCGGTTGCCGGACCCGGTCGGTGCTGCTGACCCGGTCACTCGTGATGCGTCTCGACGGCGATGCTATCGACCGGACCGTCCTGCACCCGCCCATTTGTGCATGGGTGATGCGGTCACGAGAAGCGGGCTTCGGTGGTGCGGTGGGCGTCGAGGCCGACCACCTGACCGAAGGTGTCGAAGTCGACGAGCCGGTCGAGATGGTCGCGCAGCGAGCCCTCGTCGCGGAGCTGGGCGAGCGACATCTGCATCGCCTGCACGGCGCTGAACAGCAGCGACAACGGCGACACGATGAGGGTGAAACCGAGGTCGGCCAGCTCGGCGGGGATGAGCAGCGGCGTGCGGCCCGTCTCGACCATGTTCGCCACGAGCGTGACGCCGGGCAGGGCTGCGGCGATCTGCTCCATCTCGGTGATCGATTCGGGTGCCTCGACGAACACCGCGTCGACGCCGGTGTCACGCGCCATGCGGGCCCGTTCGATCGCCTCGTCGAGACCGATCGCGGCGCGGGCGTCGGTACGCGCGGTCACGTGCAGCGACGTGCGGTGGTCGCACGCGGCGCGCAGCTTGGCGAGCCATTCACTGCGGTCGACGACCTGCTTGCCGGCCATGTGCCCACAGCGCTTGGGCGACACCTGGTCCTCGAGGAAGATGCCCGCGGCACCGGCCTGCTCCCACAACTCGACCGTGCGGATCGTGCCGAGGGCGTTGCCGTAGCCGGTGTCAGCATCGACCACCACGTCGAGGCCCGGTGCGGCGAGGCACACGCGGCGCGCCACCTCGGCCATCTCGGTCTGGGTGAGAAAGCCGATGTCGGGCAGGCCGAGCAGGGTTCCGCTGACGCAGTAGCCGGACAGGAACACAGTGTGGAAGCCGGCCTGCTCGCTCAGCTTCGCGCTGAGCGGGTCCCACACGCCGGGCATGAGCACGCTCTCGCCGGCATCGAGCCGGGCGCGCAGACTGCCCTCCGAACCGTTCGTCATCCGCCGATCCCCTCGACGGCGCCGACGCGATCGATCGCCTCACCCTTCAGCCGCTTGTAGTCGACCTTGCCGTTGGGGGCGCGGCCGATCGTGTCGACGACCACGAGGTGCCGGGGCGCCTTGTAGGCGGCGAGGTGCTGCTTCACGTGCTCGGCAAGGTCGGCCAAGGTGGGCAGCTGCGCACCCTGCTCGGCCTCGACCACAGCGCAGATCGTCTCGCCGAAGCGAGGGTCCGGCAACCCGACGGCGACAGCGTCACGGACCGCAGGATGCTTCTTGAGCGCCTCCTCGACCTCTTCAGGAAAGACCTTCTCGCCGCCGGTGTTGATGCACACCGAGCCTCGGCCGAGCAGCTTCAGCGAGCCGTCGGCGTTCACCTCGGCGAAGTCACCGGGCACGCTCCAACGGCGTCCCTCGAAGGTGCGGAAGGTGGCTGCGCTCTTCACCTCGTCCTTGTAGTAGCCGAGCGGGATGAACCCGCCGACGGCCACCATCCCCTGCTCACCACTGCCGGGCTCGACCCGCTGGCCGTCGTCGCCGAAGACGGCGCACGTGGGTCCGAGCGCGAACTTCGCTGTCTCCTGCGCAGCACCCGCGGCCGACACCGATCCACCCATACCGACTGCCTCGGACGAGCCGAACGAGTCGAACAGCAACACCTGCGGCAGGTGCCGCAGCAGGCCGTCCTTGTTCTCGCGGCTCCACATCACGCCCGACGAGGCGACGAGCATCAGCGACGAGAGGTCGAAGCGACCGGGCTCGGCGTCGAGGTCGTCGAGCATCGGCCCGGCGAACGCCTGGCCGACGATGACGAGACTGCTGACGCCTCGGTCCTGGATCGTCTGGAACAGTTCGTGCACCGAGAACTTGCGGTTCACGAGCGACACGATCGCGCCGCCGTTGCCCATGTTGTTGATCGCTGTGAACTGGCCGGTGCCGTGCATCAGCGGGCAGGCCACCAGCATGACCGGGCCGGGCTGCGCCGGGTCGATGCGGCCGACCAGGTCGGCGATGTCGGTGGCCGGTGGCACGCCGGTGATGGGGCTGCCACCCGCCCCGAGCACGTTGAACAGGTCGTCCTGGCGCCACATGACGCCCTTCGGCATGCCGGTGGTGCCGCCGGTGTAGAGCAGCAGCAGGTCGTCGCCACTGCGCTGCCAGGCGAGGTCGCCGAGCGTCGCGTCGGACGTGGCCACCTGTTCGTAACTCGTGGCCCAGGCGGGGCCGGTGCCCGTCTCGTCGGCCACGACGTACCAGCGCTTCACCTTCGGCAGGCCGTCGCGCACCTGCTCGACGAGGTCGGTGAAGCAGGCGTGGAACACCACGGCTTCGGCATCGGCGTTGTCCCACAGGTAGGTGATCTCGTCAGGCCGATAGCGGTAGTTGGTGTTCACCGGCGCCATGGCGG
>JBBDMO010000135.1:0-12060 GCA_040878255.1 Ilumatobacteraceae bacterium
CAGCGCTGCGGCGAACAGACGTCGCCGCAGATCGTCGTCGGGGCCGCCCGGAGGCGACACGCGTTGGCATACCTCCGTCACGGTAGGGAGGTCATGGGTGGTGACCGTGGCGAGCGATTCGGCGGGCCAGAGGGCGGGTGCGTCGTCTTCGAACCACAGCACCCTGGTGCCGGCGATGCGGCGCCCGGCGAGCGCAGTGCGCACCGCAGGCTCGACAGTGCCGAGGTCTTCACCTACGACGAACGCACCGGCGCGCGTCGCCTCGAGGCACAGGATCGCCAGCAGTTCGTCGGCCGGGAAGCGGACGTAGGCGCCATCGCTCGGTGAGCCGCCGTCGGGCACCCAGTACTGGCGAAAGAGGCCCATCACGTGGTCGATCCGGAGGCCGCGCACGCCACGCAGGCACGCTCGGACCGTGTCGATGAACGGCTCGTAGAGCGCGGCGCGCAGACGCCACGGGACGAAGGGCGGGATGCCCCACTCCTGGCCGGCCGGGTTGAACATGTCGGGTGGCGCACCGATGCGCATGTCGAGCGCCAGTTCGTCTCGGAAGTGATGGGCGTCGGCCCCCGACGGTGAGAACCCGACCGCGAGGTCGCCGATCAGGTCGATGCCGGTGGCCGTCACCTCGGCGAGTTCGGCGGCAAATCGGTCCTGCAGCCACTGGTGGAACGCCGCGCGAGTTGCGAGGTAGGCATCGTCGTCGAGGGACGGCAGCTCGTCGGGCCAGATGCGCCAGTCGGCTTGCAGGATGTCGCAGTGGGCGTTCCAGACCGCCACGTCGTCGGGGCGCGCATCGCTGACCGTGCCGGCATCCTGCGCTGCCTCGAACTCGGCCTCGAGCACCGCTCGCTTCGCGATCCACACGTCGTCGCGAGCGATCAGGTCGCTCGTCGTGCCGGCCGCGGGGCTTGCGCACCGCAGCCGCGTCGGTGGTGGTCCGGTGATCGACAGCAGGAGCGGGTTCCAGGCCCGACGGCTGCTCGGGTAGTAGGGGCTCGGCTCCTGGGGGAACGACGGTGCGGGCTGGTGCAGCGGGCTCGTGAGCAGTGCGCCGCCACCGGCTGCCATGATCCGCTGGGCCAGCACACGCAGGTCGGCGAGATCGCCGATGCCCCACGAGCGGTCGCTCCAGAGCGCGTACACCTGCACGGCGACCCCCCACGTGCTGGGTAGTTCCGGACAGGTGGTCGGGTGGACGACCAAACGGGTCGTCGGGCCACCGTCGAGCGGGACGAGGTCGTGGTAGCCGATCGGTAGGTCGACGGGCAGGTCGTCGATCGCTCCCACCGAGGTGCCGTCCTCGAGCAGCAACTCGTTGGTGTTCCAGAGGTGGTGTGCCGTGCCGTGCTCGACGAACCACATCGGCCTGCCCTGCTGTGGCTCACCCATCGCTGCGCGCAGCGCGGCACGGGTCTCGTCGCTCGTGGGGTGCCACTCACCGCGCACATCGTGGTAGCCGTCGGTGATGCCCCACTGGTCGACGGAGATGTCGCTGGCACGGGACTGGTCGCTCACCCGCACAGTGTGCCCCGCTGTGGTCGGTCGGGGTCGGGTTTACACTCGTCGTGTGGGCCGGCGCAGGATCGAACAACGTCTCCGCACGACCGGTTCGCGCCTGCGGTCGCTGCGCGACGAGCTCGTCGTCATCGACGAGCAGCTCTCCCACCTGGCCGACGACGCGACCGACTCCAGCCTGCGGGCGATGGTGTCGGACTCGACCGGCGATTCGTACGAGGCACGCAAGGCGCACGAGCATGCCGATGCGATGGCAGCGCACCGGGCGCACGTGGTTGCGTCGATCCGCGAACTCGAGCAGCGTCAGGACGACCTCCTCGACCAGCTCACGGCGCTGCGACCGACCTGACCGGTTCAGGCGGCACCCGGGCGGCGTGTTCAACGCGGGTGGCCACCTGCTTGAATGTCGGCGGGCACCCCCGCCGCCGACCCATTCGAAAGGACGCCATTCGTGACCATCCGTGTGGTGATCGCCGAGGACGAGGCCATCATTCGCCTCGACCTGAAGGAATCCCTCGAGGAAGAGGGCTACGAGGTCGTCGGTGAGGCCGGTCGCGGTGATCAGGCGATCGAGCTCGTCCGTTCGCTCCGGCCCGACCTGGTGATCCTCGACATCAAGATGCCTGGCGTCGACGGCCTCACCGCGGCGCGCACCATCGCTGCCGAGCGGATCTGCGCGGTGCTCATGCTCACGGCGTTCAGCCAGCGCGAGATCATCGAGGAGGCACGCGACGCCGGTGCCCTCGCGTACCTCGTGAAGCCGTTCCAGAAGAACGATCTGATCCCGGCCATCGAGGTCGCGATCGGTCGGTTCCGCGAGCTGCAGAACCTCGACGGTGAGGTCGATGCGCTGGGCGAGCAGCTCGAGTCGCGCAAGGTCGTCGAGCGTGCCAAGGGCATCTTGATGGACGAGTGCGGCTTCAAGGAGCAGGAGGCGTTCACCTTCGTGCAGCGCGCTGCCATGAGTGAGCGCTGCCGCATGCGAGACATCGCCGAGCGCGTCATCGACGGCTCGCTGCGGCCCTGACCTTCCGATGAAGCTCCTCCTCCTCGACGGCAACTCGCTCACGTATCGTGCGTTCTTCGCGCTGCCCACCGACATGGCGACGGCCAGCGGTCAGGTCACCAACGCAGTCTTCGGCTTCACGTCGATGCTCATCAACCTGTTGAAGGACCACCGCCCCGACGGGATCATGGTCGCCTTCGACCGGCCCGAGCCGACGTTCCGCCACGAGATGAACGTCGAGTACAAGGCCCAGCGCGAGGCCGCCCCGGACATCCTGCGCCAGCAGATGGGGCTCGTCCGCCAGGTGCTCGAGGCGCTGCGCATCCACACCTTCGACGTCGCCGGCTGGGAGGCCGACGACATCATCGCCACGATTGCCGAGCAGGCGAAGAACGAGGGTCACGACGTCCTCATCGTCACCGGCGACCGAGACAGCTACCAGCTCGTGTCCGACCCGCACATCAAGGTCCTCTACAACCGTCGCGGCGTCAGCGACTACGCGCTCTACGACGAGGCGGGAATCGCCGAGCGCACCGGCGTCACGCCCGAGCTGTACCCGCAGTACGCAGCGCTGCGCGGCGACCCGAGCGACAACCTGCCGGGAGTGCCCGGCGTGGGCGAGAAGACCGCTGCCAAGCTGATCACGACCTACGGAGGCCTCGACGGGATCTTCGCGAACGTCGACGCGCAGACGCCGAAGCTCCGCCAGAACCTGATCGAGAACGAGGCGAGGGCCCGGCTCAACTTCGACATGATGATCCTGCGACGCGATGCGCCGGTCGAGGTCGACCTCGGTGCACTGACGGTCGACCCCGATCAGCCCGAGGTGCGTCGCCTGTTCGACTTCCTCGAGTTCAAGTCGCTGTACGACCGCCTGTACGACGCGCTGGGCGCTGCCGGCTCGGTGCCTGCGATGTCGACGGGCGAGGTGCTCCACGCCGAGGTCCGCGAGGCCGCAACGGCCGACGAGGTCGTCGCGCTGCTCAGCGCCGTGACGTCAGCAGACGTCGCCGCGTCGTGGACGGCCGACCCCGGCCGCTCGCCACTGATCGGACTCGCGATCGTGGCCGACCCGACGGCGGCCGAGGTGCTGTGGGTGCCCGAGGCCATGGTCGGCGACGAGGCGGTGCTGCACGCGCTCGGCTCGCACCCGGTGGTGCGCGGCCACCACGTGAAGGCTGTCATGCGCTGGATGCTCGGCCGCGGCGTGGCCATGCGCGGGCTCCAGCTCGACACGGCGATCGCGGCCTACCTGATCGACCCTGCCGAGACCAGGTACGCGGTCGGCGACCTGCTCGAGAAGTACACCGACCACCAACTCGGCGGCGGCGGCGACCCCACCTCGGCCGGCCAGCTCGACTTCGGTGATCGCGGCGACGACCGCACGCGCGTCGGTAACGAGGCCCTTGCCGTGCACCACCTGGCTGATGCGCTCGAGAGCGCACTCGAACAGCAGGGCATGGCCGAGCTGTACCGCACCGTCGAGAACCCTCTGGTGCGCGTGCTCGCGAAGATGGAGCACGTCGGCATCGCCGTCGACGTGGCCGAGTTGCGGGCGCTGAACGAGCGCCTCACTGCAGACTGCGAGCGCCTCACCGCCGAACTGCAGGCCATCGTCGGCCGGCCGTTCAACATCAACTCGCCGATCCAGCTGCGCGACATCCTCTACACCGAGCGGGGGCTCGCGCCCGGCAAGAAGACCAAGACCGGGTACTCCACCGATGCCGCCACGCTCGAGAAGCTGCGTGACCAGTGGCCGGAGTTCATCGACCCGCTGCTGCAGTACCGCGAGGTCGAGAAGTTGCGCGGCACCTACGGCACCGGACTGCTGCACGAGGTGGCGGCCGATGGTCGTATCCACGCCACCTTCAACCAGACAGTGGCCCGCACCGGTCGCCTCAGCAGCGACCAGCCGAACCTGCACAACATTCCGGTGCGCAGCGAGGAGGGCCGCCTCTTCCGCAAGGCATTCGTCCCTGCCCCGGGCAACGTGCTGCTGGTGGCCGACTACAACCAGATCGAGCTCCGCTGCATCGCCCACCTGGCCGCCGACCCCGGACTCATCGAGGCGTTCCGCACCGGCCAGGACATCCACAACGCGACGGCATCGCGGGTGTTCGGGGTCGCTTCGTCGGCGGTCACCGTCGACCAGCGGTCCAAGGCGAAGATGGTCAGCTACGGGCTTGCGTACGGCATGGAGGCGTACGGCCTCGCCCAGCGCCTCGGTATCGGCACCGACGAGGCGGCCATCATCCTCGATGCGTACTTCGTCGCGTTCCCCAACGTGAAGGCGTACATGGAGCGCACTGTCGTCGAGGCCCGGATGCGCGGCTACACCGAGACGCTGTTCGGCCGTCGTCGGCCGATCCCCGAGCTGTCGAACCCGAACTTCCGCATCCGCCAGGCCGGTGAGCGGCAGGCGATGAACGCCGGCATCCAGGGCCTGGCTGCCGACATCTTCAAGGTCGCACTCGTCCGCATCGACGCTGCGCTCGAAGCGCACGGTGTCGTGTCGCAGCTCGTGCTGCAGGTGCACGACGAGGTCCTCGTCGAGGTGCCCGAGGCCGAGCGCGAACTGGTCGGCCCCATGGTCATCGACATCATGCGCGACGCGGTGCACCTCGATGTGCCGCTCGAGGTCAACGTCTCGTGGGGAGCCACGTGGGCAGCGGCGAAGGGCTGACCGGCGACGGGCTCCCCGGCGAAGGGCTGACTGGCGACGGACGGGCCGGCGACCGGCTCGGGCACCACTGGTTCGAACCGATTGCCGAGCACCTGGGTGCGGCCTACCTGCGCTACTCGTTCACGAAGGGCACGCGCCAGGAGGTCGATCACCTCGTCGACGCCCTCGATCTCCGCCCCGGCATGCGCATCCTCGATGTCGGCTGCGGGCCCGGGCGGCATGCGCACGAGTTGGCGCGGCGCGGCATGGTGGTGCACGGCATCGATGTCTCGCAGCGGTTCGTCGACCTCGCCACCGCCTCCGCGCCACCCGGTTCGACATTCGAGCGCAGCGATGCCCGTGCGCTCGCCTTCGACGCCGAGTTCGACGTCGTCATCTGCCTGTGTCAGGGCGCGTTCGGCCTGATGACGGCCAACGGCGACGACGAGGTCGTGCTGGCCCGTATGGCCGCTGCCCTTCGCCCGGGTGGTCGGTTGGCCCTCAGCGCATTCAGCGCGTACTTCGCCGTCAAGTACCACGAGGCGGCCTCGTTCGATGCCGACACCGGCGTCAGTCACGAGCGCACCGAGGTGCGTGACGAGGCGGGCCGTGCGGTCGAGGTCGACCTGTGGACCGGCTGCTACACGCCGCGCGAGCTTCGTGCCCTGCTCAGGGCGCACGGCATGCGGGTCGATCGAATCGCGAGCGTCGAGCCGGGCGCCTACGGCGATGTCCCGCCCACCGTGGAAACGCCGGAGTTCCTCGTGCTGGCTTCCCGGATCTGAACTGGTAGCCTCCACGAGTCCGGGCCCTGCCCGAAGTCCGTCAATTTCCCTTCCCGAAAGCACCGATCCTTTGTCCGACACCTCAACCACCTCCGCCGCAACTCCCTTCGGGAGCTTCGACGACGAGGGCAACTACACCCCCCGCCAGATCACCGCCGATGACCTCGGCATGTCGTTCGCCGATGCGATCGACGGCACGATGGTCGAAGTCGAAGATGGTCAGCTCGTCAACGGCACGGTGGTGAAGATCGATCGGGACGAGGTCCTGCTCGACATCGGCTACAAGAGCGAAGGCGTCATCCTCGCCCGCGAGCTCAGCATTCGCAACGATGTGAACCCGCACGAAATCGTGTCGCTGGGTGAGCAGATCGAAGCACTCGTCCTCACCAAGGAGGACAAGGAAGGCCGTCTGCTGCTCTCGAAGAAGCGTGCGCAGTACGAGCGGGCGTGGGGCACCATCGAAAAGATCAAGGAAGCCGATGGCATGGTCGAGGGTCCGGTGATCGAGGTCGTCAAGGGCGGTCTCATCGTCGACATCGGCCTCCGTGGCTTCCTTCCGGCCTCGCTCGTCGAACTGCGCCGTGTGCGCGACCTCGCCCCGTACGTCGGCAAGACCGTGCAGGCGAAGATCATCGAGCTCGACAAGAACCGCAACAACGTCGTGCTCAGCCGTCGTGCGTTCCTCGAAGAGACGCAGAAGGAGAGCCGCGACAGCTTCCTCACCAACCTCAAGCCCGGCGAGATCCGCCAGGGTGTGGTGTCGAGCGTCGTGTCCTTCGGTGCCTTCGTCGATCTCGGCGGCATGGACGGCCTCATCCACGTCAGCGAGCTGTCGTGGAAGCACGTCGATCACCCGGGTGCCGTCGTGGCCGTCGGTGACCCCGTCACCGTGCAGGTCCTCGACGTCGACTTCGACCGCGAGCGCATCAGCCTGTCGCTGAAGGCCACCCAGCAGGATCCGTGGCAGGAGTTCGCCGGCACCCACGAGGTCGGCCAGCTCGTCTACGGCCGTGTCACCAAGCTCGTCCAGTTCGGTGGCTTCGTGCAGGTCGGCGACGGCATCGAGGGTCTGGTGCACATCTCCGAGATGAGCGCCCACCACGTCGATTCGCCCGAGCAGGTCGTCACGCCTGGCGAGGAACTGTGGGTCAAGATCATCGATCTCGACCTCGCCCGTCGCCGGATCAGCCTGTCGATCAAGCAGGCCGCCGAGGGTGGCGAGCTGGCAGAGGAGTACCGCCAGCACTTCGCCGTCGACGAGCAGGGCAACTGGACCGCCGGTCCCGACGACGCCGAGCGCGAGGCCGCATGGGCCGAGTACTACCAGGAGGGTGGCGAGCCGCCGGCCGGCGAAGACCCCAACGCCCCGCACGCCGAGGCCGAGCCAGAGGCGGCGGAAGAGGCCGAGGTCGTCGAAGCGGCGCCCGAGGCCTGACCGCACCCGATCGACAGCGGCCCTCACGAACTGTGGCACCCCAGTGGGCTTCTGCCCCACTGTGGTGCCGAAGTTCGTGGTCAGTTGAGTTTGACGATGCCCATCTTCACGGCCATCAGGACGGCCTGGGTCCGGTCACGCGCCTGCAGCTTCTCGTAGATCGAGGCGAGGTGGTTCTTCACCGTCTTCTGGCTGATGAACATCTTCGCCGCGACCTCGGACGTGGCGAGGCCGTCGGCGATGTGTTGCAGCAGTTCCTCTTCACGCGGCGACAGGATCGACCCTGCAGGGTCGACGTTCTTGGCTTCCTGCAACATCACCTCGGCGAGCCGCGGTGACAGGATCCGGTCACCGTTGGCGGCGAGCTTCACTGCGAGGACGACCTCTTTGACGCTGGAGTCCTTGGTCATGTACCCCACGGCGCCGGCCTTCATCGCACGCTCGATCACGTCGCGGTCGATGTGCATGGTGAGGATGACGACGCGCTGGCGGCCGTCGGCGGCCATGAGCATCCGAGTTGCCTCGATGCCGTCGACCTGGGGCATCGAGACGTCCATCAGCACGACGCTCGGCTTGGTGGCCAGCGCGATTCGCACGGCTTCCTCGCCGTTGCTCGCCTCGGCCACCACCTGGATGCCCTCGGTCTCGAGTGAACGGCGGAGCCCTTGTCGCAACATCGTGTGGTCGTCGACCAGCATGACCGTGGGTCCGTTCATCGGGGGACCTCCGCCTGGACGTGCACGACCGTGATGGTCGTGCCTCCCGAGTCGGGGGATTCCACTCGCAACGTGGCCCCGATGCCCTCCGCGCGTTCGCGCATGCCGATCATGCCGTATCTATCGGTCCGTTTCTCGCCATGGTTGAGTCCGATGCCGTCGTCACTGATCCGGAGCACCACGCGACCGGCCGTCGCCGTGTAGCTGACGTCGAGCGTCGCGGCATGCGCATGCTTCTCGGCATTGGTGATCGCCTCGAGCGCCATCTGCCAGAGCTCGCGCTCGACCTGGCGCGGCGGTCGCATGGCGGCGTCCACCGTCAGGCGAGTCTCGAGCGACCGGCGGTCGCGCACGCGGTCGAGGTGGATCTGCAGGGTGGTCGGCAGGTCGCGATCGTCGGTGACGTCGGTACGCAGATCGTGGAGCGTCTCGCGGATGTCGTTGATGACCGTGGTCAGGTGCGACCGCAACTCGCGCAGCACCGGCTCGACCGGCTCGCCGCTCGCCGCGAGTGCCTGGGCGCGATCGACCTCGAAACCGAGAAACGCGAGCGATGAGCCAACCTGGTCGTGCAGGTCGCGTGCGATGCGGCCGCGCTCTTCGTTCGCCGATGCCGACCGGATCTGGCGGAACAGTCGGGCGTTGTCGATCGCGACGCCGAACGGCTCGGCGAGGCCGTGCACGATCTCGCTGTGTTGCTGGGTGTGGGCATCCGGAGCGTGGGACTCGACCGCGAGCAGCCCCACCATCGCACCGCGGGCGCGCAGCGCCGAGTAGATGCCGCTCTGGGCGACCGGCGACATGCCGGCACCCGGGCCGAACCGGGTGAGCCGCAACGTGCGGGGTGCCTGCATGGCCGAGCGGATCATCGGGGGGGCCTCGTCGACCGAGATCGTCGCGGCGGCCGCCGAGCCCAGGTTGCGGAAGAGCTCGAGTCGGCGGTCGGTCTCGTTCATGAGATACAGCGACACCGAGTCGGCCGGCACGAGGCTCTTCACTCGCTGGAGCGTGCTGTCGGCGATGTCGTCGAGGTCGAGCGAGGCGGGCATGCTCTGGGCGACCCGCTGCAGCGCGAACAGCAACGAGTTCGCCTCCGTGAGGCGGTTCACCCGCTGCAGGACGGCGGCCTTCTGGCGGGCGGCATCGGCTGCTGCGCGTTGCGACAGGCCGCTGGTGAACGACACCACCCCGAGCAGGCCGGCCCACAGCGCGGCGTCCTGCAGTTGTGAGGCCGCTGGACCGCCAGGCAGGTGCTGCACCGACACGACGATGATGCCGGGCACCATCGCCTGCACCGCGAACGCCGAGCCGGCGGCGAAGCCCGCGATCATCGCGGTGGGGATGAGGCAGAGCGCAAGAGGCGAATCCCACGCCCCCGTCAGCATCACCAGCGCCGTGTGGATCGCCACCTCGATGACGATGCGCAGGCGAACCCGGGCGTCGTCACGAGCCGGGATGGGGCGAACGATGGCGACGGTGGCATACGCAGTGGCGGTGACCAGGGCGGCGATGAGCCGCCAGTCGGTGTCTGCCAGGTCGTGGCGCCCGAGCACGACGGCACCGACGAGGGCGAGCAGGCGGAACGGCCAGAGGGCCGCCGTGACGACATCGTCGGGGTCGACGACCGAGGTCGATCGAGGGGTGGGATCGCGCCGTTCGACCAAGGGCCAGTCGACGCCGGTGCCCGTGTCGTTCGGGCCGGTGTCGTGGGGCTCGTTCACCGCAATGCATAGTAGTGACGAGTCCCGGTCGAGGGGCTGACCCCCTGAGCATCGCCGCCGCATCGGCGCAAGAGAGGACGTGTCGTCGTGATCCTGGTCGGACTCACCGGAGGCATCGGATCGGGCAAGACCACCGTCGGACGGCTCCTCGCCGAACGGGGTGCCGTCATCGTCGATGCCGACGAGATCGTGCGTGACGTGCAGCAGCCAGGGTCGCCGGTGCTCGCGCAGTTGGCGGAACGGTTCGGTGCCGACGTCCTCGCCGCCGACGGGTCGCTCGATCGGGCAGCACTTGCCGCCGTCGCCTTCGCCGACAAGGATGCGGTCGCAGCGCTGAACTCCATCGTGCACCCTGCTGTCGGTGCCGAGATCAACCGTCGCGTGCTGGCACGTCGCGGATCCTCCGATGTGGTGGTGATGGACATCCCGTTGCTCACCGAGAACCCGCGCGCCGGGCTGCAGGCGATCATCGTCGTCGACGTGCCCACCGAGACGCAGGTGCGCCGGCTCGTCGAGGGTCGCGGCTTTGCCGAGGACGACGCCCGGGCACGCATCGCCCGTCAGGCCACACGTGAGCAGCGGCTTGCGACGGCGACGCACATCATCGACAACAGCGGTGACACCGATCACCTCATGCCACAGGTGGCGCATCTGTGGGACGAGCTGAGTTCCCTGCCCCAGCTGCCACCCGACTGGGACTTTCCCCCGCCGCCCCCGAAGCCCGAACCGCCGGCGGACCCTGCCGGCTGAGCTGCTGTCAGAGCGCGAGCTCTGCCTCGAGCTCGCCGTCGTCCTCGCGGCCGTTGAGTCGGAAGCCGAGCCCTTCGTAGAAGCGTTGCGGGCTGCCGAGGCCTGGTACGAACGACGTGGTCATCAGCGTGCACCCCTCGGCGCGGAAGTGTTCGGCAATTGCGCGCACCGTGGCGGCACCGAGGCCACGGCCCTGATGGCCCCGATCGATCAGCAGCCGCCACAGGTACGGGGCAGGCTCGGTCGGCGTCGGCATCCCCACCATGGCGAAACCCGCCACATGACCGTCAGCGACGATCACACGATGCCAGGGGCGCATCGGATGGCCCTCCCAGTCGGGTGGCGAGATCGCCTCGGCGAGCGTCTTGCTCATCGGCGACACGAGGTGTCGCTGGTGCTGGTGCGTGGTGAGCGAGGCGACGGCGCGGGTGTGTTCGTGCCGCATCTCGACCAGCTCGAACTGCTCGTACGCGCGCGGGCGCCCGAGCCAGGCGAGGCGCTCGTCGGCGAGGAGTCCGAAGCGGAGGTCGTCGAGCCACTCGCCACGAATCGGCTCGGCCCGCCGGGCCAGCCCTTCACAGGTGAAGCCGAGCAGGTCGAGCACACGGATCGAGGCGAGGTTCTCCGGATCGGTGGAGGCGATGACTCGCCGTACGCCAGCTGTGCGGAACAGCGCATCGACCACGCCACCGACGGCCTCGACGGCCAAGCCGCGTCCGTGCGCCGAGCGCATCAGCGTGTAGCCGATGCCCGCGGTCGCACCGCCGAAGCGGAGGTCGACCCCGATGTCGCCGACGATCGTGCCGGCGTGCTCGATGGCGAGCTGCACCATGTCGCCGTCGGGCACCGGACCGTCGTGCTCGGCCTGCCCGGCCAGCAACCGCTCGGCGTCGTGGTGGGTGTACGGCAGCGGCCAGTCCTGGTAGCGGGCGATCTGCTGATCGTTGCGGTATTTGACGAAGGTGTCGAGGTCGGCCGCCCCGAGCATGCGTACCCGGGTCCGGGGTGTCTCGAGGGGAAGTGGCAGCGCGCTGGGCATCGGTCCAGTCTGCCGCGCCGCCATGGTCGGACTCGGACTGGTGGTGGGGTGGGGCGAGCGAGAGCGAACATGCGTTCTTCGATAGCCTGGCAGACATGTCGACCACTTCCGGGCCCGTCCTCACCGGCGAACCATTCCGCGTGGTGTCCGACTTCGAGCCGGCAGGCGACCAGCCCACCGCCATCGCAAAGCTCACCGAGGGCCTCGTGCGCGGCGACCGGTTCCAGACGTTGCTCGGCATCACCGGCTCCGGAAAGAGCGCCACCATCGCCTGGACCATCCAGAACGTGCAGCGCCCCACGCTGATCCTGGCGCCCAACAAATCGCTCGCCGCCCAGCTCGCGCAGGAGATGCGCGAGTTCTTCCCCGACAACCGGGTCGAGTACTTCGTCAGCTACTACGACTACTACCAGCCCGAGGCGTACATC
>JBBDMO010000136.1:0-11954 GCA_040878255.1 Ilumatobacteraceae bacterium
CTCGAGCGGATCCTGAAGCGGATCCTCGCCGGTCACGGCCGCCCCGACGACATGGACCTTCTCGTCGAGGTCAGCGAGAGCATCAGCCCCGGCATGGCCTGGCCGCCCCGGCAGACCACCATCTGCCCGCTCGGCCCGTCGGCCGTCAGCCCGATCGCCTCGGCCATCCGTCGCTTCCGCCACGAGTTCGAGCACTACATCGAGCACGGCCATGCGATCGCCGGTGTGCACACCCCGCCGATGCACGGCGTCGCCCACGGAGCCCCCACGCATGTCTGACACGAAGGTCCCCGACACCGACGAGGCAGCCGAGGCACCCGAGCCCGAGCCGAAGCGCACGCTCACCGTCACCATCGATGGTCGCGCCCACGAGGCTCAGCCCGGCCAGCTCGTCATCGACGCATGCGAGGACGCCGGCACCTACGTGCCGCGCTTTTGCTACCACCCACGGATGAGCCCGGTCGGCATGTGCCGCCAGTGCCTCGTCGAAGTCGAGGGCCCGCGCGGCCCGATGATGGTGGTCAGCTGCATGACACCGGTGGCCGAGGGCCAGGTCGTCCACACCGAGACGCCCACGGTGAAGCGTGCCCAGGAAGGTGTGCTCGAGCTGCTGCTCGCGAACCACCCGCTCGACTGCCCTGTCTGCGACAAGGGCGGCGAGTGCCCGCTGCAGGACCAGGCGTTCACCCACGGCCCCGGTGAGAGCCGGTACGTCGAGGAGAAGCGGCACTACGAGAAGCCGATCAAGATCAGCGACCTCGTCCTGCTCGACCGCGAGCGCTGCATCCTGTGCGACCGGTGCACCCGCTTCGCCGACGAGGTGGCCGGCGACAAGCTCATCCACTTCATCAGCCGTGGCAACACCACGCAGGTGAACACGTTCCCCGACGAGCCGTTCAGCAGCTACTTCAGCGGCAACACCGTGCAGATCTGCCCGGTCGGTGCGCTCACCTCGACGTCGTACCGGTTCAAGGCCCGCCCGTGGGACCTCGACCAGACCGAGAGCACGTGCACCACGTGCTCGGTGGGTTGCCGCATCGTCGTCCAGTCGAGCCGTGACGATCTCGTGCGCTACCAGGGCGTCGACAGCGACCCGGTCAACTGGGGTTGGCTGTGCGATCGCGGTCGCTACAACTACGACTCGGTCAACTCCGATCAGCGCCTCGCCGACCCTATGGTCCGCACGGCCGACGGCCTCGTCACCACGACGTGGAACGCGGCGCTCAGCGCCGTCGCGCAGATGATCACCGACGCCACCGCCGCTGCCGGTGGCCCGAACGGCATTGCCGTCATCGGTGGCGCCCGTGGCACCAATGAGGACGCCTTCGCGTGGGCCCGTCTCGCACATGACGTGATCGGAACCCACCACGTCGACGCGCAACTCGGTGACGGCCTGCCGCTGTCGGTGCTCGCTGCGGGCAATGCCACCATCGACCAGGTCGCATCGGCCACCACGATCATCCTCCTCGGGCCCGACCTGAAAGAGGAGCTGCCGGTGCTGTACCTCCGGGTGCGCGACGCGGCAGAGAAGCGGCGCAGCCGAATCGTCGAGATCACCACACGTCAGACCGGCCTCAGCCGCTACGCGTGGAAGAGCATCGGTCACGAGCCCGGCAACCAGGCAGCCGCCGTGCGCGACGCACTGGCCGACCCCGACATCGCCGCACAGGTGGCCAAGGGCTCGGTTGCGATCGTCGTCGGCCGCGCCAACCTCGCCGAGCGCCCCGATGTCACCGTCGACGCGCTGCGTGCACTGCTCGGTGCGGTGCCCGACGCTGCCGTGCTCCCCGTGCTGCGCCGCGGCAACGTCAACGGTGCCCTGCACGTGGGCATGCGCCCCGGCACCGGCGGCTTCGACACCACCGGCATCCTGCAGGCCGCCGCGGCCGGCAGGGTCGAGTTGTTGGTGCTGGTCGGCGCCGACCCGCTCGCCGACTTCCCCGATGCCGAGCTGGCCCGTCGGGCGCTCGCCGGCGCACGTCGCGTCGTCTCGATCGACACCCACCCCACGGCCAGCACCCAGCGTGCCGACGTGGTGCTGCCTGCCAGCGCGTTCGGCGAGCAGTACGGCACCACCACCAACCTCGAGGGTCGCGTCACCACGGTGACCCAGAAGGTGACGGCCCACGGCACCAGCCGGCCCGACTGGATGATCGCCAACGGCCTTGCCCAACTTCTCGGCAACGACTTCGGGTGGTCGTCTGTCGGCGAGGTCACGGCCGAGATCGCCGGCTGCGTCACCTCGTTCGAGCACATCACGCCCGAGGCGCTCGCTGCGCACCGTGACGGCGTGGTGGCGGCTGCGCCGGTCGCGTTCGGATCACTCGACTCGTCGGCGCCGTCGGTGCCCGCCCGCAACAGCTACGACTTCCGCCTCGTGGTCAGCCGCAAGCTGTACGACGCGGCGGTCGGGACGCAGTTCACCCCTGGCCTCGCGCACCTCGCGCCGGGTTCCGCCGCGTACCTCCACCCGCTCGACCTCGAGCGTGCCGGCGTCATCGCCGGTGCCGACGTCAAGATCACGAGCGTCAAGGCCGGGGTTGTCCTGCGCGTCGAGCCCGATCCCGCTGTGCTGCGCGGCACCGTGTGGGTGCCGTTCAACCAGCCCGGCGGCACCGTCGGCGAGCTGATCGACATCGATGCCGTGGTCACCGACGTCCGCATCGAGAACCTCTGATGCTCGCGCTCGACCCGCTCCTGATCGGCGACTTCGACCTCACGGTGCTTGCCATCGTGCTGCTCAAGGTGATCGTCGTCTTCGTCGTCGGCCTCGTCGGCACCATGCTCATGGTGTGGTTCGAGCGCAAGGTGATCGCCGGCATGCAGAACCGCGTCGGCCCGAACAAGGCCGGCCCGTGGGGCATCCTGCAGACCCTGGCCGACGGCATCAAGCTGTTCTTCAAAGAGGACCTCATCCCCGATCGCGCCGATCGGTTCGTGTTCAAGCTCGCGCCGTACATGGCGTTCGTGCCGGCATTCCTGGTGTGGGCGATCATCCCGCTCGGTGGCGACTACACGAACGGCAACGGCGGCATCGTCCGGTGGTTCGGTCGCGACACCAAGGTGCAGCTCGCCGATCCTCAGATCGGCATCCTGCTGTTGCTCGTGCTCAGCTCGATCGCGGTGTACGGCATCATGCTGGCCGGCTGGGCGTCGGGCTCGAAGTACCCGCTGCTCGGCTCGGTGCGGGCATCGGCGCAGATGGTCAGCTACGAGGCGGCGCTCGGGATGAGCCTCGCCGCCGTGCTGCTGCTCTCGGGCACGCTGAGCACCAGCGGCATCGTCGGCGCCCAGTCCGGCACCGGCAACTGGAACCTCGTCACCACCGGTTTCCTGCCGTTCGTCATCTTCGTGGTGGCGGCCACCGCAGAGCTGAACCGCCCGCCGTTCGACCTCGTCGAGGCCGAGCAGGAACTCGTCGGCGGTTTCAACACCGAGTACTCGAGCATCCGCTTCGCGCTCTTCTTCCTGGCCGAGTTCATGAACACGATCACGATGAGCGCCATCATCGTCACGCTGTTCCTCGGTGGCCCGCAGCCTCTCACGATCGACATCGGCGGCCTCGAGTGGAACGGCGACCTGCAGCTCGGGTTCCTCAACGGCACCGTGTGGTTCCTGCTGAAGCTGCTGATCTTCCTCTACATGTACGTGTGGTTCCGCGCCACGCTGCCCCGTCTGCGCTATGACCAGCTCATGAACCTGGGCTGGAAGGTGCTCATCCCGCTGTCGCTCGGCTGGTTCGTCGTGCTCGCGGCGATGCAGCTCGGCAAGGAGCAGGACTGGAACCAGGTGGTCGTGGTCGCCGTGTCGTTGGCGGCGCTGCTCGCCTGTGCACTGCTGCTCATGGGTGCGGTCAAGGTCAGCGCGCGCAACCGCGAACGAGAAGGGACCATGTTCTGATGGGGTACCTCGAAGGATTCGGCGTCACCATCCGCCAGCACCGCCTGTTCGGCGGCAAGCGCGTCACCACCGAGTACTCGGGTGGCCGTCGCGCGAAGAAGGGCAAGGACGACTCGCACGACGAGAAGCAGCACAAGCCCGAGCGCGTCCATGGCCGCCACGTCCTGAACCGGTACGAGGACGGCATGGAGAAGTGCATCGGCTGCGAGCTCTGCGCCGGTGTGTGCCCTGCGAAGTGCATCTACGTGCGCGGCCGCGACAACGACCCGGAGAACCCCACCTCGCCGGGCGAGCGCTTCGGCTGGATCTACGAGATCAACTACCTCCGGTGCATCCACTGCGACCTCTGCGTCGAGGCGTGCCCCACCGAGGCGATCACCGAGAGCAAGCTGTTCGAGTTCAGCTTCACGAACCGCAAGGACGCCATCTACACCAAGGACGAGCTCGTGGTCGACGACCAGGGCATGCCCAAGCACCTCCCCTGGGAGGACTGGCGCCCGGGTGAAGAGCAGAACACCAGCGGCTGGATGCGCGCCACCTCGCCCGGCGGCGACGCGCGATTCGTCGGCGAGATCGGCTGGAGCAACGAGCTCGGGTTCGGTCTCCGTGCCCCGGAGGCCAAGCAGGCAGACGCCGACGCGCCCAAGACCGTTCGCACCATCTCACGCGGCGAGAGCCAGTGACCATGGAGTTGGTGGTCTTCGTCTGCGCGGCCGCGATGGTGCTGGTGGGTGCCGTCGGTGTGATCGTGCGCAACCACCCCGTGCACGCTGCGCTCAGCCTGGTGCTCACCCTGTTCGGTGTGGCGGTGCTGTTCATCCTGCAGGATGCCGAGTTCCTGGCTGCCGTGCAGGTCATCGTCTACTCCGGTGCGATCGTGGTCCTGTTCCTGTTCGTGATCATGCTGCTCGGCGTCGACAAGGCCGAGAACCTGCAGATCGAGCCGATCCCGGTGCAGCGACCGCTCGCCGCCGTGGTGGGCTTCGGGCTGTTGGCGATGCTCGTCACCGCCATCGTGCAGGCGCGCGATTCGGTGCCCACGGCTGTCGGCGCCGGCATCGACATCGCCACCGAGACCGGTGACAGCGACAGCAACATCAAGCAGATCGCCACCGACCTGTTCGGAGACCGGGTGTTCGCCTTCGAGCTGTTGTCGGTGCTGCTCATCGTCGCCGTCATCGGCACGGTCGTCCTGAGCCGCAAGCCCGACAAGGTCGGAGGCCCGAGATGAGTCCTGTGTTCGCCGCCGTCGAGCCCACCACCACGTGGTACCTCGTCCTCGCAGCCGTCCTGTTCACCATCGGCACCGTCGGCGTCATGGTGCGCCGCAACCCCCTGGTGATGTTCATGTGCATCGAGCTGATGCTGAACGCCGTCAACCTGAGCTTCGTGTCGCTGGCGCGTCAGCTCGGTGACATCGGCGGGCAGACGACGGTGCTGTTCGTGATGGTGGTGGCTGCGGCCGAGGTCGTCGTCGGCCTCGGCATCGTGGTCGCCGTCATGCGTCGCCGGCCCAATGCCACGGCCGACGATCTCGTGGAGCTGAAGGGCTGAACATGCTCGACCTCGTGTGGCTCATCCCTGCCCTGCCGCTGCTCGGCTTCCTCGTCATCGTGGTTCTCGGCCGCCGCCTCGGCGACCCGAAGGCCGGCTACCTCGCGACCGCGATGGTCGGCGGATCGTTCGCCGTCACCGTCGCCGTCTTCATCGACATGTTGTCGAAGACGGCCGAGGAGCGCGCCCACGTCGCCACGCTGTTCCGGTGGGTGCCCGTCGGATCGCTGCAGATCGACCTTGCGTTCTTGGCCGACCCGCTCAGCATCACGATGTGCCTGTTCGTCACCGGCATCGGTGCGCTCATCCACCTCTACGCCATCGGCTACATGCACGGCGACCCGAGGTTCTCGAAGTTCTTCCTGTACCTGAACCTGTTCGTGTTCAGCATGCTGATGCTGGTGCTCGGCGAGAACCTGCTCGTCACGTTCCTCGGCTGGGAGGGTGTCGGCACCTGCTCGTACTTCCTGATCTCGTTCTGGCACGAGCGCGACAGCGCCGCAACCGCCGGCAAGAAGGCCTTCGTCACCAACCGCGTCGGCGACTGGGGCTTCATGATCGCGATGTTCCTCGCGTTCGAGGCCGTCGGCACGATCAGCTACGGCGGCATCAACGCCGCGGCCGAGGGCGGGATGCTCTCGCAGTCGGCCGCCACGGCGATCGCGATGATGTTGTTCGTCGGTGCCTGTGGCAAGAGCGCACAGCTGCCGCTCTACATCTGGTTGCCCGACGCAATGGAGGGCCCCACACCGGTCAGCGCCCTCATCCATGCCGCCACGATGGTCACCGCCGGCGTGTTCTTGATGACCCGTGTCAACCCGGTCATCGCTGTCGCCGCCGACTGGGTGCCCACGCTCATCGCCATCGTCGGTGTCACCACGGCGCTGTTCGCCGCCACCATCGCCGTTGCGCAGACCGACATCAAGAAGGTGCTGGCCTACTCCACGGTCAGCCAGCTCGGTTTCATGTTCCTGGCAGTCGGTTCCGGTGCCTACGTCGCAGCCATCTTCCACATGATCACCCACGCCTTCTTCAAGGCGCTGCTGTTCCTCGGGTCGGGTTCGGTCATCCACGGGATGCACCACGAACAGGACATGCGCCGCATGGGCGCGCTCCGAGTCCTCATGCCGGTCACGGCGATCACCTTCATCATCGGCTGGCTCGCGATTGCCGGCGTTCCGCCGTTCGCTGGCTTCTGGAGCAAGGACGAGATCCTGCTCTACGCGTTTGCGAAGAGTCCGATCCTGTACGTGGTCGGCATGGCGACAGCCCTGCTCACCGCGTACTACATGACCCGTCAGGTGATCATGGTCTTCTTCGGCGAGGCCCGTTGGAAGGACGCCCATGACGAGCACGGTGCACACGGCGACTTCCAGCCGCACGAGAGCCCGAAGGTGATGCTGCTCCCGCTGGTGGTCCTCGCCGGACTGTCGATCGTCGGCGGTGCGTTGCAGTTGCCGTTCTCGTCCGACCTGCACTTCCTCGAGAAGTGGCTGGAGCCGGTCATCGAGTTCGGTGAAGCCGACATCTCCGGTACCTGGGCGTACAACAACAAGTACGTGCTGCTCGCTGTCGCCGTCGTCGTGGCACTCAGCGGCATCGCCGCCTCGTACGCGGTCTACTCGAAGAAGAAGGTCCGGCCGATCGAGCCCGAGATCCTGGCGAATGCGTGGTACTACGACCGTGGGGTCAGCAACTTCATGGGGGGCCCGGGCCGTCGTGGCTTCGGTGCCGTCGCCTGGTTCGATGCCACCGTCATCGACGGTGCCGTCAACGGTGTGGGCCGCCTCGTGCGCGGCTCGGCCGGCGTGGCCCGCAAAGCACAGTCGGGGTACGTGCGCCAGTACGCCTCGGCGATCGGAGTCGGCGTCGTCCTGCTCCTCGTCTGGTTCGTGGTGATCCGGGGGATCCTCTGATGTCGTTCCCGATCCTCACCGCACTCATCCTCGTGCCGGCCGCCGGCGCGCTGGTCGTGGCCATCACGTCGAACCGTCGACCCGAGTGGGTCAAGCTCATCGCCATCCTCGTCAGCGTCTTCACCGGGGCGCTCACGATCTGGACGGTCGCCAGCTTCGGCACCTCCGAGTCGGGCTTCCAGTTCGTCAGCAAGCACCCCTGGATCGAGCAGTGGGGCATCTCGTGGCATCTCGGGATCGACGGCATCTCGCTGTTCCTCGTGCTGCTGACGGGCATCCTGTTCCCCCTCGTCATCTTGGGCACCGACCCGCACCACGATCACAAGCGCTACCTCGCCTGGTTGCTGCTGCTCGAGGCCGGGATGATGGGCAGCTTCCTCAGCCTCGACCTCTTCTTGTTCTTCGTCTTCTTCGAGATCGTGCTCGTGCCGATGTACTTCCTCATCGGCGGGTGGGGCTACGACGACCGTGTCTACGCGGCGACGAAGTTCTTCCTGTACACGATGGTCGGTTCGGCGTTCATGCTCGTCGGCATCATCGCAACGGCCGTGCTGGCCAGCTCGAACGGTGTGGGCTACATCACCTTCGACCTCGTCGAGATCGCCGAGAAGGCGAGCTTCGCGGCGTCCACCGGTCGGTGGCTGTTCTTCGCCTTCGCCGTGGCGTTCGCCGTGAAGGTGCCGCTGTTCCCGCTGCACACCTGGCTGCCCGACGCGCACACCCAGGCACCGACGGGCGGCTCGGTCATCCTGGCCGGCGTCATGCTGAAGCTCGGCACGTACGGCCTGCTCCGCTTTGGCGTCTACCTCTTCCCCGAGGCGGTGCGCTGGAGCCGACCGCTGTTTCTCACCCTTGCGGTCATCGGCATCATCTATGGCGCCATCGCCGCCACGATGCAGAAGGATCTCAAACGTCTGGTGGCCTATTCGTCGGTCGCGCACCTCGGCTTCATCGTGCTGGGCACGTTCGCGCTCACCACGCAGTCCGTCTCGGGCAGCGTGCTGCAGATGGTCAACCACGGCGTCAGCACCGGCGCCCTGTTCCTCCTCGTCGGCATGATCTACGAGCGACGCCACACCCGCCAGATCGCCGAGCTCGGGGGCATCCAGAAGGTCGCCCCGATCTTCGCTGCAGCGTTCATGATCGTGATGCTGTCGTCGATCGGCGTGCCTGGCCTGAACGGGTTCGTCGGTGAGTACCTCATCCTCGCCGGGTCGTTCCTGACCGCCCGCTGGTGGGCCGTCGTCGCCACCACCGGGGTCATCCTCGCTGCGCTGTATCTCCTGTGGGCCTACCAGCGCGTGTTCCACGGCGAGCCCGACGAGCACAACCGCACGTTCCCCGAGCTCCGCCTGAAGGAGGCCGCGATCCTGCTGCCGTTCATCGGCATCATCGTGTTCACGGGCGTGTACCCCAAGCCACTCCTCGATCGCATCGAGCCGAGCGTGAAGGCGCTGATCGCACACGTGAGCGACAAGACCGGGTACGAAGAACCGGCCATCCCTGAAGCACCCGAAACGCACGAAGGGGCCCAGCCCTGATGTCGCCCGATACCTTCACCCCGCCGTCCGTCGGTTGGTTCGCCCTCAGTCCGCTGCTCGTCCTGCTCGGTGGTGGCTTGCTGCTCATGGTGTTGGGCGCGCTCACACCTCGTTGGCCGCGCGGCTTGTACGCGGCGTTCACCGCGACGACGGCGGGCGCCGCCATGGTCATGTCGTTCGTCTTGTGGGACGACATCACCGACCGAGGCGCCTCGACGCTCGTCGGCGGCGCGATCGCCTTCGACGGGTTCGCGATGTTCGCGACGATCACCATCTGCGCGGCCGTCATGCTCACGTCGCTGATCACCGACGACTACCTCCGCCGTGAGGACATGGACGGCCCCGAGATCTACGCGCTGTACCTCATGACGGCAATCGGCGGCGTTGTGATGGCCAGCGCCCACGATCTCGTCGTGCTGTTCCTCGGCCTCGAGGTGCTCTCGCTCGCCATGTACGTGCTCGCCGCGAGCCACCGCCGCCGCATCGTGAGCCAGGAGAGCGGCCTCAAGTACTTCGTGCTCGGCGGTTTCTCGTCGGCAATCTTCCTCTACGGCGTGGCGCTGCTCTACGGCGGCACCGGCTCCACCAACTTCGACGGCATCGTCGCTGCGTTCAACGGGACGGTTCTCGCCGACCGCAAGGACGCCTTCGTGCTCGCCGGGGTGGCGCTGATGATCGTGGGCCTGGCGTTCAAGATCTCTGCTGTCCCGTTCCAGTTCTGGACGCCTGACGTTTACCAGGGCGCGCCGACCCCGGTCACCGCGTTCCTCGCCTCGATCGGCAAGGTCGCCGCCTTCGGGGCAATGCTGCGAGTCCTTGTCACCGCCCTCCCGGCGTGGCGCGACGACTGGCGCCCGGCCATCTGGGTGCTTGCCGTCGTCACGGTCGTGATCGGCTCGACGCTGGCTGTCGTGCAGACCGACGTCAAGCGGATGCTTGCCTACTCGTCGATCAGCCACGCCGGCTTCATCCTCGTTGCGGTCGAGGCGGCCGGCCACACGGCGGGCGAGCGCGACCCGGGCTTCGGCATCTCATCGGCGTTGCTCTACCTGCTGCTGTACGCCGTGCTCGTCCTCGGTACGTTCGCCGTCGTGTCGCTCGTCGGTCGCACCGGCGACGACGCGACCGACCTCGGGTCGTTCCGTGGCCTCGGCCGCTCGCATCCCGCGCTCGCGCTCGGGATGACCGTGCTCCTGCTGGCCCAGGCCGGCGTGCCGCTGACGTCCGGCTTCGTCGCGAAGTTCGGTGTGCTGCAGGCGGCGATCGAGGAGCGCAGCTACGCGATCGCCATCATCGCCATGGTGGCCTCGGTCATCGCTGCGTTCCTGTACCTGCGGATCATGGTCAGCATGTGGATCGCCGAGCCAGAGGCCGGCGACGATGCCCGCGAGGCCGTGCGGGTGCCGCTCTCGACGGGCCTCGCGATCGCGTTGGCGGTCGGGTTCACGCTGCTGGTCGGGATCTTCCCCGACTGGCTGGTCGAGGCGTCACGCAACGCCACGACGGTCTTCACGCCGACACCCTGAGCTGTCGGTCGAGACCATGACGGCCGGCCGGTCCGCCTCAGCGATGTGCTGCGGCGCGCCGGACGAAATCGTCGAAGAGGTGCTGCTGGGCCGGCTCGACACCCGTCGTGTCCTCCGGGTGCCACTGCACGCCGAGGACCCAGCTCGCCTCGGTGTACTGCACTGCCTCGATGATGCCGTGGTCGTCGTGGGCGATCGGCCTGATGTTGGTGCCGAGCTCGTCGAGGCCCTGGTGGTGGACCGAGTAGCAGTGGCGCAGGTGCAGCGCCCCGGTCGCCTCGGCAAGCAGTGACGTCTCGTCGATGGTCACCGGGTGCTCGCACATCCAGTGGCCCTCGCCCTCGATGTCCTGGATCAGCGTGCCGCCCTGCGACACGTTGAGGATCTGCATGCCGCGACAGATCGCCAGCACGGGGATGTCACGCTCGATCGCGGCGTGTACGAGCGCGAGGTCGAACTCGTCGTGGAGCCCGACCATGCCGTACAGCGCATCGGTGAGCGGCTCCTGGCCGTAGCGGTGGGGCTCGACGTCGCCGCCACCGGGGAGCAGCAGCCCACCGAGCCGGTCGAGGTAGGTGTCGACCATCTTCGATGCCGTGGGCAGCGGAGGCAGGAGCACGGGGAGCCCGCCGGACTTGGCAACGGCGCGGCTGTAGGGCTGGCTGCTCGAGAACGCGTCGCGGCGTCCCTCGTCGGCGAACGACATGATCCGTCCGCAGATGCCGATGAGCGGTGGCGTTGTCATCAGTCAGCCCTCGCCGCCGGCCCGGTGGACGAGCTCGTCGAACAGGGCCTGCTGCTGCGGATCGTCGGCCGCCGTGTCCTCGGGGTGCCACTGCACGGCGACCGCCCAGCGCGCGCTGTCGAGCTCGATCGCCTCGGGCATCCCGTCGGCTGCGCTGCCCACCAGCGTGAGCCCGGCGCCGAGCTCGTCGATCGACTGGTGGTGGACGCTGTGACACGCTCGTGCGGTGTCGCCGCCCATCGTGGTCGCGAGCCGTGAGCCCGGGGCCAGGTCGACGGGATGGGTCTGGAACCAGTGGTCCTCACTGCCGATGTGCTGCACGAGCGTGCCGCCGAGGGCGACGTTCATGATCTGCATCCCTCGACAAATGGCGAGGACCGGCATGTCGAGTTCGATCGCGGCGCTCACCACAGCGATCTCGACCTCGTCGTGCGCGTCGACGATGCCGTACAGCTGGTCGGCGGCCGGCTCTTGACCGTAGCGGCGAGGGTCAACGTCGCCGCCGCCGTGGAGGAGCAGCGCGTCGAACCGCGCCAGCGAGGCGGGGAGGTGATCGAGCAGGTTGGTGATCGGCGGGAGCATCAGCGGCACACCGCCGGCCCGCTCGACGGCACGGAAGTAGCGCTGCCCGGCTGCGAACGACTCGCCGCGCACCCCCTTCGATTCGTCACTCAGACGTCCGACGATGAGCACATGCGCAGCCACGCCCCCATTCTGCCCGGCCGCCCCGTCCCCCCCCACCCCCCCCCCCCCGCCCCCCCCCCCCCCCCCC
>JBBDMO010000137.1:0-1051 GCA_040878255.1 Ilumatobacteraceae bacterium
GGCGGACATCGGCGTGGCGATGGGCATCACCGGCACCGATGTCTCGAAGGAAGCGGCCGACATGGTGCTGGCGGACGACAACTTCGCGACCATCGTCGAAGCGGTCGGCCGCGGCCGAACGATCTACGACAACATCGTCAAGTTCGTCCGCTTCCAGCTCAGCACGACGCTCGGCTTCGCTGCGCTGTTCCTGCTCGCGGCGATCTTCGGCATCGCCGACGGCAAGCCGTTCACCGCCATCGCGATCCTGTGGGTCAACATCATCATGGACGGCCCGCCGGCGATGGCCCTCGGCCTCGACCGTGGCGGCACCGACGTCATGCAGCGGCGTCCTCGTCCGCTCAGCGAGAAGATCCTGACACCTACCCGCTGGACCGCCGTGGCCGTTGCTGCCACCGTCATGGCAATCGGAACGCTGGCCGTGCTGGCCCTCGGGCCCGGTGCCGACGCCGAAGCCGACGCGGGGGTCGCGACAGTGGCCGGAACGATGGCGTTCAACACGTTCGTGCTGTTCCAGTTCTTCAACATCTTGAACGCACGCAGCGACAGCCAGACGGTCTTCAGCCGGCACACGTTCACCAACGGCCTGCTGTGGCTGTCGCTCGCCGTCGTCGCCTTGCTGCAGATCGGCGTCACCCATGTCGGGCCGATGCAGCGGCTGTTCGACACCACGTCGATCTCGGCCGTCCAGTGGCTTGTCTGCATCGCAGTCGCCTCGTCGGTGCTGTGGCTCGAGGAGGGCCGCAAGGCCATCGCCCGCCGCCGCCACAACGCCTGACGCACGACTGCCCACCCACGCCCCACGCCCACGAACACCCACGAACACCCACGAACCAGGAGCAGCCCCACCATGAAGTGCCCCATCGACACCACCGTCGATCTCGTGATGACCGACCGCCAGGGCATCGAGATCGACTACTGCCCAACGTGCCGCGGCGTGTGGCTCGACCGCGGTGAGCTCGACAAGATCATCGAGCGGGCCGCACCACCGATCGCGGCACCGCCCGTCACGGCACCACCCGTCGCGGCACCACCCGTCGCGGGGGGGGGG
>JBBDMO010000137.1:1061-11786 GCA_040878255.1 Ilumatobacteraceae bacterium
CGGCAAGGGGCGGTCTGGGGGGGTCGGCGAATGCCGGGCGGGGCGCGGGCGCCGCAGTTCCCGCAGCCGGCGCCTCGCCGCTACGACGATGACTCCGACGGCTACGAGCGCCCTGGCTACAAGAAGAAGAAGCGCTCGTCGATGCTCGGCGACCTCTTCGACTTCTGACTTCCGACTTCTTCAACACACTCTCGAAAGGATCTCCTGCAATGTTCAAGAACTCGATGAAGACCGGCGTGCTGCTTGCGTCGCTCGGTGGCCTCATCGTTGCCGTGTCAGCCATCCTCGGTGGCGGCAGCAGCGGGGCGATGACGATCGGCCTGCTGCTCGCCTTCGTGATGGTCGGCGGCTCGTACTGGTTCAGCGACAAGCTCGCCCTACGGTCGGCACGGGCCCAGGTGATCACTCGCGACGACCATCCCGAGTTCTACGGCATGGTCGAACAGCTCTCGCAGCGAGCGGGCCTGCCGATGCCGCGCGTCGCGATCGCACCGAGCGACCAGCCGAACGCATTCGCCACCGGCCGCGGCCCGAACAACGCCGTGGTGTGCGCCACCTCCGGGCTGCTCGCGTCGATGCCACCGGTCGAGGTCGAGGCCGTCATGGCACACGAACTGATGCACGTGAAGCATCGCGACATCCTGATCGGATCGGTCGCGGCAGCCATCGCCACCGCCATCAGCTACCTGGCGCAGATGGCGATGTTCGCGTCGATGTTCGGCGGTGGCAGTGACGACGAAGACCGGCCGAACCCGATCTCGGTGCTGGCCATGGCGCTCCTCGCCCCCATCGCGGCGAGCCTCATCCAGATGGCGGTGTCACGCTCACGCGAGTTCGAAGCCGACCGGGGTGCAGCCGAGTTGCTCGGCACCGGCCACAACCTGGCACATGCGCTCGAGCGGATCGAGGTGCTTGCCGCTCGGCGGCCGATGGCGGTCGCCCCGGCACAGGCGCAGGCCTACATCCACAACCCGCTGTCGGAAGCGCACGGTGGCAAGCAGGGCGCGCACATGGCCCGACTGTTCTCGACGCACCCGGCCACCGAGGAGCGGATCCGCCGGCTGCGCGCGATGCAGGAAGTGTCAGCCTGACCGGCATCGCACCGCGTTCGACGTGAGTCAGACCCGACCGAGCAAGCGGGCCGCGCCAGCGCGCTTGCTACAGGGCGAAGAGGTCGTCGAGCGAGCTGCCGGATGCGGCAGCTGCCGCGTCTGGCTCGTCGATCGCGTACGCGGCGTAGCCAGTGCGCTCGAGCTCGTCGGCGAGCTCGGGCCCACCGCTGGCCACGATGCGACCCTTCACCAGGATGTGGATCACGTCGGCGCGCAGCGCCTCGAGCAACCGGTTGTAGTGCGTGATGACCAACGCGCCGAGACCGGTCTCGTTGGTGAGCGCCTCGACCCGCTTCGCACAGTCGCGCAGGGCGTCGATGTCGAGGCCGGAGTCGAGCTCGTCGAGGATTGCGATGCGCGGCTGGAGCACGGCCAACTGCAGGGTCTCGTTGCGCTTCTTCTCGCCGCCCGAGAGGTCGACGTTGAGTGCCCGGTGCAGCAGCTCGGGGCTGAAGCCGATGCGCGCCGCCTCGGCCTCGAGCAGCTCCTCGAGGCCCTCGGTGGAACGCCCACGAGCGATGAGCGCCTGCTCCATCACGTGGTCGAGGCCGACGCCCGGCACCTCACTGGGGTACTGCATGACGAGGTGCAGGCCGGCCTGGGCGCGCTGCCACGCGGGGAGCGCCAACATGTCGACGCCGTCGAGTGTGACCGAACCGCTGAGCACCTCGTAGCCGGGCTTGCCCATCACGACGGCAGAGAGCGTGCTCTTGCCCGCGCCGTTCGGGCCCATCACGACGTGGACCTCGCCGCTCGACACCGTGAGGTCGATCCCGTTCAGGATCGTCTTACCGGCCACCGACGCGCGGAGGTCCTTGATCTCGAGGGTGCTCATGCCGAGGCTCCGTTCTCGATGGTGATGACGATGTCGCCGTCGACGACCGACGCCACGAACACCGGTACGGCCTGGGTGGCCGGCAGCGTCTGGGGCACACCGGTGACGAGGCTGAACGAGCTGCCGTGCTTCCAGCACTCGATCTCGAGGTCGTCGCACAGCACCTCGCCCTCGCTGAGCGACACGGCACCGTGGCTGCAGGTGTCACCGATCGCGTAGACATCGTCGCCGATGCGGACGACGGCGACGGGCACCGAGCCGACCATGTACTTGCCGGCCGTGTTGGGGGCGAGATCATCGAACCTGCAGACCACGACGGGTGTGCTCATGACGACTTCCTCTGCAGCTTCTGGCTCACCCGATCGCGCAGGCTCGCGGCAAGTGGGCCGACCGGCAACTGCTCGAGCACCTCGTCGAAGAAACCGAGCACCACGAGCCGCTCGGCGATCTCGGGCGGGATGCCACGGCTCTCGAGGTAGAAGCGCTGCTCTTCGTCGATCGGGCCGACCGTGCTGGCGTGGCTGCACTTGACGTCGTTGGTCTCGATGTCGAGGTTCGGCACGCTCTCTGCCCAGGCACCCGAGCTGAGCGTGAGGTTGCGGTTCGTCTGGAACGCGACCGACCCCTTGGCGTTGTGGCGGATCTTGATGAGGCCGGTGTAGACGCTCTTCGCGTGGTCCTGCACGGCGCCCTTGAACAGCAGGTCGCTGTTGGTCTTCGGCGCAGCGTGGTCCTGCATGGTGCGGAAGTCGTGCATCTGCCCGCCGTCGGCGTAGTAGAGCGCGATCTGGCGGGTGGTGGCGCCCTGCCCCGTGACGCGGGCCTCGGTGCGCACCCGGGCGTAGTCGCCGCCGAGCGCCACGGTGGCGAGCAGGGTGTTCGAGTCGCGCTCGCCCACGGCGCGCTGGTGACCGAGGTGCCACGTGCTGGTGCCCAGGGTGTTCACGCCGAGGTAGCGCACCCGTGCCGCCTGCGCAGCGTTCACCTCGAGGCGCGGCACGCACAGGGCGCGCAGGCCATCGGCCGAGATGAACTGCTCGACGACCGTGCACTCGCTGTCGGCACCCGCATCGATGATGAGGCGGGGGAAGCAGGCGACGCCCTCGGCGGTGAGGGTGTGGGTGATGACGATGGGGTCGGCGATGTGCTTGCCGGCGGGGACGCTGACGACGACGGCGTCCATGAACGCCGTGTTCAGCTCGTGGAACAGATCGATCGCATCGGCCGCATCGAACCGGTCGCCCAACTCGGCGCCGGCGACGACCTGCACGCCGGCGGGAGCGTCGACGGTGGTGATGGCGCGGCCCGGGATGAACTGCTCGAGGTCGAGTTCGTCGATGCGGCTGTAGCGCCACACCTCTTCGTCGGGGCTGGGGAACGGCACGCTGGCGGCACGCTCGGCAGCGGCCAGTCGGGCGCTCAGGTCGGCGGTCGCGAGGGCGCGTACGGCTTCGGGGGTGAACGCAGGCACGGCGAAATACTACTAGCTGGATAGGTGAAATTACCCAGCCCCCGCGGGCCCAGGACGGGGGAACGACGCGTGCGTCAGCGACGCTTGCGAAACCAACCGCGGATGCCGCGGCCCTGCTGCTGGCGGGCCTGCTCGGCCTGCACCTCGGCCAAGATGCCAGGACCGACCGAGTTCAAGAAGTCCTCCGCCTCATCGAGCAATGCTGCTGCCGAGCCGTCATCGAGCCCCGGTGGCTCGTCGGGCGTCGCCGGGGGCACCACGGTGCCGTAGGTCCACCCGGCATCCATCCGCCGCTCGAACTTCGAGCAGTTCGCCGGGCAGCGCCACGGCGCCTCGGGTGCCAGGTCGAGGTCGCACTTGCGCACCGTCTCACCATTCGGATAGGTCCGACTCTCGTAGTGCCGGCATTCCTGACGCATCGCCATCGCCCCAGTCTGCCAACAATTCCGCGGTGAGCGGTGAGCGCCTCCCGGCCACTCATCGCTCACCGCAGCGGGGTCAGAGGGCGAGGTCGGCGGCTCGGGCCAGCACGCCGGGGCGCTCGGCCCCGATGGTGGTCGACTCGCCATGGCCCGTGTGGACGACCGTCTCGTCGGGCAGGCGGAGCAGGACGTCGCGGATCGACCGGACGATCGTTGCCTCGTCGCTGTGACTGCGGCCCGTGGCACCTGGCCCGCCGCAGAACAGCGTGTCGCCGCTGAACAGCACGGCACCATCGCGATCGTGGAAGCAGCAGCAGCCGGGCGAGTGACCGGGCGTGTGCAGAACGCCCAACTCGTGGCCGCCGACGCCCAGCACCGAACCCGGCTCGAGATCGCGGTCGGGTGATTCGCCCGGCCACACCACGTCCCACAGCATCCGGTCGGCGGGGTGCAGCATGATCGGTGCATCGACGGCATCGCGCAGGGGCACGGCCGCGTTGATGTGGTCGTTGTGCCCGTGGGTGAGCACGATCGACCGGACACGCCGGCCGTTGATCGCCTGCACGATCGCCTGCGCATCGTGGGCGGCGTCGAACACGATCACCTCGCGGTCGTCACCGACCAGCCAGATGTTGTTCGTGACTTCCCACTCACCCCCGTCGAGGGCAAAGATCCCGTCGGTGGTGACCAGCTCGATCGTCATCCCCGAACTGTGGCACGTGGCTGGGCCTGAGCACCCTTCACGTGCCGAAGTTCGTGGGGGTGGGGGTCAGCCGACGCTGCCTTCCATCTGGAGCTCGATGAGGCGGCTCCACTCGACGGCGTACTCCATGGGCAGCGTGCGGGTGATCGGCTCGATGAAGCCGTTGACCACCATGCTCATCGCCTGCTCCTGCGAGAGGCCACGGCTCATGAGATAGAAGAGTTGCTCGTCGGCGATCTTCGACACCGTGGCCTCGTGGCCGACCTGCGCGTCGCGCTCGCCGACCTCCATGTACGGCAGCGTGCGGCTCTCGCTCTGCTCGTCGAGGATGAGCGCGTCGCACTGGACGTGGCTCTTGCAGCCATACGCGCCCTCGTCGATGCGGACCAGGCCGCGGTAGGTGGTGATGCCACCGTCCTTGCTGATGCTCTTCGACACGATCTTCGACGTCGTCTCCGGGGCGGCGTGCACCATCTTGGCACCGGCGTCCTGGTGCTGGCCGGGGCCTGCGTAGGCGACGGACAGGACCTCGCCCGTGGCCTTCGGGCCGACGAGGTAGACGCTCGGATACTTCATCGTGAGCTTCGAGCCGATGTTGCCGTCGATCCACTCCATGTGCCCGCACTCTTCGACCCGGGCACGCTTGGTGACCAGGTTGTAGACGTTCGGCGACCAGTTCTGGATGGTGGTGTAGGTGACGCGGGCGTGCGGCTTGACGATGATCTCGACCACGGCCGAGTGCAGCGAGTCCTTGGTGTACACGGGGGCGGAGCAGCCCTCGATGTAGTGCACCTGCGAACCCTCGTCGGCGATGATGAGCGTGCGCTCGAACTGGCCGGCGTTCTCGGAGTTGATCCGGAAGTACGCCTGCAGCGGCATCTCGCAGTTGACGCCCGGCGGCACGTAGATGAACGACCCGCCACTCCAGACCGCTGTGTTCAGCGCGGCGAACTTGTTGTCGCCGGGAGGGATGACCGTGCCGAAGTACTGCTTGACCAGGTCGGGGTACTCGCGCATGGCCGTGTCCATGTCGCAGAACAGGATGCCCTGGGCCTCGAGGTCTTCGCGGTTGCGGTGGAAGACGACCTCGGACTCGTACTGGGCGGTCACACCGGCGAGGTACTTGCGCTCAGCCTCGGGAATGCCGAGCTTTTCGTAGGTGGCCTTCATCTGCTCGGGGAGGTCGTCCCACTCGCTGACCTGATCGGTGGCGGGCTTGAGGTAGTAGAAGATGTCCTGGAAGTCGATGTCGGGCATGTTCGTGGCGAACCACGGCGCCATCGGCTTGCGCTCGAACATCGCCAGGCTGCGCAAACGCGCCGCGGTCATCCAGCGGGGCTCGCCCTTCCACCACGAGATCTGCTCGACGACACCCTTGTTCAGGCCCTTGACCGGGTCGAAGGCGTATTCGACCTCGTCGCTCCAGCCGAGGTTGTACTTGCTGAGATCGAGGTCGAAGGACGTCATGTCGTGCTCCCGGGGAGGTGCGCTGCGGCCGAAACCGTGCGGTGAATTACCACTACGGCCATAGTAACAATTGCTCGGCCCAGCTGCACCCCGAGCGACAGATCAGCCGGAGAGCCGGAGGTTCCAGACGCGGAGCAAGCGGATGGTGGCGCCTCGCGCGGGTACCGCGGGCACCTCAGTCATGGTGAGGCCGAGCCCTGTGCGGCGGCATGCACCGCCGCACTGCGGCCCGGGCCGCTGGTGGCGCGCACGGCACCCAGCTCGAGCGGCTCCGTGCACGCATCGCACACGACAGTGGGGGTGGTGACGGCACCGCACTCGTGTACAAGGTGGAGCGGCTTGCCCGTCGGGGCGGCCCACCGGTCACCCCACGCCATCAGCGCTGCGATCACCGGGAACAGGTCGCGGCCTTTGGCGGTGAGCCGGTACTCGAAGCGCTCGGGGTGGTCCTGGTACTTCACGCGATCGACGACGCCGTGCAGCACCAGGGTGCTGAGGCGATCGCTCAGGATGTTGCGGGCGATCCCGAGGTCGGCCTGGATGGCCTCGAAGCGAAGCTGACCGAACATCAAGTTGCGCACGACGAGCAAGGTCCACCACTCACCCACGACCTCGAGCGTCTGGGCGACGGAGCACTCGAGGTGCGCCACGCTGGTCCGTTTCATGACAGGACCTTATCGCTGCCCAATGGGTCGCCCGAGAACGGACGGGCGTGTGCCAGCGCACGGTAGAACGGTGCGATGCAACGGCCGCGACGACACCGGGCCGTCCTGATCGGACCGTTGCTGACGCTGCTGATGGTGCTCGTCGCCGCTGTTGCCGCGCCCGGCGCCGTTGCGCGAGCCGAGGAGACCGAGGGCCTCGACGTCACGTCGGCCAGCCGCTTCGTGGTCGGCCCCACCACCGGCATCGTGCGCGCCACCACCGACCTCACCTTCACCAACACCACCATCGACGAGACCAGCGACGGGGTCGTGCGCCGGCGGTACTTCACGGGGTTCACCTTCCCCGTCGCCACCGGTGCGACCGGCGAGTCGGCCGTCACCGACGACGGCCGGTCGGTGACGGTGACGTCGTCCGAGATCGCCGGCAACACGAGCTTCTTCATGTACGCCGTGCAGTTCCCCGATCCGCTCTTCAGCGGCGAGACGCTGCGGCTCACAGTCGCCTACGACATCACCGGACTGCCCCCGCGCAGCGACGACCCGTCACGAGTGAACCCGGCGTACGTCGCCTTCACCGCGTACGGGGTGGGCGACCCGGGGCGAGCGTCGGTCGAGGTCGTCGTGCCCGACGACTTCGTGATCGACACCTTCGGCAGCGAGGCGACCGAGACCGACGTCGACGGCTCGACGATCTACACCGCCGAGGCGATCGCCGACCCCAGCACCTACGCACTGTTCGTGACGGCGCGCAAGGACAGCGCCCTCGTCAGCTCACGGCTCACGACGCCGGAGGGTGCGTCCTTCGACATCCGCGGCTGGCCGGGCGACGACGCGTGGCGCGCCTTCGTGGGCGACCAGATCGGACGCGGCATCCCGCTGCTGGCGCAGCTCGTCGAGCAGCCCTGGCCCCTCGACGACACCGTCGAGATCCGCGAGGCCGTGACGCCCTACCTCTACGGCTACGCCGGCTGGTTCAGCGCGACCGATGCCGAGCTCGAGGTCGGCGAGGACCTCGACGCCGAGGTGGTGCTGCACGAGCTGTCACACGCCTGGTTCAACACCGGCTGGTTCGCCGACCGCTGGGTCAACGAGGGCATGGCGCAGGTGTACTCGAACGCCGTGGTCGGCATGCTCGGCGGTACGGCCACCGTGCCAACCGAGCCGCTGCCCACCGACCCTGCGGCCATCCCGCTCCTCACCTGGGGCGAACCGCTGCTCGACACGGGTGCCGACGACACCGAGACCTACGGCTACAACGCCGCCCACTGGGTGATGGAGGGCGTCGTGCAGGAGATCGGCTTCGACGGCATGGCAACGGTGACGGCATCGGTCGCCGATCGGACGATCGCCTACGTCGGCGACGCGCCGGCCGAGGCCGAGACGCGAACCACCGACTGGCAGCGCTTCCTCGACCTCGGCGAAGAGGTCGGTGGTTCGACGACGATCGAACCGCTGATGGAGCAGTACGTGCTGCAGCCCGCCGACATCGCGCTCCTGGCCGACCGGGCCACGGCCCGGCTGGCCTACGCACAGCTCCGCACCGACGGTGGCAGCTGGGCCCCGCCGATCGCCGTCCGCCGGGCGATGGCAGCGTGGACGTTCGACTCGGCGACCGACCAGATCGAGGCGGCCGAGGCCGTCCTCGTACAACGCGACGTGCTGGCGCAGCGGTCGTCCACCCTGGGCTTCGCGCTGGCAGCCGATGCCGAATCGGCCTACGAGGGCGCCGACGACCTCGCCGTCGTGCAGCAGTCGGTGGCCGCCACTCTCGACGTGGCCGACGTGGTCATCGAGGCCGATGTGGCTGCGAACATCGGTCCAGGCCTCATCGAGCGCCTGGGCCTGATCGGTGAGCATCCGGACGAACGCGTGGCCGAGGCCAAACAGGCGCTTGCCGCCGGGGACGAGACCGCCGCCCGCGCCGCAGCCGAGCGGGCCATCGAGGTGATCGGCGACGCCGGCGCACTGGGCACCACCCGAGCGCTGGCCGCCGCCGGTGTGTTGCTGGCGACCGCCGGCGTTGCGGTGGTGCTGGTGATGGTGTTGCGGCGTCGACGGCTCAGGCCGCCGACACCCGATCCATCTCGATGAAGATGCATTCGCCCGGGCAGGCCAGCGCAGCATCGATGGTGGCTTGCTCGGCGCGCACCGGCACCCACGCCAGGCTGCCCGAGCCGCCCGGGTCGTTCAACGCGGCACCTTCTTCGGCGACGTAGGCGATGCCGTCCTCGAGTTGCACGAAGACATCGGGGGCGTGATCGAGGCAGAGGCCGTCACCAGTGCACAGGTCTTGGTCGATCCACACTCGCATCGGGTGGCGACCATACCGGCAGCTCTGCCCTCACGTCTCGGTGTGCCCCGTTACGCTCGTCACCGTGTCTGCAACACCGATGAGTGATGTCACCGAGCCCGTCGCCAAACAGGTCCCCCACGTGTGGCAACGTCCCACCGGCGACACGCCGGATCCGTGGGCGTGGCTCCGAGATCGAGACGACCCTGACACCGTCGGCTACCTCCAGGCCGAGAACGCCTACACCGATGCGTGGTTCGCGCAGCACGCCGAACTGACCGAGACGTTGTTCCAGGAAATCCGTTCGCGCGTCCAGGAGACCGACGAGGCGGTGCCGGTCCGCAAGGGCGAGTGGTGGTACACCGCCCGCACCGTCGAAGGGCTCGACTATGCGATCCACTGCCGCGGCACCAGTCGCGACACGGCCACCGAGCTGGTGCTGCTCGACGAAAACATCGAGGCGGGCGAACACGAGTTCTTCTCGCTCGGCACCTTCGACGTCAGTCCCGACCACGCCTTGGCGGCATGGAGCACCGACGTCGACGGCAGCGAGCTGTACCGCCTGCGCATCCGCGATCTCGGCACCGGCACCGATCTCGACGACGTGCTCGAGGGCACCTCGTCGTGGGGCGGCTCGGCGTGGTCGGCCGATTCGACGCACTTCTTCTACATGATGCCCGACGACCAGATGCGGCCGTACCAGGTGTGGCGCCACCGCATCGGCACGCAGCAGTCGGCGGACGTGCTGGTCCACGAAGAGGCCGACGAACGCTTCTACCTCGGGGTCGACCTCACCCGGAGCGACCGGTGGATCATCATCGAAGCAGGCAGCAAGCAGACCTCGCAGGCATGGGTCATCCCGGCCGACGACCCCACCGCGACGCCACTCGACGTGGGCGGCCGGCGAGACGGCATCGAGTACGGCATCGACCACTGGGGCGACTGCTTCGTCGTGATGACGAACCTCGACGCCGAGGACTTCCGGGTCATGACTGCACCGCTCGATTCACCGTCGCAGTGGACCGAACTGGTGGCGCACGTGCCCGGCCAGCGCATCAACAGCGTCGAGCCGTTCGCCGACCACCTGGTGGTGCACGAGTGGGCACACGCGCAACAGCGCATCCGCATCGCCCGTCGCGACGGCAGCATCGAGATCGTCCACATCGACGACGAGCCGCACGAGCTCGAGCTCGACTCGAACCCGATGTGGGACACGACGTCGCTGCGCTACGTGTACCAGTCGTTCACCACCCCGGCGACGGTGTACGAGATGGACCTGGCCACCGGCGAGCGCACCCTGCTGAAGCAGACGCCCACCCCAAACGTCGACCTGTCGCTCTACGAGGCGACGCGCGAGTGGGCGACCGCACCCGACGGCACCGCGGTGCCTGTCGACATCGTGCGCCGCCGCGGCACCACGCCCACGGGCGACAACCCGTGCCTGGTGTACGGCTATGGCAGCTACGAGTCGTCGATGCCTCCGTGGTTCAGCGTCGGCCGGATCTCGCTGCTCGACCGTGGTTGGGTGTGGGCACTCGTCCACCCGCGCGGTGGCGGCGAGCTGGGCCGCCGGTGGTACACCGACGGCAAGCTGCTCAACAAGCGGAACACCTTCACCGACACCATCGCGAGTGTCGAGCACCTGATCGAGAGCGGCTGGGCCGGGAGCGACCGGGTGATCATCCGCGGCGGCAGCGCCAGAGGTCTGCTGGTGGGCGCGTGCATGACGATGCGACCCGACCTGTTCCGTGGCATCATCG
>JBBDMO010000138.1:0-11729 GCA_040878255.1 Ilumatobacteraceae bacterium
GCTGCTCGACCTCACCGCTGCAGCGCTGCACGACGACCCGCACCTCGAGTCGTTCGCCGGCACGGTGGCCGACAGCGGGGAGGGACGCTGGACCCTGCACGCTGCGATCGACGAGGGCGTCCCCGTGCCCACCCTGGCGTCGGCACTGTGGGACCGGTTCAGCTCACGCGGCCGCGGCGACGTGGCCCACAAGCTGCTCTCGGCCATGCGGTCGCAGTTCGGCGGACACCGAGAGGTCAGGTGATGGCCGGCTCAGCGAACCAACCCGTTGCCGACGCCCTCGTGCTGTTCGGTGCCACCGGCGACCTCGCCCAGAAGAAGCTGTTCCCTGCGCTCTACCACCTCGAGCAGCGCGGCATCCTGAAGGTGCCGGTCATCGGCGTCGCCCGCAGCGAATGGACCGATCAGGCCTTCTGCCAGCACGCACACGACGCGATCCTGAGGACGATCCCCGACGCGCACGCGTCGGTGGTCGAACCGCTGATGGAGCGGCTCGACCTGATCCAGGGCGACTATGCCGACCCGGCCACGTGGGAGTCGTTGCGCGACACGCTCGATCGCCATCACAGCCACAACGCCGTCTTCTACCTCGCCATCCCGCCGTCGATGTTCCCCATGGTCGCCGAGCAACTCGCTTCGGTCGGGCTCGACAAGCGGGGCCGGATCGTGGTCGAGAAGCCGTTCGGCCGCGACCTCGCCAGCGCGCTCGAGTTGAACAACACGCTGCACTCGGTGTTCCCCGAGGAGCGCATCTTCCGCATCGATCACTACCTCGGCAAGGAGAGCGTCGAGGACCTGCTGGTGTTCCGGTTCTCGAACACCCTGCTCGAGCCGGTCTGGAACCGCAACTACGTCCGCAGTGTGCAGATCACGATGAGCGAGACCATCGGCGTCGAGGGTCGCGGCTCGTTCTACGACAGCGTCGGCTCGGTTCGCGATGTGCTGCAGAATCACCTGCTGCAGGTGCTCGCACTGGTTGCGATGGAGCCGCCTGTCGGACCCGAGGCCAGCTTCCTCCAGGACGAGAAGGCCAAGGTTTTCGCCGCCATGCAGGTCATCGACCCGAATGCCTTCGTGCGGGGCCAGTACGTCGGGTATCGCGACGAGGCCGGCGTCGCTGCCGACTCCACCGCCGACACGTTCTCGGCCGCCCGACTCGAGATCGACTCGTGGCGCTGGGCAGGCGTGCCGTGGTACATCCGGTGCGGTAAGGGCCTCGCCAAGGCGGCCACCGAGGTGGTCGTCGAGTTCCGTGAGCCACCCGCGCTGCTGTTCGACGAAGCCGGTGGCCCGACCCCGCATCGCAACCTCGTCCGCTTCCGGCTCGGCAAGCGCGACGGTGTCACCTTCACCGTCCAGGCCAAGACACCCGGACCACACCTCGACAGCCAGAACGTCGACCTGGCCGTCGACTTCGCCGCCGCGCTGGGCGAGCGCCGCGAGGCCTACGAGCGGCTGCTCGACGACGCGCTCGCCGGCCTCCCTCGTCGCTTCGCCCGCGAAGACATCGTCGAGCAGACCTGGCGCGTCGTGCAGCCCGCACTCGACCAGCCCGGCCCGGTGCACCCGTACTTCCGTGGCTCGTGGGGCCCCGCCGAAGCCGACCGCGTCCTGGCCCACGGCGACCACTGGTTCGAGCCGAGCTGACCCGCCCACCCACCCGAGTGCCTGGGTCCCGACCGAGTGCCCGGGCGCCGACCGAGGGTCTGCGTCCCACCCGAGGGTCTTGGTGCACAACGGGTACGCCGAAACCCTCGGTGACTCGGTCGACACGCATCGACTCGGGCGGCGACCTCGGTGCGCCGAAACCCTCGGTCAGCCGACCGCAGTGCGGCGGGGGACCACGACCACGGTGCCGTCGTCCTGGTGGTGCACGGCGACGCTGACGCCGTAGAACTCGCTGAGCGTCTCGGGCCTCAGCACCTGCTGGGCGGTCCCGCTGGCGACGACATGGCCCTCGTGCAGCAGCGTCAGTCGGTCGGCGTACAGACCGGCGAGTGTGAGGTCGTGCATGGCACTGACGACGGTGAGACCATGCTCGCGCCGCAACCGGTCGACCAGTTCGAGCGCCTGCTGCTGGTGGCCGATGTCGAGCGCGCTGGTGGGCTCGTCGAGCAGCAGGATCGGTGCCTCCTGCGCGAGCGCGCGGGCGATCACGAGTCGCTGCCGTTCGCCGCCGCTCATCGTGCCGAGGTGCCGGCCGGCGAGGTCGATCAGGTCGAGCCGCTCGAGGACGCTGGCCACCATCGCCCGGTCGTGCGCGGTCTCGACACCGAAGTACGAGATGTACGGATTGCGGCCGAGCAGCACGTACTCGGCGCCGGTCATGTCGGCGGGCAGTTGCGGCAACTGCGGCACGTACGCCACCAGCTCGGCGCGGCGCCTGGCCGAACGGATGTGCAGCGGCGAGCCATCGACCTCGATGCTGCCGTCGTGCGGCACCAGGCCCGCCACCGCGCGCAGGATCGACGACTTGCCCGCACCGTTCGGACCGATCAGGCAGAGCCACTCCCCCGGACGCACGCTGTCGGTGAAGCTCGAGATGGCCGCCCGCTTGCCGTAGCGCACACCGAGGCCGTTGAACGCGAGCGAGCTCATGCTGTCCGCCGCGTGCGGAGCACGATGATGAAGAACGGCGCACCGAGGAACGCCGTGACCACGCCGATCGGCGTCTCGGCCGGGTTCTGCAGCACCCGGCCGGGGATGTCGGCGAGGATCAGGAACGACGCCCCGACCAACAGGCTCAGCGGCAACAGCAGCCGGTACGACGCACCCGCGAGCAGCCGCACCATGTGCGGCACCACGATGCCGACGAAGCCGATGAGGCCGCTGACGCTGACCACCGCAGCGGTGCCCATGGTGGCAGCGATCACCACGGCGAGGCGCACCCGACGCACCTGCGTGCCGAGCGCCATCGCCTCGTCGTCACCCACGCGCAGCACGTCGAGGTGGCGTCGGTGCACCATGAGCACGGCGCTGCTGACGATGACGTACGGCAACACCAGTGTGACGTCGCCCCACGTGGCCGTGCTCAATCGGCCGAGGATCCAACTGTAGACCTCACGGATGACGTCGTTGTTGCGCTGCAGCACGAACGCCTGGACGGCGGTGGCGAGCGACGTGACCGCCACACCCGCCAGCACCAGCGTGACGCCGCTGCGGTTGGCGCCGAAGCCGGCACCGACGAGGTACGTCACGAGCACTGCGAGCAGCCCGCCGACGAACGCCGCCAACGGCAGCGGGTCGACGACCCAGTTCGACGTGGCGCCACGACCGATCGCGAAGACGATCGTGGCCCCCAGTCCTGCACCCGCTGCGACCCCCAGGAGGTAGGGGTCGACCAGCGGGTTGCGGAACACGCCCTGGTAGCTGGCACCGGCGAGCGAGAGCATCGCCCCGACCACACCGGCCAGTACCACGCGGGGCATGCGGACGTTCCAGATGATGTTCCAGTCGGCTGTGCCCCAGTTGCCAGCGGGCCCGATCATGACGCCGAGCGCGAGCGAACCCACGAGCAGCAGGCTCGCCGCCGGCAACCACCACCGGGCCCGACCGGTCACGGTGCTGCGACCGTGACGCCGTTGACAGCCGCAGCGACCTGCTGCACGTAGTCGACGATGCGCGGGCCCCAGCGCGACGCGACGTCATCGTCCATCGAGACGACCCCGCCGTTGGTCACTGCGCTCACGACACCCCAGCCGGCGCGAGCGGCGACGGTCGCGGGGCTCTGGCCGCAGCACTTGGTATCGGCCAGGAAGATCAGGTCGGGGCTCTGACTGATCACGAACTCGGGGCTGAGCTGCGGGTAGTCACTCGTGCCCTCGGTGGTGTCGGCGATGTTCTGCAGGCCGAAGAGGCCGTAGACCTGACCGATGAAGGTGTTCGACGTGATGCTGTAAAGCGTGTCGTCGAGCTCGTGGTAGAAGCGCAGCGGGGTGGCCGGCGTGGCGACCGAGGCAACCGCTGCATCGATGTCGGCCCGCATCTGCGCCACCAGCTCGTCGGCCTCGGCGACATGACCGGTGGCGGCGCCGAGCTGCTCGATCTGGACGTAGATGTCGTCGAAGTCGACCGGCGCAGCACCCACCCAGTCGGCGATGCCGATCGCCTGCAACTGGGTGCCCAGATCGGTCGTGCCGTCGTGGATGACGAGGTCCGGCTCGTACTTCGCAATCGCCTCGACGTTCGGCGTGTAGCCGGACAGGTCGGTCTGGACTGCGAGCGCCTCGTCCGGGAAGTTGCTCTGGTCATCGACGGCGATGACGTCAGGACCTGCGCCGATCGCGAACAGCATCTCGGTCGCCGACGGCGAGAGGCTGACGATCTTCATCGTGGTCGGCTCGTCGCTGGACATCGGTGCGTCGCTGACCGCCGGCGCGCCGGTCGCGGCGGGGGTGGCGGCGGGGGCGCTGGCGGCTGACGTGTCGGTGTCATCGGAGCCGCAGGCCGCGAGGCCCAGCAGTGCAACGGCACCCAGGGCGGCGAGTCGCCGCAGCGCCAGGGGGGTGGAGCCGGACATGGAGATCCTCCGTGCTTTCTGGAGGACGTCTCCGTCCTCCGAAACGGGAGGACAAGTGAAGGTCGAACGACGCGCTGAGCGCTCCGCTGCGATCCGGCCCTTGCCTCGAGGGTTGTGGTCATCGCGCCCCAGCCAGGCGACCGGACTTGTCGTGTCGGCTCGTGAGAGCCGCACGCTTCACCGTTGCGGGACAGTGCCGGAGTTGAACCGGACTTCGCTGAGTAGGAGCGAACCGACCATAGCGCACCCTGCCTACACTCCCAAGTCCATGACCGACCCCGAGGCGCCCCCCACCGACGATCCCCGCCCAGACGGTCTCCGACGCGTGCCGTCGCTGCTGCTGGTGAACACCGGCAACGGCAAGGGCAAGAGCTCGGCGGCCTTCGGGGTCATGCTCCGGGCGCTGGCCCGCGGCTGGAAGGTCGCCGTCGTGCAGTTCATCAAGAGCGGCGACTGGAAGGTTGGCGAGGAGACCATCGGTCGTCAGCTGGGGGTCACCTGGCTCTCCGTCGGCGACGGCTTCACCTGGGACTCCACCGACATCACCCACGACCAGGCCCTGGCCCGCGCGGGCTGGGACCAGGCTGCAGCGATGATCGCTGCCGGCGAGCACGAGCTCGTCATCCTCGACGAGCTGACCTACCTCATGAACTGGTCCTGGATCGACAGCGATGCGGTCATCGCCGCCCTGGCCGGACGACCCGAGCACGTCAGTGTCATCGTCACCGGCCGCGACGCGCCGGCGGCGCTCGTCGAGATCGCCGACACGGTCACCGAGATGCAACCGGTGAAGCACGCGTACGACCGCGGCATCGCCGCCAAGCGCGGCATCGACTACTGATGGTCACCCTGCTGCTCGGGGGCGCGCGCAGCGGGAAGAGCTCGCTCGCCGTCGAGATCGGCCGACGCCACGACGGGCCCGTCACGTTCCTCGCCACCGCCGAACCCTTCGACGACGACCTGCGCGACCGCATCGGTCGTCATCGCGACGAACGACCGGACTGGCCGACGATCGAGGTGCCGATCGAGTTGGCCAGCGCCGTGCGTTCGGTGAACGACGACCTGCTCATCGTCGACTGCCTCACCGTGTGGGTGGGCAACCTGTTCGTGCATCTGCCCGACGTCGCGGCCCGCGCCGTCATGTACACCGACGCAGTGGCCGCGATGGCTGCTCGTCCTGCGCCCACCGTCGTCGTGTCGAACGAGGTCGGCCTCGGGTTGGTGCCCGACACCGCGATGGGCCGCGAGTACCGCGACGAGCTCGGACGCCTGAACCAGCACGTCGCCGCAGTGGCCGATCGCACCCTGTTCCTCGCAGCCGGACGAGCCGCACGGATGGACGATCCGTGGGACCTGTTGCGATGACCCGGTTCGAGCCCACCTGGATGACCGACGCGATCGCGACGATGCCGGCGGGTGACCAAGACGCAGCGACCGCGGTAGCCGGGCGCGCCGCCGAGATCCTGCGCCCCGCCGGTGCACTGGCCCGGCTCGACCGCACGGCCGAGTGGGTGGCCCGGTGGCAGGGCACGGTCGCTCCCGCCGTCACGAAGCCGGCAGCACTGATCTTCGCCGCCGACCACGGTGTGGCGGCGTCCGGCGAGGTGAGTGCCTACCCCACCGACGTCACCGCTGCGATGCTGGCCGCGTTCCGCGCCGGGAGGTCAACGGTGAACGCGTTCGCACGGCTGGCGGGTGCGTCGGTCGACGCGATCGACGTGGGCGTGGGCAGGCCCACCGGCGACATCCGCACCGAGGCAGCGCTGACACCCGACCGCTTCGACGAGATCTGTGCGGTCGCACGTGACGCCGTGCTCGCGCTCGACGCCGACCTGCTCGTGCTCGGCGAGATGGGCATCGGCAACACCACCGCGGCGGCAGCCGTGTCGGCAGCGCTGGGCGGCGGCACCGTTGCCGACTGGGTCGGCCGGGGCACGGGCCTCGACGACGCCGGGTTGGCGCGCAAGCGAGCCGCCGTGCAGACCGCCGTAGACCGGATCACCGGTGTCACCGACCCGCTCGAGGTCCTGCGCGAGGTGGGCGGTGCCGAACTGGTCGCTATCGCCGCAGCCGTGGTTGCCGCGCGTCATCGTCGTCTGCCCGTGCTGCTCGACGGCTACGTCGTGACGTCGGCGGTGCTGCCGCTGGCCGTGGCCCGGCCCGGTGCGCTGGCCCACTGCCGCGTCGGCCACTGCTCGGCTGAGCCGGGGCACCGCCGGCTCCTGGCCCGGCTCGGCTTCGAGCCGCTGCTCGACCTCGACATGCGACTCGGCGAGGGCTCCGGCGCGATGGCAGCGGTCCCGTTGGTCGCGATGGCGTGTGCCGGCGTGGTCGAGGTGCCCACCTTCGGCGAGTGGTTCGGCTGACGCGCGATGGGTGACGGCCTGCCACCGATCGGACCGTTGGCCGCGCTGCAGTTCCTGACCCGCGTCCCCATCCGCCTGCGCCGTGCCCCCGACATGGCCGGCATGGTCATCTGGTTCCCGCTCGCCGGCGCGGTCATCGGCCTGGTCGTCGGTGGCGTCGGTGCCGGCCTGTGGCACCTCGTGCCACCGCTGGTGGCCGGTGCCGTCGCGGTCACCGTTGGCCTGCTCGTCACCGGTGCATTCCACGAGGACGGCCTGGGCGACATCGCCGACGCGTTCGGCGGCGGGTACACGGTCGATCGTCGGCTCGAGATCCTGAAGGACTCGCGCCACGGCACGTACGGCGTGGCGGCGATGTGCGCGTCGATCGTGGTGCGCATCGTGTCGCTCGGCTCGCTGCCCGGTCCGGCGTCGATGTTCGCCGCCGCCGTCGCCGCGCACGTGATGGCGCGCACGGTGGCTGTGTGCCTCATGGCAGCTGCACCGCTGGCGACTCACCGCGGCCTCGGCGCCGACTACGGGCAGTCGACCACCACCCGGCGCGCCACCATCGCTGCGGCGATCGGGCTCGGCCTGACAGCGCTCGTCGTCGGCTGGTGGGTGCTGCCATTGGTGGTGGCTGCGATCGGCGCTGCGGGCGCAGTGGGCGTGCTGGCCATGCGCAAGATCGGCGGCATCAGCGGCGACGTGCTCGGGGCCACCGAACAGGTGGCCGAATGCCTGTGCCTGGTGGCGTGCACCGGCCTGGCCGCTCGATACGGCCTGTGGTGGACGACGGCGTAGCGCCACACCAACGTGCTACCGTTTCGCTGTGAACAGTGTTGACACCATCGCCCTTCGCCGACTGAGAGGCGTGGGGCAACGCCTCACGTTCGGCCGTCAACTGCTCCTCTCCACGCTTGCCGAGGCGGCCAAGCCGATGACGATCCCGATGATCCTGCAGCACGCGCCGTCGCTCGCGCAGAGCTCGGTGTACCGCAATCTCACGGTGCTCGAGCAGGCCGGACTCGTGGCCCGCATCGCACTCGGTGATGACCACGCGCACTTCGAGCTCAGCGAGCAGGTCACGGGCACTCACCACCATCACCAGGTGTGCACCGAGTGCGGTGCCGTCGACGTCGTGACCCTGCCGAACCCGGTGGAGCGCAAGCTCGACGTTGCGCTGGCCTCAGCCGCACAGGCCACCTCGTTCCGTCTCACCGGACATCGGTTGAACCTCATCGGGTTCTGCGCAGCGTGCGACACGGCCGCTGCAACAAACAAGTGACATTCTCACTGTCTGATGAGAGTGTGCCGATGGAACCCAGGCGGTCGCGCAGTCGCGGCGAGTTCGTGGCCGCCGCAACCGCCTTGGTCGAGACCCGTGGATGGGGTGTGCTCACCATGCGGGCGCTCGGCGAGGCGATGGGCATCGAGCACTCGATCATCTATCGGCACTTCGCCAACAAGAAGGACCTGATCGACGCCGTTCTCGACCACGCGTTGACGTCACTCCACGACGACCTCCTCGGTGATTCACCACGCGACCGAGTCGTCGCCAAGCTGATCGCCTTCCGACAACTGATCCGCAAGAACCCGTACCTCGGGCCCGCCATGATGGGCAGACGGAGCTCCAGCGACGCCGGGCTGCGCTTCATCCGGGCCCAGGTCGATCTGCTCAAGGCCATGGGGCTCGAGGGTGAGCGGCTGGTGAGCTGCTACCACGCGCTCGACACGATCACCATCGGTGCAGCCGTGTACGACTACGGCGCAGGATCCAGCCCACTCGGCGTCTGCCAGACCCAGTATCTGGCGCTCGGCCTCGAGACGTTCGATGCGGCAGCATCCGACCTCGACACCTTGGCGAACCTCGCCGATGAGGCGTTCCGCATCAGTGCCTACGCCGTCCTCGACACGTTCACGGCACCAGCCCACTGACCAGCACCACCTCGCTGACCCGGCACCGACCTTCGTGGCGGTCGGCGACGACCTTCGTGGCGGTCGACTACGGCGATGCCATGGTGGTGACGATGCGTTCGAGCATCGACGCCGAGGTGGCCATGTTCAGGCGCACGTGGCCGGCGCCGAGGGGCCCGAAGTCGAGGCCGGGGCTCAGCTGCACACCGCGCGAGCGGAAGTGCTCGAACGGCTCGTCCCCATCGAGGCCCAACGCCGAGCAGTCGAGCCACGCGAGATAGGTCGCATCGGGCATCGTGTACCGCACGAGCGGCAAGTGCTCGGACAGGAGATCTGCGAGCAGGCGGCGGTTGCGGTCGAAACACACCTTGACGGCGTCCAGCCAGGCATCGCCCTGCGTCCACGCCGCCTCGGTTGCCGTGGCGGCGAGCAGGTTCACCTGGCCGAGCAAGTGGTCCGGCAGCGTGCCGATTCGGTCGCGCACGACCGCCGCACCCACATGGGCGATGGCATGGCGCATGCCGGCGAGGTTGAACGCCTTCGATGCCGAGTGCACGGTGACAGTGCGAGCTGCGGTCTCGGCCGAGATCGACGCAATGGGGATGTGCGGCCCGCCGAGGGTCAGGTCGGCGTGGATCTCGTCGCTGATGATGACCAGGTCGTGCCGCTCGGCGATGCCGGCAAGCTGCTCGAGCTCGGCGCGTGTGAAGCGGTGGCCGGTGGGGTTGTGCGGGTGGCACAGCAGCAGCACCTTGGCCGGCTGGCTCGCAAGCTGCGCGTCGAGCGCGTCGTGGTCGAACGCACCGTCGACCCACGGTACGTCGATCTGGCGGCGGCCCATGTCGCGCAGCGCGCGCCACAGCGGCGGGTACGACGGCGTGTGCAACACCACGGCGTCGCCCGGCTCGGTGGCGAGCATCAGCGCGAGCTGGACGGCCTGCACCACGTCGCAGAACTCGCGCACCTCGTCGACCGGCACGTCCCAGCCGTATCGCCGCGCCGCACGCTCGGCGAACAGCGGCACGACCTGCGAGCGCGACCGGGGCCAGCCCCAGTCGGGATAGCCGAGGTCGTTCGCATCGAGCCGTGCGCGCACCGCGTCGGTGACGACGGCGGCGGGCGGGAAGTCCATGTCGGCGACCCAGGCGTTGAGCATGCCGGGATGGCCGTGCCACTTTGCCCCTGCCTTGGCCGCGAGCCAGCCGGGGTCGACGTCGTCGAAGCCGAACGGATCGGTCACCTCAGGAGCCCGCGAACTGGGCGATGCGACGGATGCCCTCTTCCATGTCGGCGTCGGCCATCGCGAACGAAAAGCGGGCGTAGCCCGGGGTGCCGAAGGCCTCACCCGGCACAAACGCGACCTTGGCCTCATCGAGGATGACATCAGCGAGCTCGAGGGTGGTGTTCGAGACCGTGCCCTTCGGCCCGAGCGGACGACCGAGCAGACCGGTCACGTTCGGGTAGCAGTAGAACGCACCCTGCGGCTCGATGGCGGTGACACCAGGAATCGCGTTGAGCATGCCGTGCATGGTGACGGCGCGACGGGCGAACGCCTCGCGCATCATGGCAACAGCGCTGAGGTCACCGCTGACCGCTTCGAGCGCTGCGATCTGGGCGACGTTGGTGACGTTCGAGGTGGAGTGCGACTGGAAGTTGATCGCGGCCTTCATGACGTCGCTCGGCCCGATCATCCAACCGACGCGCCACCCGGTCATGGCATAGGTCTTGGCGACGCCGTTCACGATGATGCACTGGTTCGCGAGCTCGGGCACGACGGTGGGCATGCTGACAAAGCGGCTGTCGCCGTACACGAGGTGCTCGTAGATCTCGTCGGTGAGCACCCACACGCCCTTGTCGACCGCCCAGCGGCCGATCGCCTCGACCTCGTCGGGCGTGTAGATCGAGCCGCTGGGATTGTCGGGGCTGACGAACAGCAGCACCTTGGTACGCGGTGTGAGCGCGGCGTCGAGCTGCTCGACGGTGACCTTGAAGCCGTTCGTCTCGTCGGTCTGCACCACCACGGGCACGCCGCCGGCGAGGACGATCGCCTCGGGGTAGGTGGTCCAGTACGGGGCCGGGCAGATGACCTCGTCGCCCGGGTCGCACAGCGCCGCGAAGGCGGTGAAGACGGCGTGCTTGCCGCCGTTGGTGACGAGCACCTGCGATGCCTGGCATGCGAACCCGCTGTCGCGCATCGTCTTCACGGCGATCGCCTCGCGCAGCTCGGGCAGGCCGGCCGCAGGCGTGTACTTGTGGTTCTTCGGATCGCGGCAGGCGCGGACGGCAGCCTCGACGATGTTCTCGGGCGTGGGGAAGTCGGGTTCGCCGGCGCCGAAGCCGATGACGTTCTCACCCTTGGCCTTCAGGGCCTTGGCCTTCGCGTCGACGGCGAGTGTGGCTGATTCGGCGATGGCGGCGAGGCGTGCGGACGTTCGGTTCACGGGATGCGATCCTACGACCGCCAGGTGGGTCGGGAGTGTGCCAATTCGCGTCACTCGGGCCAGACTTGGACCGTGATCGACCCCACCGCCATCGAGATCCCGACGTCGATCCTGCCTGCCGACGGCCGGTTCGGGTGTGGCCCGTCGAAGGTGCGGCCCGAGCAGGCGCTCGCGTTGGCCAAGGCCAACCAGAATCTGTTGGGCACCTCGCACCGCCAGGCGCCGGTCAAGAACCTGGTCGGCTCCATTCGTTCTGGGCTCTCGCAGCTGTTCGGACTGCCCGACGGGTGGGAGATCCTGCTCGGCAACGGTGGTTCCACGCTGTTCTGGGACGCCGCAACATTCGGTCTCATCGACGAGCGCAGCGCGCATGCGGTGTTCGGTGAGTTCTCGTCGAAGTTCGCCGAGGCGGCCGGCGCCGCACCGCACCTCGGCGAGCCCATCGTGGTCCGCGCCGATCCGGGTGATCACCCCGGGCTCGCCGACGTACCGGGTGCCGACGTCTAT
>JBBDMO010000139.1:0-11685 GCA_040878255.1 Ilumatobacteraceae bacterium
GACCCGAAGTGGCGAGTCGGCGACCGGCCCGGTGCCGGGGGCGACGTCGATGCCTAACCCGACGGCGTGGGCCGGCACGACGATGTCGCTGTAGAGCACCGCGGCGTCGACGCCGTAGCGGCGCACCGGTTGCAGCGTGATCTCGGCGGCGTCGTCGGGACGCTTGATCGCGTCGAGGATGCTGCCGGGGCCGCGCACGGCGCGGTACTCGGGCAGGCTGCGTCCGGCCTGGCGCATGAACCACACCGGCGTGTGGGCGGCCGGTCGGCCATGGGCCGCGGCGAGAAAGGGCACATCGGGTGTGGCGGACATCGTCCGGGCACGTTACCGGCCGGCCGCAGTGCCCGATGAGGCCGCGCCCCGCAGCAGAACCTCCCGGGTAGGATTTTCCGACCCATGACGGAGCAGCATCCCGACCTCGCTGACGAACAGGCGTACATCGATCACGCGTACGCGTGTCTCGAACAGAGCCGTACCGACGCGTGGAAGTTGCGTGGCCTCAGTGAGGCCACCCTCGGTGGCACGTTCCAGGCCCGATACGAGCGCGACGTGTTCGACGAGGCGCTCGTCAACCGCCTCACCAAGCTCGACCTCGGCGATGCAGCGCTCGTGTTCGGCCGTATCGACCGCATGGCCGAGGGCCCCGACGAGCTCGAGAGCTTCCACATCGGCCGACTCGCCGTGGCCGACAGCAAGAGCGAACCGGTAGTGGTCGACTGGCGGGCACCGGTGGCCGAGCCCTTCTACCGAGCCACCGGCCGTGAGTCGATGGGCCTGCTGCGTCGACGGCACTTCGCCGTCCAGGGCCGGACCCTGCTGGGCCTCGAGGACGAGCTCTTCGGTGGTGGCCACCTCGGTGTCGGCGCCGATGACGGCATTGCCGATTCCCCCACGGTCTCGCCATCGAGCCTGCGCGGCTACTCCACGCTTCTCGCTGCGCTCGAGCGGGGCCGTACCGGCCAGCTTGGCGACATCGTCGCCACCATCCAGGGCGAGCAGGACGAGATCATCCGCAGCCCCCAGGCCGGCGTGCTGGTGGTGCAGGGTGGTCCCGGCACCGGCAAGACCGTCGTCGCGCTGCACCGGGCGGCCTACCTGCTGTACACGTTCCGCTTCCCGCTCGAAGACCAGGGGGTGTTGGTCATCGGGCCGAACCGGGTCTTCCTGCGCTACATCGAGCGAGTGCTCCCGTCGCTCGGCGAGGCCGGCGTCGAGCAGGTCGTCCTCAACGATCTCGTCCCCGACGTCGACTGGGCGCGCTTCGGCGTCGATCAGGCCGACAGCCACCTCGCCGCCACGGTGAAGGGCGATCTGCGGATGGGTGACGTCATCGACAAGGCCGTCACCGACCGTGAGCGGCCACTGCGTGCCGACGTGGTCGTGCCGTACCGCACCAGCTACCTCCGCCTTCGGACGGACGAGACGGTCCGCATCGTGCGCGCCGCGCAGCGCCGGTACCGCCGCCACAACGCGGCGCGCAAGTGGGTCGAGGGCGAAGTGTGGGCGGCCATGGCCGCCACGTGGCGCGACGGCGAGGTCGACCCGAACGACGTGCGCGACCACGTGCGCCACCTGCCCGAGCTCCGCGAGGCGCTCGAGCGCATGTGGCCGGTGCTCACGCCGGCGCAACTGTTGAACGACCTGTTCGGGTCGAAGGCGCTGCTGAAGCTCGCCGCAGAACGCTTCCTGTCCGACGACGAGTACCTGTCGCTGTACCGCCCGCGCCGTGCCGACGTCAGCGAGGTCCGCTGGACCGACAACGACACGGCCCTGCTCGACGAAGCGCGCAGCTACCTCGGCCCGCGCCCGCCGCGCAAGGGTGCACCCGCCGACGAAGAGGACATCCGCACGTACGGCCACATCGTCATCGACGAGGTCCAGGACATGACCCCCATGCAGCTGCGCATGGCGTCGCGGCGGTCGCTGAACGGCAGCATGACCGTGGTCGGCGACATCGCCCAGGCCACCGGCGCGCTGGCGCCCGACAGCTGGGACGACGTGCTCGAGCACCTGCCCGACAACCGCCCGTCGCGTGTCATCGGCCTCAGCGTGGGCTACCGCATCCCCGACCGGATCATGGAACTCGCCAACCGCGTCATGATGGCCGCCACGCCGTCGCTGCGTGCGCCCATCAGCGTGCGCCTCGGCGACGAGCATCCTGAGATCATCGAGGTAGCCGACCCGGCCGAGCTGTTCGTCAGCACTGCTGCGGCCACCGCCACCATGGCCGGCTCGATCCTGGGTGGCACCATCGCCGTCGTGGCTCCCGACGCGATGGTCGACCAGGTCTCCGACGCGCTCACTGCGGCCGGCATCGACCACGCCCGGGCCACCCGAAGCGGCATCATCACCGGCATCACGGTGGTGCCGGTCAGCGTCGTCAAGGGTCTCGAGCTCGACGGTGTGGTCGTGGTCGAGCCTGCCGCCATCGTGGCCGGCGAGCTACAGGGCCTGCGCGCCCTCTACGTGGCCCTGACGCGCAGCACCCGCCAGCTCACCGTGGTGCACGCACAGCCGTTGCCCCCGGCGATGCGCTGACCCGAGGGGTCGTCGCGTCAGTCCGTGTACGCGCTGACGAGCGCGTCGATGTTGCGGGCCGCCTTGTCGGCGTCGGCCGCTCGCTTGTAGTCGACGGCCTTCTTGGACATCGCGAGCGACCGGTCGAACCCGTCGATCAGGTCAGGGCGCGCGGCCTGCACGTCGGGACGCGCCGCGGCCCAGAGATCGGCGAGCGAGTCGTACGCCTCGGTGGTGTCGCCACCGTCGATCATGACGCCCGACAGCGCCACCGATTGGGTGCGCAGGCGCTCGAGGATCTCGGCCGTGGTGCCCGTGGGCAGCGTGGTGGTCGTGGCGGGCGCGGTATCGGCCACCAGCGCCTCGTCGTAGGTGGTGGCGCACCCGGCGAGCGGGGCAATCACAACGAGCGCGGTCGCGACGACCACAAGGCTGAAACGGGGCGGGGGGCGACGCATGCGGATCAGGCCATCACGAGGATGCGTGCGCTTGCAAAGGCACCGACGCCGACGTGGCGCCCATCGATCTCGACGGTGACCGTGCCGTCCGGGGAGGCCGCGGTGAGGACTCCCGATCGGCCCGGCTGCAGGCTCGACGCCTCGAGGAAGTCGAGCAGGCCGGGGGTGAACTCGAGCTCTTCGGGGATGCGGCTGACCGTGAACTGCTGGCCGACCACGAGGCTGCTGAGTGGAGTGGCGTCGGGAGCCGAATAGGTGGAACCGGGAATCGGGTTGCCGTGCGGGCAGGTGGTGGGGCTGCCGAGCACCCGATTCATCGCGTGCTCGACCGCGTCGCTCATGATGTGCTCCCACTTGCCGGCCTCGTGGTGCGCGTCGGCCCACGACAGACCCAACATGTCGGTGAGGAATCGCTCGGCGAGGCGGTGGCGGCGAACGACGCTCTGGGCGAGGTGCATGCCGTCGGCAGTGAGGTGGATCGCACGCTTGTCGGTGACGATGAGCTGCTCGGCCTCGAGGCGGCGGATCATCTCGCTGACGGCCGGCCGGCTGATCTGCAGACGCTCGGCGATGCGGGCCTGGACGACGTCGACGTCGTCCTCCTGCAACTCGAAGATGCACTCGCAGTACTCCTCGAAGGCGGGATGGTGCTCTCCGCTGGCAGGCATGACCGCAGGCTACCGTCGGGTGTCGCCACGTGCCCGGCGGAGCCAGGACTCGGCGTAGCGCAACCGCCGCTGGAGCTGGTCGGCGGTCGCGGTGCCGACCTTGGCCACGCCGGCGAGTCGGTTCATCTCGGCGTTGACCCGCCCGTGCGACAGCCCAGTGATGTCGACGAGCCGCTGGGCGACGACGGCATTGCGGCTGCGGAGGTCCTCTTTCACCTCGGCCACGCTGCGGGAGGAATCACGGGCGAAGCCGGCGTCGGTGGGCACGTCCGGCAGCACGAGATCGAGGTCGAGCGGGTCGAACACCTCGTCGTCGTCACGGATGCCCATCTCGGGCTCGTCGTCGAATGCGATGCCCTCTGCCGTCACCGAGTGGGTCGTCATCCCGGTGGCCACGGCGCTGAGCACCGAGAACAACGACAGCTGCTCGGGTTCGCCGGCCTCGGCCGGCGAGTCGAACGCCGCGTCGCCGTCAACGGTCATGATCTCGTCGTTCTGGCTCGGCGGGCGCAGCACGTGGCGGCGCGCCTCGGCGATCCGGAACGCATGCGTGCGAAGACGCGGGTCGTCGGGCAGGAAGACGTACGCCTTCTGCGAGCCCTTGCCGTCCTGCCAGCGCACGAACCGGCCGACAGCCTGACGGAAGAACAACTCGGTCGACACCGTGGTGGCGTAGACGCCGACGCGCAGGCGGGGGATGTCGACGCCCTCGCTGACCATGCGGACTGCGACGAGCCACGGAGCGGTCGACGACGCGAACGCGGCGATCTTCCCCGACGCGGTCGGGTCGTCACTGACGACGACCTCGGCGGTGACGCCGAAGTGGCGGCGGATCAGCTGGGCGATGCCCTGCGCATGCTGCTGGTCGTAGGCGATGACGAGGCCACCGGCGTCGGCCTGCCCGCCAGGTGACGTGCGGATGGCCATGAGGCGCTCGTGTGCCTGGCGCATGACAGCCGGCAGCCAGTCCCCCTCGAGGCTCAGCGCGGCGCGCAGTCGCTGGGCCATCTGGTCGCGGGCGAGTTCGTCGTGGAAGTTCGCGCTGATGACGCTGCCGTCGGGGGCGCTCCACTCCATGACCCCGTCGAAGCGCGGGAAGTACACGGGCCGCACCACGCCGCCATCGCGGAGGGCGTCGGCGTAGCCGTAGGTGTAGTGGCTGCGCGCCGTGTCGCCCTCGGCCGTGGCGTCGTAGGTGACGAAGGGGATCGGGGCGGCGTCACTGCGGAACGGTGTGCCGCTGAGGCACAGGCGCCGGTGCGCGCCACCGAACGCCAGGCGGACCGAGTCGCCCCACGCCCGCTCGTCGCCGGCATGGTGGACCTCGTCGAGGATGACGAAGGCGTCGTGGGCGAGACCCTTCAACGCCTTGGCCGTGGCAGCCGTGGCCACGTGCTGGTAGGTGGTGACGATGCCGTGCACGTCCGGGGCGATGCCGCCGTTCGGCGTCCAATCGGGGTCGAGCTCGAGCCCGAGCCGATGTGCCGCCAGCGCCCACTGCTTCTTCAGATGGCTGGTGGGAGCAACCACGACGAGCCGTCGCCGCTGCTCGGACAGCGCCCAACGCGCACACGTGAGGGCGAAGGTGGTCTTGCCCGCACCGGGTGTGGCGACAGCCAGGAAATCGGGGCCCTCGTGGGCTCGGTACAGGTCGAACGCGGCTCGCTGCCAGGCGCGCATCCGGACGGTGGCGCGCTGCTCGAGTGGGGCGGACGTCGGGCGCATGGGGCCATTCAGTGTGGCAGGACCGTTCGGAAAACCGTCCGATCACGAAGGTGGGCTGCTTGACGAACACCGGCAGCCCTGCACGGTCCCCCGCAGGAAGGGGTTTCGATGCACGACACAGCGCAGGTCAACATGCACACGGCAGAGGTCGCAGACCCCATTCGGGTGGCCACTCTCCTGATCGGCCCACGGCCGGCGCGACGGGCCGCCCGAGGCCTGCTGCGCGGCGCAGATGTGGTCGAGCACGGCAGCTTCGACTCGCTGCCGGCCGGACCGGCCGTGTGCATCGACGCCCGTCGTCTCGTGTTCGTGTCGGCCGGGGGTATCGACCTGCTCGGCGCAGCCGTGTCGGCCGGTGCCGCCGTCGCGTTGCCCGGTACGAACGGCGCCCCGTGGCCGCTGTGCGGCAATGTGCCGCCCCGCCCGGCCGCCAGGGTGGCGGACCTCGACGAGCACGCCGACGCCATCGCATCCTTGCCCACCGTCGAGCTCGGCACGCTCATCGACCTGCAGAACGACCCCGGGCTCCCGCTGCCGGCGGTCTTCGCGGTCGCCGACGCGTCGTCGCTGTCCGGTCGCGTCGAGCGGCTCGGCGACCTGCTGGTCGCTGACAGCATCGCCCCCGCTCGCATCGACCTGGTCCAGTCGGTGTGGTGCCATCACCGCAACGTGCCGCTGGTGACCCTGAGCATGATCGTGAAGAACGAGGCCGAGCGCATCACCGGTGCCATCGCGCTGGCGCGGGGCCTGGCCGACGAGGTCGTCGTGTACGACACCGGCTCCACCGACGACACCGTCGCGCTCGCCCGGGCGGCGGGTGCCCGCGTGCAGATCGGGTATTGGGACGACGACTTCTCGCGGGCCCGCAACGAGGCGATCTCGATGGTCCGCGGTGATTGGGTGCTCATCTTGGACGGTGACGACGAACTCGTCGCGACGCCCGAGGAGTGCATCGGGCTGCGTCGCGTGCTGGCATCGCTCGACGACCGCCACGCGCTCGAGCTCCGGGTTCGCAACCTCGACAACGCCGTCATCGGCCAGGTGTCGAGCGGCACCATGAGCCGCCGTCTGTTCTCGCGCACGCTCCGCTATCGCAACCGGGTCCATGAGGTGCCCGAGCTGCCAGGTGGCGGTGACCCCGTGGGGTTGCAGGTGACCGGTCCGTGGATCCGTCACACGGGCTACCTCGGCGACCAGGACGAGCGCATCGACCGCAACCTCCGGCTCGCGCAGCAGCGCGTCGATGAGGCTCCCGACCTCGCGCACCGGGCCGCAGCGATGTTCGAGTACGGCCGAGGGCTGATGAAGGCCGAACGCTACGACGAGGCCGGGGAGGCGTTCGCCGAAGCGGTGCGCGACGCCGGCACCGACGAGGTCCGCGACATCGCCACGCTGCTGTGGGCGAACATGCTCGCGCTCGTCGGCGACAACGATCGGGCCGAGGAGATGTGCCGGGCCGTGCTGAGCCGCTCGCGCGGACCGGCATGCGACGCCGCCCGGTGGATCCTGTCGACGGTCGTACCGACCGAGGCGGCAATCGATCTGCTCGACCAACTCGAGTCGGTCGAGTTCATGCTCATCACCGCCACCCCCGACGAGGTGCGCACGGCTCGGGCATACCTGTGTGCATGCTGCGATCGCTTCGACGAGGCCACACAGGTGCTCGCCACGGTCGATCACCCCCACATCCACCGCTTCGCCTGGCTGACCGCGGCGCTCGCCGTCAGCGCCGGGCACCTCGATGCTGCGTCGTCGCTGATCGACACGGTGTCGGCCGATGACCTCCTGCACGCCGTCGGCGCATTGGCCGAGGGTCCGTCGATCGGCGGCCATGTGATGGCGACCGCGCTGTGGGACCACTTCCCGGCGCACCCGACGCTGATCGCCTACTTCGGCTCGGGAAGCGCACGCGGCGGCTTCCTGACGGCGATGGAGGCCCGCTCGCTGCTGGCCGAGGTCGACGCCCTCCATGTCGATCCGCTCCAGGACCTGCTCGACCACCCCTGGGGTGACGAGGCCGACCAGATGCTGGCAGCCCTCGTCCTCGACGAACTCGCGGGCACCACCGATCGGGTGGCGGCCGTCGCTGCCACCGTGGCGGACGACCTCGTCGACGACGTGCTCGGTGCCGTCGGGTCGCTGCTACCGGAGCTGCTCGCTGTGGCAGCAGCATCGCTCGGGAAGTCTGTGGCACCCCTCCCGTAACCTGGGGGAGGTGGCACACCATGGCGTTCTCGACCGGTTCTCCCCGGCCGTCGCGGCCTGGTTCGCGTCATCGTTCCCCGAACCGACGCCGCCCCAGGTCCTCGGGTGGCCGCACATCATCGACGGCGCCCACACGCTGATCTGTGCCCCCACGGGGTCCGGCAAGACGCTCACGGCGTTCCTCGCCTCGATCGACCGGCTCACCAGCCCACCGGCACCGGGTAGTGCGCCGTTGCCGCCCAAGCAGCGCACCCGGGTGCTCTACATCTCGCCGCTCCGGGCACTCGCGTTCGACGTCGAGAAGAACCTGCGCGCGCCGCTCATGGGCATTGGCCTCGCGGCCGAGCGATTGGGTGAGCCGTTCGTCGAGCCCATTGTCGCGATGCGCACGGGCGACACCTCGGCGAAGGACCGCCAAGCCCTCATCCGCCGCCCCGCCGACCTGCTCATCACCACGCCCGAGAGCCTGTACCTCATGCTCACCTCGTCGGCGCGAGACACCCTGGTCAACGTCGACACGATCATCATCGACGAGATCCACGCCATGGCGGCCACCAAGCGCGGTGCGCACCTCATGCTCTCGCTCGAGCGGCTCGAGGAGATCACGGTGAAGCCTGCACAGCGCATCGGGCTGTCGGCCACGCAGCGTCCGCTCGAGGAGATCGCGCACTTCCTCGGCGGTCACCACGACGACGGATCGCTCCGGCCGGTCACCATCATCGACGCCGGCATCCGCAAGCCGCTCCAGGTCGACGTGGTGGTGCCCATCGAGGACATGGGCGACCTCGGTCAGTCCACGCCGCCGCCCAACGACCTCCGTGGCGCGCCTCCCGGTGCAGGGCCCGGCCCGACCCGCAGCAGCATCTGGCCCAGCATCTATCCGCGCATCCTGCAGCAGATCCTCGAACATCGCACCACCATCATCTTCACCAACGCCCGCCGTCAGGCCGAGCGGCTGGCTGCGAAGCTGAACGAGCTGTACCTCGACGAGGCCGGCCCGACGCCCGACGGCGAGGTGCGGCCCGATCTCGTCAAGGCGCACCACGGCTCGCTCGCCCGCGAACAGCGCGTCGTCATCGAAGACGAGCTCAAGCGCGGCGCGCTGCGCGGCATCGTCGCCACGTCGAGCCTCGAACTCGGTATCGACATGGGTGCGGTCGACCTCGTCATCCAGGTCGAATCGCCGGGGGCGGTCAGCCGCGGCCTGCAGCGCATCGGCCGAGCCGGCCACTCGGTGGGCGAGCCGAGCATCGGCACGATCTACCCCAAGCACCGCGGCGATCTGCTCGAGGCGGCGGTCGTCACCCGCCGGATGATCGATGGGCTCATCGAGACCACCCGGTTCCTGCGCAACCCGCTCGACGTGCTGGCCCAGCAGATCGTGGCGCACGTCGCCATCACCGGTGACTCGTCGGTCGCGGCGATCGGGTCGCTGGTGCGGCGGTGTGCGTCCTTCCACGAGCTCAGTGACGAACTGCTCGTCAACGTGCTCGATCTGCTGAGCGGGCGGTACCCCAGCGAGGAGTTCAGCGAGCTGCGCCCGCGGCTGGTGTGGGACCGCGTGAACGACGTCGTCCGTGCCCGTGACGGCTCGCGCCGCCTCGCCGTCACCAGCGGCGGCACCATCCCCGATCGTGGTCTGTTCGGCGTCTTCCTGCCCGATGGCGCCCGCGTGGGCGAGCTCGACGAGGAGATGGTCTACGAGAGCCGGCCCGGAGAAACGTTCGTGCTGGGCGCCTCCACCTGGCGCATCGAGGACATCACCTTCGAGCGCGTCATTGTCACGCCGGCGCCCGGCCAGCCGGGCAAGATGCCGTTCTGGCACGGTGACCGGCCGGGCCGTCCGCTCGAGCTCGGCCGGGCGCTCGGCGAGTTCCAGCGCCAGATGAGGGCGCTCGAGCCGGCCGAGGCGAACGAGCGGTTGATGGGCGAGTTCCAGCTCGACGCCTTCGCTGCGAACAACGTGGTCATGTACTTGCAGGAGCAGGCCGATGCCACCGGGGTCGTGCCCGACGACCGCACCGTGGTGGTCGAGCGGTTCCGTGACGAGATCGGCGATTGGCGGGTGTGCATCCTCAGCCCGTTCGGCACGCCGGTCCACGCTCCGTGGGCGATGGCCATCGAGCGCCGCCTGATGGATCGGTACGACATGCCGGTCGAGACCATGTGGGGCGACGACGGCATCGTGCTCCGCCTGCCCGAGGCTGCCGATCAGATGCCCATCGACGACCTCGTCATCGACCCCGACGAGATCGACGAGCTGGTGCTGTCGTCGCTCCCGCAGACCTCGCTGTTCGCGGCTCGCTTCCGAGAGTGCGCCGCACGTGCGCTGCTGCTGCCGCGCCGTCGCCCCGACCGTCGCACACCCCTGTGGCAGCAGCGCCAGCGCGCCGCCGACCTGCTCGCCGTGGCGGCCAAGTACCCCACGTTCCCGATCCTGCTCGAGACCTCGCGCGAGTGCGTGCAGGACGTCTTCGACCTCCCGGCGCTGCGCGAGGTGCTCGGCCAACTCCGCAGTCGGGCGGTGCGCGTGGTCACGGTCGACACGGCCAAGGCGTCGCCGTTCGCGCAGAGCCTGCTGTTCAACTGGATCGCCGCGTACATGTACGAGGGCGATGCGCCGCTCGCCGAGCGTCGTGCCGCTGCGCTCGCGCTCGACCGCGACCTGCTGCGCGACCTGCTCGGCGCCGAAGAGCTGCGCGAGCTGCTCGACCCCGGCGTACTGGCCGACCTCGAACTCGAGCTGCAGTGCCTTGCCGAGGGCCGCCGCGCTCGCAGCGCCGACGAACTGCACGACGTGCTGCGCAAGGTGGGCGATCTCAGTGCCGCCGAGGCCGATCTGCGCGCCGAAGGCGATGCGGGGCAGTGGCTCGCCGGGATGCTTCGCGAACGCAGGGTCATCGAGGTCGGCATCGCCGATGAGATGCGGTTCATCGCGTCCGACGATGCGGCGCGCTACCGCGACGCGCTCGGCTGCTCGTTGCCACTCGGCCTGCCGCGTGCCTTCACCGACCCGGTGCCCCTGCCGCTCGAATCCCTGGTGGCCCGATACGCGCGCACCCATGCGCCGTTCGTCGCCGACGACGTTGCCCGCCGTTTCGGCGTGCCGCTCACCCGTATCGCCGGCGCGTTGGCCGCCCTCGAGACCGATGAGCGGTTGGTGCGCGGTGAGTTCCGTCCGCAGGGGGTCAGTCGCGAGTGGTGCGACGTCGATGTGCTCCGCCAGTTGCGTCGCCGCTCGCTCGCCGCCCTGCGCCGCGAGGTCGAACCGGTCGAGCCCGATGCCTACGCCCGGTTCCTCACCCAGTGGCATGGCATCCCGGCCGAGCGCCGTGGCCTCGACGCGCTGGTCGAGGCGCTCGGCCTGGTGCAGGGTGCCGCGTTGGTGGCCAGCTCGATCGAGGCCGACGTGCTGCCGCTGCGGGTGCGTGGCTATCGGCCATCCGACCTCGACGAACTGTGCACGGCCGGCGAGATCGTGTGGGTCGGCGCCGGTTCGGTCGGCGCCAACGACGGTCGGGTGCGGCTGTTCTTCGCCGATCAGCTGCCGCTGCTGGCGCCCGCTATCGAGCCGATCGAGCCGCCCGAGGGCGCGGTGCACGACGCCATCCGAACGCTGCTCGCCCAGCGCGGTGCCAGCTTCTGGCCGCAGCTGCGGGCCGCAGCACCCGGCGCCACCGAGGCCGAGACGCTCACCGCCCTGTGGGACCTGGTGTGGGCAGGTGAGGTCACGAACGACACATTGGCGCCGCTGCGGGCGGTGCTGGGCGGTGCCCGCACGAAGTCGGCGGCCCCCGCTGCGGCGCGCGCTCGGCCCCGACCCGGTCGGCTCAACCGCATCGGTCCGCCGGCGGGTGGCGGCCGCTGGAGCCTGGTGGCCCCGCTGCTCCTGCCCGTGCCCACACCCACCGCAGCGGCGCACGCTGCGGCGCTGCAGATGCTCGAGCGCTACGGCGTCGTCACGCGCGAGGCGGTGCTGGCGGAAAATGTGGTCGGTGGGTACGCAGGCGTCTATGGCGTGTTGAAGGTGCTCGAAGAGCGCGGCCAGACCCGGCGCGGCTACTTCGTCGCAGGGCTCGGTGCGGCGCAGTTCAGCGTGCCGGGTGCGGTCG
>JBBDMO010000140.1:0-11626 GCA_040878255.1 Ilumatobacteraceae bacterium
GCTCCTTCTGGTACGTGTCGAACAGCAGGCCCCAGTTGGCGGCGAGGTGCGACCCGTACGGCATGCGCGGCGTCATGCTGATAATCTCAACGGCCAGGGTGTCGCCGGGCTCGGCACCGCGCACGTGGATCGGTCCCGTCAGGATGTGCACGCCCGGACCGCGCGTGTCCTCGGCGATGCTGTCCCAGATGGCCGTGATGCCCTCGTCCATCAGCAGGTCGGGTGCGTCGCCGGCGTGATGGGTCACCGCCTGGACCTCGATCACGTCACCGTCGTCGACCACGAGGCACGGGGGCTGGTCCCGGTCGATGTAGCCCCAGTAGCAGGTGTCCGGGGTCGCGGCGAGGCGGTGGCGCGTGGGGCTGGCGAACGTGCTGAATCGGGCGCCGAGGTCGAAGCTCATGGAGCGTCACGGTAGGAACGAACCGTTTCACCCATGTTTCCGACCCGTTGCCGCTCGCGCCTTTTCGGTCTGATGGTCAGACCAACATTCCGTCACATGGGCAGGGGTACCACCGCCGTCGTGGTCGCGAGGCTGCAGCGGGGCGCCAGGGGGAACACGGCGTCGGCGCGTCCGTCGGCCACCGTGGCGGCCGCCGTCGCGCACGCGTCGTCGCCGATGGTGATGACCGAGCGCACCCAACGCCACGGGCCGTGCGCACCGGGGCCGAGGCGGCCGGCACCGAGCACCGTCTCGTGATCGAGCACGGCCCGGCCGGCCTCGGTCACCCGCTGCCGCAGCGCGAGCACGCCGGGGTCCTGGCCGTGACGGCCGAGCCACACCGACTCGGCCACCGTTGCACTGCCCGTTGCGGCGACGTCGAGCGTCGTACGCGCCCGGTGGCGGCTGCCGCACACGCTGATCGTGGGTTCGAGGTCCCAGTCGAGATGGGCGCCCTCGCCCACCACGAGGCGTGTCAGCGTGGTCGACCAAGCATCCGTAGGCCCCGGCTGGGCCATCGAGGCGGCAACCGACCGCACGCGCACGCGGGCACCGTCGGCGACGACCAGCGAGAGGTGCAGCTCGTCACCCCCGAGTGGTCCCGCCGCACCGTTCACGATCACGATCGTCAGCTCGTCAGCACCCGTGTCGACGCGCACGACCAGCGGCACCTCGCAGTGCATGCGGCGCAGCACCGACGCACCGACGGCGTCGAGGCCGACCTCGAGCTCGGTCGAGGCGTGCACGTGGGTCAGCGCTCGGACGCCGACGCGCGCCAGGACGCCAACTGCTCGCGCAGCCAGGCGGCCACCGCGACGGCACCGTCGGGCTCGACCAGCGAGGTGAAGCAGATCGGCAACGTGCCCCGCCGCACCTTCGCATCGCGGTCCATCACCCCGAGGTCGGCGTGGACGAGCGGCGCCAGGTCGGTCTTGTTGATCACGAGCAGATCGGCGGTGGTGACCCCTGGGCCGCCTTTGCGCGGCACCTTGTCGCCACCGGCCACATCGATCACGAAGACCTGACGGTCGACGAGCGCACGGCTGAAGATGGCTGTCAAGTTGTCGCCACCGCTCTCGATGATCGTGAGGTCGACCGGAGCGTGCAGCGCCTCGAGTTGCTCGACCGCGTCGAGGTTCGCCGAGATGTCGTCACGGATCGCCGTGTGCGGGCATGCCCCGGTCTCGACCGGCGCGATGCGGTCGTCGGCCAGCACCGCCATCCGTCGCAGCGCCTCGGCGTCTTCGGTGGTGAAGATGTCGTTGGTGACGACGACGGTGCTGATCTCGTTGGCGAGCAGCCGGCACAGCGCAGCGACCAGCGCCGTCTTGCCGCTGCCCACCGGACCACCGATGCCCACGCGCAGGGCACGCGTCCCGGGGGCGCCGAAGGCCCACGCTGTGTCGTCGGGCAGACCGTCGTGGTGACCGTGCGTGTGGCCGTCGGACGCGTGGTGCGGCTGGCCGGGTTGATGATCAGGAGGCAAAGAGCCTCACCTCCCAGGTGGCGTGGTGCTCGGCAAGGATGTCGTTGAGCAGGCTGGTACCGGCCGGCAGATCAGCGGGATGGTCGAGCGCGGTGGCCGCAGCGTCGGCGGCGAGCCGGTCGAGCGTGGGGGCGAGCCCGGCGGCGAGCGCCTGCACGTCGAACGGGTCGAGCCCGATCAGGCGCACGGCGCCGGTGGTCACCGCCCCGACGAGATGGTGCAGCGAGCACAGCGCTGCCTGCTCGGGCGTCAGGCCGGCCGCTGCGGCGACGGCACCGAGGGCGACCGGCTGCATCGGACCGTCGGGGTGCAGCGCACGGAGGTCGACGATGGCGAGCGTCGGCCCGACGATGCCGGCGGCAAGCAGGAGCTGACGGCCGAGGCTGCGGCTCACACCACGCAGGCGCGGTGACGGGGTGCGGATCTCGAGCTCGCGGTCGAGCTCGGGTCGCTCGTCGGGCTGGGCGCACGCAGCCGCCACGAACGCCGCCTCGGTGGGGCCCACTGTGGCGAGACGACCGTCGAGGAAGTCGGCGAGATCGGCGAGCGTGCGAACGTCACCACGGCCGTGCGCGGCCTCGATACCGGCGCTGTGCGCGTGGGCACCCGTGGGGAACCGGCTGTCGGCGAGCAGCAGCAAGGTGGCAAGACCGGCACCCATCAGAACAAGAAGTAGCGCTGCGCCATGGGAAGCTCGGACACCGGCTGCTCCTCGATGCGCTCACCGTCGATGCGCACAGCGAACGTGTCGGGGTCGACGGTGATCGAGGGCATCGCATCGTTCTCAGGCAGGTCGGTCTTGCCGCGGCTGCGGGTGTCGGCCGACGCAACGAGCCGGCGCTGCAACCCCAGCCGCTCGGCGAGCCCGTCATCGAGCGCTGCTTGGGCGACGAAGGTGAGGCTGGTCGATGCGGCGGCACGTGGTGATGCACCGAACATCGGCCGCGCGAGCACGGGCTGCGGTGTGGGGATCGACGCGTTCGCGTCGCCCATCGCCGCCCATGCAATCAGGCCGCCCTTCAGGACTGCGTGGGGTCGGACACCGAAGAACTTCGGCTCCCACAGCACCAAGTCGGCCAGCTTGCCGACGGCGACGGAGCCGATCTCGTGGTCGAGGCCGTGCGCCACCGCCGGGCAGATCGTGTACTTGGCGACATAGCGGCGGGCGCGGTGATTGTCGGCGTCACCATCACCCGGCAGCGCGCCGCGCCGCAACTTCATCACGTGCGCTGTCTGCCAGGTCCGCAGGATCACCTCGCCGACGCGGCCCATCGCCTGCGAGTCGCTGCCGATGATCGAGATCGCCCCCATGTCGTGGAGCACGTCCTCGGCGGCGATGGTCGACGGCCGGATCCGGCTTTCGGCAAAGGCGAGGTCCTCCGGCACCGACGGGTTGAGGTGGTGGCAGACCATCAGCATGTCGAGGTGCTCGGCAAGGGTGTTCACCGTGTGCGGCCGTGTCGGGTTGGTCGACGAGGGGAGCACGTTGGGGTACGCAGCGACGGTGATGATGTCCGGCGCGTGGCCGCCACCCGCTCCCTCGGTGTGGTACGTGTGGATCGTCCGGCCGGCGATGGCGGCGAGTGTCGACTCGACGTAGCCCGCCTCGTTCAGGGTGTCGGTGTGGATCGCCACCTGCACCCCGGTTCGGTCGGCGACGGTGAGGCACGCGTCGATGGCTGCGGGCGTGGTGCCCCAGTCCTCGTGGAGCTTGAAACCCCCGGCGCCGGCGAGCACCTGCTCGTGCAGACCGTCGATCGACACGGTGTTGCCCTTGCCGAGCAGCACCACGTTGACCGCCATGCCATCCATCGCCTCGTGGATTCGGGCAAGGCTCCACGCACCGGCCGTAACGGTGGTGGCCTTCGTGCCCTCGGTGGGTCCGGTGCCGCCACCGATGAGCGTGGTGACGCCCGAGGCGAGCGCCTCGTCGACGATCTGCGGGCAGATGAGGTGGACGTGGCAATCGATCGCACCGGCCGTCAGGATCCGGCCGTTGCCGGCCATCACGTCGGTGGACGGACCGATGACGAGCGCAGGGTCGACGCCGGTCATGGTGTCGGGGTTACCGGCCTTGCCGATGCCGACGATGCGGCCGTCGCGGACGCCGACGTCGGCCTTCACGATGCCCCAGTGGTCGAGGATCAGGGCACCGGTGATGACGAGGTCAGGAGTTCCCTGTGCGCGCGTGCGCCCGGACTGACCCATCGATTCGCGGATGACCTTGCCGCCACCGAACACGGCTTCGTCGCCGTAGCCGCACAGGTCGCGCTCGACCTCGATGACCAGATCGGTGTCGGCCAGGCGGACGCGGTCGCCGGTGGTGGGGCCGAACAGTTGGCGATAACGGGCCCTGCTGATCTCAGCCATCGAGCGCTCCCTTCGTGTCGCCGCGCAGGCCGTGCACGATGCGGTCGCCACCGATGTCGACCAGGGTGACGGTGCGCTCGAGGCCGGGCTCGAAGCGCACCGAGGTGCCTGCCGGGATGTCGAGCCGCATGCCACGCGCTGCGACGCGGTCGAGCAGCAGCGCCGGGTTGGCCTCGGCGAGGTGGTAGTGCGAACCGACCTGCACCGGCCGGTCACCGGTGTTCACGACCGTGACCGTGATCGTGCGAGCGCCCTCGTTCAGCACGATGGTGCCATCGGGTCCCCACACCTCACCCGGGATCATCGGCGAGGTCATCGGACCGCCACGTCCCGATACCCCAGCCGCGCCTGCTCCGTGAGGTTCGACCCGCACCACGGCGGTCGAAACGCACCGATGTCCAGGTTCCATGAGGTTCGGCCCGTCCAGGGGCGGCCGAAGCTCACGGATGTCGACTGGACTTGGTCGCTCATCGGATCGGCTGGTGCAGGGTCACCAGCTTGGTCCCGTCGGCGAACGTGGCCTCCACCTGCACCTCGTCGATCATCTCGGCGATGCCCTCCATCACGTCGTCGCGGGTGAGTACGTGGCGGCCTGACTCCATCAGGTCGACGACGGTGCGGCCGTCGCGGGCCGCCTCGTACACCCACGACGTCAGGACCGCGACCGACTCTGGGTAGTTGAGCTTCAAACCGCGGGCCCGGCGCTTCGCAGCGACCTCGGCCGCCACGTGGACAAGCAGACGTTCCTGTTCGTGAGGGGACAGGTGCATGGGCGGCATCGTAGGAGCGCCCAGGTTTCGGGCGTGTTTCCGCCCCGGCCTGTCAGAAGAACAGCATCCTCAGCGCCACGGCGACGCCGAAGCCGATGACGACGGCGCGCATCACCTTGGGGTTCAACCGCCCGGCCGCCATGCCGCCGAGGTGCCCACCAACCAGGCTCGCCGGTGCCATGACCGCAGCGAAGCCCCACTCGACCTTGCCGGAGAACACGAAGAACGACGCGGCGAGGACGTTGATCACGAACGACAACATGGTCTTCAGCGCGTTCAACTTGGGCAGTTCGTCGTCGAGCAGCAGACCGAGCACCGCCAAGAGCATGATGCCGAGGCCCGCACCGAAGTAGCCGCCGTACACGGCCGCTGCAAAGACCGCGAACATCAGCGGGACCGACGCCGTGGGGTGCTGGTGTGCGCCCCGGTCGGAGAACACGAGGCGCTTGATGCCGTCCTGGAAACCGAGCAGCCCGCAGGCGAGCAGGATGAGGAACGGCACCATGTTGCGGAACACGGCCTCGGACGTGACGATCAGCAGGATCGAGCCGACGAGGCCGCCCACCCCGGCCACCGGCAGCAGGCGCCGGAGCTTCGGGCGATGGTTCTGAAGCGCTTCGCGCTGGGCGAACGCACCGCCGAAGTAGCCGGGGCACAGCGCCACCGTGTTGGTCACGTTCGCAGCCACCGCCGGCACGCCGAGGCCGATCAGCACGGGGAAAGAGACCAGCGTGCCGCCACCCGCCACGGCGTTGATGCCGCCGGCTGCCAAGGCACCCAGGCCGGCGAGGACGAGATCGATGGTGGGTGGCACGGTGCTCCAGGGGTCGGGCGGCACGCCGAATGTAACCAGGCTCGCGCGATCTGCCACAGACCGCCCGGTCAGCGGGCGTGCACCGTCCGCCGGCTGCGAACCTCGTCAGCTGCGGACGAGGCGGCCCGGTCGTTCTCCGGTGTCGACGTCGGCGATGCGGGTGGGCACGCCGTTGACGATGGTGGCCAGGTACCCGGTGGAGGGCTGCAGGATTCGGGCCCCACCCGCCGGCAGGTCGCGACGCACGCTGGGCGCCTGGATCGTCAACCGGTCGAGGTCGATGACGTTGATGTCTGCCCGCTTGCCCACCTCGATGCTGCCCCGGTCGGTCAGGCCGTAGAGGTCGGCGTTCGTCTTCGACAGCTTCTGCACGATCAGTTCGAGCGGCAGGCGCTCGCCACGCGTCCGGTCGCGTACCCAGTGCGTCAGGTGGAACGTCTGCATCGAGCAGTCGCAGATGAAGCTGACGTGCGCGCCGCTGTCGGACAGGCCGCTGACCGTGTCGGGGTGGAGCAGCATCTCGCGGCTGGCCTCGAGGTCGCCCTTCGAGAAGTTCGACCCGAACACCGAGTAGAAGGCACGGCCGTCGTCGTCGAGCAGCAGGTCGTACATCAGCGACTCGGGCGTGACACCTTGCGCCTCGGCGAGCTTCGCCACCGACTGATCGCGGGTCGGCTCGTACTCGATGGGGAAACGCAACGAGTAGGTGGCCGAGAGCGCACGTGCGTAGAGCCCGACGACCGACGCCATCGAACCGGCGTGCTCGCTCGGCACGCTGCGCTCGGAGAGGATCGCCGCCTTGATCTCAGGCCGGCGCATCGCTGCCGCACGCTCGGCCAGCGGCAGGTCTGCGAGCTCGGCGAGGTAGGTGGGCTTGCGCATGAACATGTGGTACGAGTCGAGGCTCGTCATCACCGTGACGGCGCGGGGTGCGATCTGCGGTCGCAGCTGTGCGCCGTTCGCGTTCTCGAGCGACACGGCGGCGAGGACCTCGCGCCAGTGGTCGACGTCCTCGGAGATCTGCACGACCGTGAACGTGACCGGACGGCCCGTGCGGCGCGAGATGTCGGCGAGCAACGCCACCTCGTCGATCGGCTTGGCCCGCTCGCCGCCGAGCGCCTCGAGGGCACCGACAGCGCCTGCCGGGATCGCCTCGAACACGCCGTGACCCATCGCCTCGGCGATCGCCATCAGTTCCTCGACTGCGGCGAAGGTGCCGGGCACCGGCTTGCCCGACAGCGACCGGTGACCGATGGTGCGCGACGTCGAGAAACCCAGCGCACCGGCCGCCATGGCCTCGCGGGTGATGGCGGCCATCGTGGCGATGTCGTCGGCCGTGGCGTCGAGGTTGTCGACGCCCCGCTCGCCCATCGCATAGAAGCGCAGTGCCCCGTGGGCGAGTTGCGTGCCGATGTCGAGGCTGTACCTGCGCCCGGCCAGGTGGTCGAGGTACTCGGGAAAGGTCTCCCACGCGCCCCACGGCATGCCCTCGGCGAGTGCGGAGCCAGGGATGTCCTCGACACCTTCCATCAGCTCGATCAGCGCAGCCTCGTCACCCGGGCGGACGGGAGCGAACCCCACACCGCAGTTGCCCATCACCAAGGTGGTGACACCGTTCGTGGCCGATGGCTCGATGTCTTCGTCCCACGTGACCTGGCCGTCGTAGTGGGTGTGCACGTCGACCCAGCCGGGCGTGACGATCGCGCCTGCCGCATCGATCGTGCGGGCAGCAGCGCCAGCGATGGACGGTGCGATCTCGACGATGAGACCACCCGAGATGGCGACGTCGGCGTCGAACGGGGCAGCACCGGTGCCATCGACGACACGGCCGGAGCGGATGACGAGATCGAACATGCTCGGACGGTACCAACCGAGGTCGGGTCCGTTCCCCTCGGAGTCGTGCGAACGGATCTCATCAGTGGCTCACCCGAATGGAGGAATGAAGGATTGCGGTCGACTCTGCGAGACTGCACCATGCCTGACGTCCCGAGCGCACCCACCGAAATCGGTGCCGCCCGGCACCCCAACGACGCGATCGCCGAAGCCGGTGAGATCCGCTGGGTGATCCTCGACTTCCTGCGTGTGCTGCGCGCACGCCTTTACGACCGCGACCGCACCGATCGTCGCGAGTGCGAACTGATGGTCGGCAACGTCGAGCGCGCGCTGCGCCCCGACAGCTATTTCGAGACCCGTGACGGTCGCTGGAACGTGGCCGCCGACTCGCTGTGGCGTGCCCTGGCGGTGTTCGAGGAGGACTGGTCCGACGCGCTCCCGGCGTGGATGCAACAGGTCGGCTCGTCGTACCCGGGCGAGTGGTGGGAGCCCGGTGACGAGGCATCACTCGATGCCACTGCCGCAGCGTTCGCGACCGCCATCGAGCTCGCGCTCCAGCAACACCCTCGCTGACGACGGCACGCCCCCGCTCGCGCACGTCGGGCCGCTCGGGTACGGTCCGGTCCGTGACGACCGAGCCCGAGATTCGCGCCGAGGTTCGGGCCTGGCTCGCCGAGGCGTGGCACCCCGAGCTGGGTCTCGTGGCCTGGCGCGAACGGCTGGTCGACGCCGGCTGGGCCGTGCCCTCGTGGCCGCAGCAGTGGTACGGCCGTGGTCTGCCGACGTGGGCCGACCGGGTGGTCGCCGACGAGATCCGCACCGCCGGGGCCGTCGGGCCGCCACTCGGCTCGGGCATGACGCTGGCAGCACCGACGATGCTCGAACACGGCAGCGACGAGCTCCTCGCCCGCCTGCTGCGTCCCACGTTGACCGGCGCGGTGACGTGGTGCCAGCTCTTCAGCGAGCCGGGCGCCGGGTCCGACCTCGCCGGGCTGAGCACCAGCGCGGTGCGCGACGGCGACGAGTGGGTGGTCAACGGCCAGAAGGTCTGGAACACGAGCGCGCACCACGCCGACCTCGCGATCCTGCTGGCCCGCACCGCGTTCGACGTGCCCAAGCACGAGGGCATCTCGTACTTCGTCCTGCCGATGCGCCAGCCCAGCGTCGAGGTGCGGCCGATCGTGCAGATGAACCGCCACGCCAGCTTCAACGAGGTCTTCCTGACCGATGCGCGGTTGCCGACCGCGAACGTCGTCGGTGAGCTCGGGGGCGGGTGGCGTGTGGCGCGCACGACGCTGCACCACGAGCGCTCGTTCGCAACGATGCGCCGGCCCCGCTTCGAGACGGACCGAGCCCCCGGGTGCACGGTCCGCGAGGCGATGGTCGAGGCCGAGGACCACTTCGCGACCTACGTCTGGTATCCGCAGCGCGCCGGCCGCGCCGACCTGGTGGCCGAGCGCGCGCACCATCGTGGTGTGGCCGATTCGCCGGAGGTCCGCCAACAGGTGAGCGGCCTGCAGTCGTTCGTGCGCGCCAACGAGTGGACGGCGGCGCGAGCTGCAGCGGCACGCGCCCTCGGGCGGGCGCCCGGCCCGGAAGGATCACTCGGCAAGCTCGCCGCATCCGAGGTCGCCCGGCGATCGAACCGGGCGCACTCGCTCATCGCCGGAGCCACGGGCATGCTGACCGACGGTGCCGACCCCTGTGACGGCGTCGTCGCCGAGGTGCTCGTGTCGACCCCGGCGCAGTCGATCGCCGGTGGCACCGATCAGATCCAGCGGAACATCGTCGGCGAGCAGATCCTGGGTCTGCCGCGCGAACCGCGCTGAGCAGCGGCCAACGGTGGCCGTGGCCGGCTCAGCCCTCGGACGCGACCGCGACCGTGTAGGACCAGAGCTCGGCCTGGATCGGCATGGGCGGCTGCGCGCCACCGCCGGCTGCGCCGTCGGGCCGGTGACCCTGAGCAAAGGCCGACGACGAGCGCCACGCCTCGAACGAGGCGTCGTCGCGCCAGCGCGTGACGACGAGCCACGTGGTGCGATCGTCTGCGGGCTGGAGCAGTTCGAAGCCTTCGAAACCCTCGTGTCCGTCGACCGCGCCGGCGCGAGCGGCGAACCGGCGGGCGACCTCGTCGCCCATCTCGGCGGGAACGGTGAGTGCATTGATCTTGATGACCGTCATGCCCACAGCTTGCCAGCGCCGGGGAGTCCCCGACCCTTCAGCCGGCGGACGTCACGGCCTCGCGCACCACGTTGCTCCGGATGTCCTCGGCCTCGCCCGAACCCTCGATCGTCAGCAGCACGATGCCACCGATCAGACCGACGCAGCCGATGAGCACGATCCGGGTTCGGCGCCTGCGCATCGTTCGTGCGTGAACGAAGGCGTCGTCGAACACGACACCGTCGAACCGTTCGTCGTGATCAGTCATCGAGACCGCCGCACACCATGCGGGCGAGGGTAGGACGGGGCGTCCGTTCACGCTCGGGCAGCCCCGTTCAGGGCCGTCCTTTGGTCCGAACGACCCAGGTCAGACGCGTCCGCCGGACTCGGCGCGCCAGATCCGGCTGGTGATCCAGTCGGTGTCGATGGGGTTGGCGTGCATCCAGGCCTTCACCTTGCTCCGCTCGGCCGTGGCGGCAGCCGGCGACGAGCCCGACGTGCGATGCCACCAGTCGACGGCATCGCCCGCGTAGAGGACGGCGGCGATGGGGCGCTCGGCGCGGATGATGCCGAGCGCCTCGACCGGCGCGATGCCGTGCGCGATCATCGCTGCGAAACCCATCGACGGGCCGCGGTTCACACCCATGTGGCAGTGCACGACGATCTTGCCGTTCGGCTTGGCGAGGGCGGTGCGTGCGGCGTCGACACCCTCGTCGAACCAGTGGTCGGGTTGCCGTCGCCCATCGTCGTCGACGCCCACCCACGAGTACCCGACCTGCGGTGCGTGCTCGGCGACGAACTGCTCGTCGGAGCTCTCGAGACGGGTGTCGATGATGTGGGTGATGCCAGCGCTGACCCACTCGTCGAGCGCCTGGTGCTTGGCCTTGCCATCGGGAAGGTCACCGCTGAGCGCGATCTGCGGGGTGACCCAGCAGAGCTTGCGCCACCACTGCATCGGCTCGAGCGTGGTTCTGGTGTGCTTGCCCATGAGGCCTACAGGATGGCCGCCGAGGGGCCGTTTCCGACAATCGGCAGCGGCATGATCGTGGTCGCGCCGTTGCCCGAAGGGGTCACTGACGGTACTCTCGAATCGTCATGCAACCGCAACATTCGCTGAGCAGGGGTTTCGCGCGACGTCGCCTCGCCGGCGTCGTTGTTGCGCTCGCCATCCTTGCCGCACCGGCCATGTCGATGGTCCCTGGCGCTGCAGCCGACGCCGGGCTGACCTCTGAGCAGGTCGCTGACGAGATCATCCGGATGCAGGGTGCCGCGAACGCGGTCGCCGCTCAGATGGCCGATGCCGACCAGCGCACCGACGAGCTCACCGACCAGGTCGCCGCGGCGCAGGGCGCGGTCGATGCCACATCGGCCGAGTTCTCGCAGCTGCGGTCCGGCCTCGAGCGCATCGCCATCGAGCAGTTCACCGGCGCAGCCCAGTCGTCGGTGCTGTCGCTGTTTTCGACCTCCGGTGACCCGATGCAGCAGACGGTGTTGCGCAATGTGGCCCTGAACGTCGGGGCCGGTGACCTCGACGAGATCGACGCCGTCCGTAGCGACCTCGCCGATCAGCAGGCGACCCTCGACGCGTTGCAGGCCGAGAACACCCAGGTGCTCCAGTACCTCGAGGCGAGGCAGGGCCAGCTCGACACGCAGCTCACCGAGCTGGCAGTGCTGCAGCAGCGCTTGCAGGAGGCCGAGGTCAGGCGCGCGTACGAGGCCAAGCTGGCCGCCCAGCACGAGCAGGAAGCCGC